>CANRIB010000001.1 GCA_947630575.1 uncultured Bacilli bacterium
AACTAAAAACACATAGCTATTCTCAAAGTAAAAACTCATCAATTTAAAAAAGAGCTTTTACTTTGAGAATTAAGAAAATTATTTAATTTATTAAAAAACTCTTGATTTTAGCTATCGTATGTGTTAAGATAGTTATGTTCTTTGGGGAATTAGCTCAGTTGGCTAGAGCACCACGCTTGCAACGTGGGGGTCAAGGGTTCGAATCCCTTATTCTCCACCAGATTGATTGAAAGCTCGAGAAATTTGAGTTAAATAGAAAAATGGAAAACGACTTGTAAAAAAGCCGTTTTTATGTTATGATGAATATGTCAAGGAAACTTGCATAAAATAAAAAAGGAATACCTAATTTTGATGAGTTAGGTACTATTCCAAAATTTTAGGTTAGTACCGACTTATACAGTTGGTACTATTTTTATTAATATGATTAAAATCACAATAATAAGGAGTATTATGATAGAACAAAGATATTTCTCTGATTTTCTCATAATTTCACCTCCTTTCACTTTAAAAAGTAAAGGAGAATAGTACCCAAACTAACTAAGTATTCCTAAAATAAATTATATCAAACTTTTGTTCTTAATGCAATTAATTTTATAAAAAATATGGCAATTTTGTTGTAAAACTTACCATTGGATGCTGACATTTTTTAGTTGTCCGATTTTTTCGGACAACTCACTTCCTTCCTTTAAAAGCTTGTTTTTTAAATCGTTCCAATATTTTCTTGGCCTAGTGTTTCCAGTTAAAGCGCTAATAACGTCAATGATACTGAAATAGTAATCATTTGCTTTAGCATCCCATTTTGTTTTTATGGTGGTATTTTCAAATATTTTGGTTTGATAGAGTAAAGTTTTAGATTTAAATTTATTTGTATTTATGATATTATTTAGGTAGATAGTTTTTTTAAACTATAAATAGGTAGTTTTATCACATAAAGTTCACATTAGTTTGGTATTTATACATTATGGAAGTTTTAGGTGGCTTATGAAGTATTGGAAATATTTATTATTAATATTGTTGTTGATACCTTTAGAAGTTAAAGGTTATGAAAAAGCAGTGGTAGATATAAATACAATGAGTATTTATGATTTAGCTGATGCTTTAGATAAAGGTTATTTAACAAGTGAAGCATTAGTACAATTATATTTAGATAGAATAGATGCTTATAATGAAAAGTTTAATGCTATAAATCAAATTAATGATAA
The DNA here is from genome assembly GCA_947630575.1 of uncultured Bacilli bacterium. GTDB lineage: Bacteria > Bacillota_I > Bacilli_A > RF39 > UBA660 > Caccenecus. The sequence continues at coordinate 1,203 of CANRIB010000001.1, forward strand.
GGCAATAGAAGAAGCTAAAGCTTTGGATAAAGAACGAAAGGAAGGACATGTTAGAAGTAAATTACATGGAATTCCAATAATAGTAAAAACTAATATTGATGTTAAGGGTCTTGCAACAACGGCAGGAGCTAAAGCCTTAAAAGATAATTATCCTAATGAAGATGCTTTAGTGGTTAAAAAGTTAAAAGAGGCTGGAGCAATTATTTTGGGTTCGGCTAATATGAGTGAGTTTGCATTTAAAGCAAGTGATTCTTATAGTTCATATGGTCATGTTAGAAATGCTTTTAATACGGATTATTCACCTTATGGGTCAAGTGGTGGTAGTGCAGTTGCCCTTGCGGTTTCTTTTGCCTCAGCAACGCTTGGAACAGATACTAATTCGTCAGTTAGAATTCCGGCTGCCGCGGCAGGAGTAGTGGGATTAAGACCAACTTTTGGATTAATTGGAAGAACAGGAGTAATTCCTTATGATTTAGAGAGAGATACCATAGGAATACTTACTAAAACAGTTAATGATAATGCTTTAATTTTAGGAATAATCGCGGGAGAAGATGAAAATGATGAGGCTACTAAAAACACAAAAGTTAAAGATTATGAGGCTAATATTAATTTAAGTAAGATTAAGATAGGTTTAATTACGGATTATGCTTATGGTGATACGAAAAAAACAGGCGTAAATAAAAAAACTGATGATGATATTGCAAAGTTAGTAAAAGAAAAAGTGGAATTATTAAAAAATAATGGTTTAGAAGTAGTAGAAATAGAAGAATTAGTAACAAGTTATTATCAAAATATTGCTAATTCAACCCTTACAGGGGGTAGTTTTTGTGATGGCTTTAATAAGTATATTAAAAATACAAAGGGAACAATTAGAAGTTTTGCTGATTTAAATAGAGCTTATGGAAAAGTTTATGGGGTAAGTGATTATTTAAGTAGTTGTAATAATGCTTGGAGAAATAATATAAATAGTATAAATAATAAAAAAAATACTTTTTTAGAACATATAGATGAGGTTATGAAAAGTAATGATGTTGATATTTTAATATATCCGACGGTTAAAAATAAAAATCTAAAAATAAATGAAGATGGATTAAATGCTCCCGGAAGTTTCTTAGGTTCAGTGATTGGTTATCCATCCATTACAGTTCCTATGGGTTATATTGGGGAATTTGCTTATGGTTTAGAGTTTTTTAGTACAAAATATAATGAAGATTTACTTTATGAAGTAGCACGTACGTTTGAAAGTATTAATAATTTAGAAATAGTTAATAGTAAAATCGCTCCTAGTTTATATGAAATACCGGGTTATATTAATGATTTAAAAGACTATTATGAAAAATATTATAATAAGAAATCTTTTAAAAGTATTGATGAAGAAACCAGAAGTTATTTTTTAAATTATAGTAAGAATGAAGATGATAAAAATGAAGAAGAAGCAAATGAATTAATAAATGAATATCGAAAAAAAGAGAGTAATAGTTATTCTAGTAAATTTTTAGGTTTTATATTGATAATTATTGGAATAGCGGGTATTATTAGAATAATTACTTTAATAATTAATTTAAAGGATAATAAAAAATTAAAGAGTATGCTTAAAAAGTTTTAGTAAAAATTTAGAAAACTATAAAGACAATATAGTTTTTTTTTAGGATATTTGTTATAATTATCATAGAATAGAGTGATATAATGGAAAGAGTATTAAGGGCTTTAGAGTTAGAAAAATTAGATGCTTATTTTAGGGCGGCTAATTATCTTGCGGCTAGTGAACTTTATTTAAAAGATAATCCTTTATTGAAAGAACCTTTAAAAATAGAACATATAAAAGCAAAATTGGTGGGGCACTGGGGAACGACGCCTGGTCAAAATTTTTGTTATGTGCATTTAAATAGAATTATTAAAAAATATGATTTAAATATGATTTATATAAGTGGTCCGGGACATGGGGGAGGAGCAGCTTATTCAAATGTTTATTTAGAAAAAACCTATAGTGAGGTTTATCCTGATATTACTTATGATGAGGCAGGACTTAGAAAATTATTTAAAAGATTTAGTTTTCCAGGAGGAACTTCTAGTCATGTAGCACCAGAAATTCCTGGAAGTATTAATGAAGGAGGGGAACTTGGGTATAGTCTTGCGCATGCTTATGGAGCTGTTTTAGATAATCCAACTTTGTGGGCAGCGTGTGTAATTGGGGATGGAGAAGCAGAAACAGGACCTCTCGCGGCTAGCTTTCAATTAAATAAATTTATAAATCCAATCACAGATGGAGTCGTGTTACCAATATTACATTTAAATGGTTATAAGATAGCTAATCCAACAATTTTAGCAAGAATAAGTAAAGAAGAATTAATGATGTATTTTATGGGGTTAGGTTATGACCCCATATATGTTAAATATACAACAGATGCAGGAGTTCATGAAGCAATGGCTCATGCGTTAGATGAGGCAGTAGAAAAAGTTTTAGCAATTAAAAAAAGAGCAATTGAAGACCGAGATACAACAAGACCAATGTGGCCTATGCTTATTTTAGAAACACCAAAGGGATGGACAGGACCTAAAATTGTTGATGAAAAAATTGTCGAAGGGACTTTTAGAGCACATCAAGTACCTTTACAGATAACTAAAGATAGTTCTTATAATTTAGAATTATTAGAAGATTGGCTTAGAAGTTATAGACCTTGGGAATTATTTGATGAGGATGGAACTTTAAAAAAAGGTTTACAAGAATTAATCCCGGATAATAGGATGGGAGCTAATCCTCATGCGAATGGGGGTAAAATATTAAGAGAATTAGATATTCCAGATTTTAATAAATATATGATAGATGTGCCATATCCAGGCGAGATTGAGGCCAGTGATATGACAGAACTGGGAAAATTTATTCGGGATATAGTTAATTTAAATCGAGATAATTACCGGATATTTGGGCCAGATGAAGCTTTATCAAATCGTCTTAGTCATGTTTTTGAAGTAACTAATCGAAAATGGAATGGGGAGATAATTAAGGGGGATGAATTTTTAAATACAGATGGAGCAATAATTGATTCGATACTTTCAGAACATGCATGTGAGGGTATGCTTGAGGGGTATTTACTTACTGGAAGACATGGTTTTATTCATACTTATGAGTCTTTTAGTCGGATTATTGATAGTATGGTTTCTCAGCATGCAAAATGGCTTAAAGTATGTAAAGAACTTTCTTGGCGAGCACCAATTTCAAGTTTAAATATAATTCTTACTAGTCATGTATGGCAACAAGACCATAATGGTTTTACGCATCAAGACCCAGGATTTTTAAATCATATTGTAACTAAGAAAGCTGATACAGTTAGAATATATTTACCAATTGATACTAATACTTTAATTTCAACTTTTGACCATATTACAAGAACGAAAGATTATATAAATGTGGTGGTAGCAAGTAAACATATTACAAAGCAATGGTTAAATAAAGAAGAAGCGATTAATCATTGTACTAAAGGTTTAGGGATTCTTCCTTTTGCTAGTAATGATGGAGGTAACCCAGATATAGTGCTTGTAAGTGCAGGAGATACACCTAATTTGGAGATAATCGCGGCTTCTCAAATATTAAGAGAGAAGATTCCTAATATAAGAGTAAGAGTTATAAATGTAGTTGATTTAATGAAATTACAAAGTAATTTAGTTCATCCTCATGGACTTACCGATAAGGAATATGATAGCTTATTTACAAAAGATAAACCAATTATTTTTGCTTTTCATGGGTATCCTAATTTAATTCATGAACTTACTTATAATAGACATAATAATAATTTACATGTTAGAGGATATAAAGAAGAAGGAGCTATTACAACACCATTTGATATGCGGGTATTAAATGGAATAGATCGTTATAGTTTAGTAATACTTTCAGTTAAATATTTAAATATTAATGAAGTAGAAAAGACTTTAGTTATTAAATATGCAGAAGATATGCTTAAAAAACATAAAGAGTATATTAAAGAATATGGTATAGATATGGATGAAGTAACAAATTTTAAACTTAATAGAAATGGGGTAAATTAATGATTTATGATTATATTATAATTGGCGCCGGAATGGGTGGATTAAGTGCTGGGATAAATTTAATTTTAAATAAGAAGAAAGTACTTATTTTAGAAAAGAATAGTTTACCAGGCGGTTTAGTTTCAACTTTTAAAAAGGGAAGATTTGAGTTTGATACCAGTGGTTATGATATTTATAATTATGGGAATGAAGAACATATTGGTAAATTACAAAAATTATTAAAGAAATATGAAATAGATGTTGATACTAAAGTTGTGCCTTTTAATAGTAGGATTAAAGAATTAAATACTAAAAAAGAATATGAATTAAAGGGAGAGTTTGAAGATTTAATTTTAGAGTTAGAAGAGATAAGTCCAGGAGTAATAGAAAAATTAAAAGAATTAGTTAAAATGACTAAGGAAGTACATGAGGCAGTAGAAATATTATTAGATGGAAAAACACCAAGTGAAGAAGAATATCCTAATTTTTATAAGTATTTAGATAAATATGCGTTAGATGTTTTAAAAGAAATGAAGTTTCCTAAAGAAGTTATTAATATACTTAGTGTTTGGTGGTTAGATTTGGGAAGTCCTTTAAATAAATTAAGTTTTATAGATTATGCTGATTTTTTAGAGAAGTTAATATTTAAAAAAAATGTTATATTAAATAATAAGAATTTAGATTTTGATATGAAACTTGTTAATAAATATCAAAGTAATGGGGGAAAGATATATTTTAATTCTAAAGTTATAAATATTATTAATGAAGATATTAAGATAGTAGAAACTAAAGATGGATTAAAATATAAAGGGAAGCATATAATATGTGATTTAGCTAAATATTATGTTTTTAAAGATTTAATTAAAGAAGAAATTAAAAGTGTTAATAGATTAGAAAATGCTAGAACGATTGGGGCTAATGGAGTAGTTATTTATTTAGGGCTTAATAGAGCACATGAAGAGTTGGGTTTAAATAATTATAAATATTATCAATTTTTAACTTTAGATAGTGCAACAAATATTAAATATATGAATAGTTTAAATCATAGTACTTGGGTTGGATATGTGCCTAATGTAGTAAACGAAGATGCTAGTCCTAAGAATACAACAATATTAGTTTTAAAACAAATATATTTTGAAGATGTATTTAAAAATCAAGGGGCTCAAGATTATGAAACAGTAAAAAATGATATTGCGGATAGATTAATTAGTCAGTTTGAAGAAGCTTTTGGAGTAGATATTAAAGAATATATTGAAGAAATAGCAATTTCAACACCTTTTACAATTGAGAGAATTACAAATAGTGTTAATGGTAGTATGTATGGGTATATGAAAAAAGGTTATGATAGTAGTATTCATAGAATTATTAGTTATGATGAAGAGAAAGTTCCAGGTGTTAGTTTTGTAGGAGCTAGTGGGCTTTTAGGTTCTGGAATAGATAATGCCTTTTATAGTGGTTATTATGTAACTAATAAATTATTAAAAGAAAAGGAGTAAGTTAAATGACAAAGATAGATGATTTAAAAAAAGAAAGAAAAAGTATTGTTGATACTTATTCCGGTAAAAGAGTTAAAGATACATATATTGATGGAGTTATAAAAAATTTTCAGGATGTTCAATATGTTAAAATAAAAGAAATAATAGAAGAAACTAGTGATACTAAATCTTTTATTTTAGAGCCTGATTATGATAAAGGAACAAAGGAATTAGCTAGTTTTAGAGCAGGGCAATATATTAGTTTAAAAATGTTTATTGATGGAGCTTATACAACTAGAGCGTATTCTTTATCTTCAGCGCCAAGTAGAATTAATAAAGGGTATAGAATAACGATTAAAAGAGTGCCTGATGGTTTAGTTAGTAATATTATGCTTGACCAAATTAAAGTGGGGGATGGACTTACTATTTCCAGACCAATGGGAGATTTTGGTTATAATAAAATAAGGGATGAGAAAAATGTTATAGGAATCGCCGGAGGTAGTGGCATAACTCCATTTATGGCTTTAGCTTATGCAGTTCAAGATAAATTAGAAGACTTTAATTTAACCGTTTTTTATTCTGTTAAAACAGAAGAAGATATTATTTTTAAAAAAGAAATTGAACATTTTAATAAACATTCTAAAAAAGTTAAATTTGTTATTACTTTAACAAGAGAAGAAAAAGATGGTTATTTAAATGGACATATTAATAAAGAAATGATGGAACCATATATAAAAGAATTTAATACGGTTTTAATGTGTGGACCTAAAGCTCTTTATAAGACTATGAATGAAATATTGGGAGAATTTAATATTCCAAGAAAATGTGTACATTATGAAAATTTCTTTCTTGATTATGAGCCAACCGAAGAAAAAACTTATGAATTAAAAGTAATTATGAAAAATGATTTTAAAATAATAAAATGTAAAAGTAATGAAACTTTGTTAGTTTCGATGGAAAAAGCTGGCATTAAAGCACCATCACTTTGTAGAGTAGGAATATGTGGTTATTGCAGAAGTGTAATATTGGATGGTAAAATTAAGATGGTAGGGGGAAATATGGAAAAAGCTTTAAGTGAAAATGATTATATCCATCCTTGTATTACATATCCCGAAAGTGATATAGTTTTAAGATTAGATATTTAAATTAAAAGGGTTAATCTACTACGTTTAGGATATTTTTGTTTGAAGACCATCTATTCTTTGTGAATACGAATGGCAACCTCAACAACACGAACGTGAACAACACGAACATCGGTGTGCGCCCAATATCCTAGGATAACTCATATATTTGGTTAAGGCTTGGTATAGTAGAACTAGGATACAAGATTAATCCTTAAGTGTTACTTTAAAAAAATAAATACTGATATTATATGTCTTGTATATATAATTAAAACAGTATTTTTTATTTGATATTTTATTATATTTAGTAAAGTATAATTTTTATGATATAATTAAATGGGTTAATCTTAGTTTATGGGGTTCTTTTTAGTCTCCGTATAACTTTTATAACAACGGGTCTAGTCAGTATGCTAACGTGTTCTTTGTGAATTCGAGTGGCAACCTCAACAACAACCCCGTGAACAACACGTATGGTGTGCGCCAATATCCTAGGACAACTCATATACTTGATTAAGGTTTAGTATAGTAGACTTAGGATACAAGATTAATCCTTAAGGATTTCCTTAGAATATTTAATGTTGATATTTTATATCTAGTATATAAAATTATTACAACATTTTTATTTTGTTTTTAAATATTTAGGAGTATTAGTTCGACCTAAGAGATAGTCGGCAGAGATGTTATATTTTTTGCAGATAGCATAAAGAAAAGAGGTTGTTATTAGTGTTTTGCCACTTTCATAGGCTGCAATAACAGAGTGAGTTGTATTAAGTAGTTCTGCTAAATTAACTTGAGTAAGTTTATTTTCTTTGCGAAAATTTTTTAATCTTTCACCGGCAATGATTTTGTTTATATCTTTTTTAATATTTTTATAATTATTGATATTTGTAAAATTAAACATTTTATCAAAAGATAAATTATAATAATTGCATAATGTATTTAAATGTTTAATGGGTATAATTTGTAGTTCTTTTTCATATCTAGCATATAGACTATTGCTTATATTTAGAATTTTGGCAACTTGAATTTGCGATAGGCCAATTCTTTCGCGAATATTTATTAAATTTTTTCCATAATCCATTCTTTTATCACCTGCATAGATTTTCTCATACTTTTTATTTTTTATAGCATTTATTGAATAAAATACGACATTTCGTATTGACTTTTAGTATATTGGATATTATAATTTAAGTATAAGTTAGAAATTTCTAATATGATTGATAATAAGTCAATTATAAAGAAGGGAAGATTAATGAAAGTAGAGAGGTTAAGTAAAGGAAAAAGTAAGAGAATAATATTAGCTATAACAATAATAGTATTAGCAATAGGAATAATATATATAACAAATAGCAAAGCAAAATATCAAGTAACCAAAAGTGTGCAAATAGTTAATGGTAATGTATCATATAGTCCATATGATTTTAAAATAATGGCTATGTATAAAAATGATGGAGGAGAAGATGCTCCCATAACAGAAATACCTGAAAATGGATATATGATAGACGAAACGAGGAGTTATTGTTTAAGAAATAATGAACAAATAAAGGGATTATTAAAAACAATAAATGGCATTCACATCATATCTAAATTACATAGTAATGATAAATGTTATTTATGGTTTAATAAATCATTTACCGCTGAGGAACGAGTAACAGCTTTAGGCAAAACAACACAAACTGGCCAAATAAGTTTTGCAGAGTCAGATAAATCAGAACATAAAGATAGTAGTGACAATTCAATCATGTATAGTGGAACAGATAATGATGGAATAACATATTACTTTAGAGGAGTAGTAAATGATAATTGGGTAAGATATGGAACTACAAGTGATAATAAAAGTATATGGTGGAGAATCGTTCGAATAAATGGAGATGGCACAATAAGAATGATATATGCTGGAACAACAGATTTAAATTCAAATAATCCACCAGGAACAACAGGAACAGATACTCAAATAACAGTTGATGGAGAAAATACATTTCTTTATTCAAATTATGGATATGGAGATAATAAATATGTAGGCTATCAATATGCAGATAATAATGTACATGGAAAAGGAATAGATAGCTATGCAGCAGATAGAGCAAATGAGTGGTTTAAAACAAATTTATTGGAAGAATGGAATAATGGCAATGGCAGAATAGATAATAATGCAGGATTTTGTGCAGATAGAACATCATATACAGATAATACAGGGACTTCCGAAGGAGGAGGAACCGGAACGACAACAACATATTATGCTGCTTATATAAGATTTCAAAAAGGGGGAAATTGGCAAAATCCGCAAAAACCAATATTCAAATGTACAAATACTAGTGATTTATTTACATATACAGGAGCAATAAATGGAACAAGGAGTTTAACATATCCAGTAGGATTAATAACAGCAGATGAAGTAGTATATGCCGGAGGATTTGGAGGAAAAGATAATTATTCGTATTATTTATTTATAGGCAATGACTATTGGACCATGTCTCCGTATTATTTTCGTGGTGCCTATGTTTACGTGTTCTATGTAAATCACAATGGCCAGCTCATTGGTAACCAAGTGAACTACAAGTATGGTGTTCGCCCAGTAATAAATTTGAAGGCTGATACCCAATTTACAGGAAATGGAAAATCAGGAAGTCCATTTGTAGTACAATAATCTAATATAATTGCTTGCCTAAGTCGCTCTAAACTTTATTCTTAGGCAAGATTAAATTCCATGAGGGGATATTCTCCTCTTTTTTTGTTTTAGTTAATGTTTTTATGTCATAAAATTGTATTGGTGAAGATTATGCATATGATTAAAAACTTGCAAAATTTTTTGTTAGACCAAGATTATTATATAGATATATTTAATAATTATATTCATGTTTATTGTTATCAAGAATTAGTTACTTTGACAGATAAATTGATAGAATTAAAATTAAATGAGTTTGGTTTAGTTATTGAAGGAAGTAATCTTAGTGTTTCTAATATGGATAATAAAGAAATATTAATTAAAGGTGTAGTTAATGATGTGAGGTTTGTTAGATGAAGCATTATGTTAGGGGAAGAATTAAAACTAATAGTAGGACTAATTTACTTTTAAAATTAAATAGAATAAATGTGGATATTAGAAATATTAAGTATGAGAAAGATTATATATATTTTGATATATTGTCTAGTGATATTAAAAAGATTAAAAAATATTTGATTAGTTATAAATTTGAAGTAATAGATGAGTTAGGGATATATAAATTAAAAAAAGAATTAAGAGTTAATATGCTTTTTATTGTAAGTGTAGTTTTTGCTTGTGTAGTTTTTTTAATCTTGTCAAATATTATTGTTAAAGTTAATATTATCCATCAAAATAAAGATTTAAGAGAGCTTATAAATGAAGATTTGAAAGAATATGGGGTAACTCCTATGAGTTTTAAAAAGAGTTATGATGCTTATGAAGAAATTATTTCAAAAATTAAAAATAAACATAAAGATAGAATAGAATGGTTAGAGATTGATGTTGATGGGATGGTTGTTAATATTAGGGTAGAAGAAAGAATTTTAAATGAAGAGAAAGAAGAAAAGGGTTATTGTCATGTGGTGGCAAATACAAGTGGGATTATTACACATATATTGACAGCAAAAGGTGTAGCTTTGGTGGGAGTTAATGATTTTGTTAAAAAAGGGGATATTTTAATTAGTGGAGAAGTTAAGTTAAATGAAGAAGTTAAAAATGATGTTTGTGCATCAGGTAGAGTGTATGCTGAAGTGTGGTATAATGTTAAAACTAGTTTGCCTTTAAATTATACATTAAAAGAAAAAACAGGGAAGATGCGCTACAACATAATGGTTAAAAATGATATGGGTGAATATGTTATTTTAAAATCAAGAGTTAAAGATAAAGAAGTTAAAAATAAATATTTAGTTAAGTTATTTGGTTATCAGGTTTATTTGCAAAAAGAATATGAAGTTATTCAATCTAATAAAAGATATACAGAAGAAGAAGCACTTAACAAAGCAATAAGTTTAGTTCATGAGAAATTAGCCGTTAAAGAAACGCAAACTCCTAAAATAATTAAAGAAAAAGTATTGCAAAAAAGTGTAAATAATGATACTTTAGATATAGAAATGTTTGTCGCAGTAGAAGAACAAATTGGGGTAGTAGAACCTTACACTAAAGAAATGGATAGTGATACTAGTGATAGAACGGATAATGACAATAATAACTCAGTCAGTTGATAAAATGTGGCCAATGCTTACAATATTTTTGGTGATTATAGCAGCAGTTAGAATCGCGGCGATAAGATCTAATAATGAGAGATTTGTTTTTTATAAAGAATTTTCAAATTTATTATTTATTATATATATTTTTTTGTTATATGAATTATTAACAAGAACAGAACTTAATACATCGGTAAGTGGGTATAATTTAGTGCCTTTTACAGAAATATTTAGATATAGAATTGGGACAGATGCTTTTTATTTTAATGTAATGGGGAATATTGCTTTATTTATTCCTTTTGGATATTTTATTTCAACTTATATAAAACCTAATAGAATACTTCCTATTTTAATTGTAAGTGTAATATCTAGTGCAACTGTGGAGTTTGTACAGCTTTGTATTGGGAGAAGTTTTGATGTTGATGATATTTTGCTTAATGCTTTGGGAGCAATATGTGGTTTTTTACTTTATGTAGCTTTAAATGCGATAAAAAAATATTTGCCGGGAATTTTTGGAAAAGATTTAATTTATAATGTTTTGTGTTTTATTATTTTAATATTTATGGTATTATTTTTGTTAGGACGTATGGGGGTAGTAATTAAATGAAAAATTATCAGATTAATGAATTATATCCGGTGGATTTTGAATATAAGTATCTAGATAAAGTTATTAGAAGAACTTTAAAAAAAGAAAAAGCTTTAAATGCTTATTTTTCATTGATATTTGTTGGAGAAGAAGAAATACAAAGAATAAATAGAGAATATAGAGGAATAGATAAAGTTACAGATGTTATATCTTTTGCATTTGAAGATAATTTAGATTTGGTGTATAATGATATTAGAGTTTTGGGAGATATTTATATATGTATTCCGAGAATGATTAGTCAAGCAGAAGAATATGGGCATTCAAAGAAGCGAGAACTAGCTTTTTTGACAGTGCATGGATTATTGCATTTACTGGGATATGACCATATGAAAAAAGAAGATGAAGAGGTAATGTTTGCTTTACAGGAGTTGATATTAAATGAAGAAGGAATCACAAGATAAAGTTGTAGATAAAAATGCAAGATTAAAGTTTAACCGAGATAGTGTTAAAGTTTATGGTTATAAAAGATTTTTAAAGAGTATTAAATATTCTTTAGATGGTTTATATTATGCTTATCGTTATGAACAAAGTTTATGGATTCATGGTTTAGCAACAATATTATCAATTGTTATGGGAATTATTTTTCATATTAAATTATCGGAATGGGCAATTATATTTATTGCTTTAGGGAGTATTTTAGCTTTAGAGCTTATTAATACAGCAATTGAGGCGGCGGTTGATTTAACAACAAGTGAGATACATCCTTTGGCTAAAATTGCTAAAGATTGTGGTTCAGCAGCTTCATTTGTGATGGCCATTGTGTCCATAGTTATTAGTTTATTTGTTTTTGGACCTTATTTAAGAGATATTTTTAGTTTATTATAAGTTTATAGAAAGGAGTTATATTATGAGAAGTGGGTTTGTTAGTTTAATTGGAAGACCAAATGTAGGAAAATCAACTTTACTTAATACCATTATTAATTCAAAAGTAGCAATTACATCAAAAGTGGCTGGAACAACTAGGAATATAATTCAAGGTATATATAATGAAGAAAATTATCAAATTGTATTTATGGATACTCCAGGAATAATTAGACCAATTAATAAACTAGGAAAAATAACTAATAAACAAGCGATGTCCCTTGTTAAAGATATTGATTGTTTACTTTTTGTAGTAGATGCTTCAGCAGGTTTAGGTAAAGGTGATAAGTTTATTATGGAAGTATTAAAAAAATCTAATGCTCCGGTGATTTTGGTTTTAAATAAAATAGATAAACTTACTAATGCGGATATTATGTATAGTATAAATGAATATAAAGATTTGTATCCTTTTGCGGAGATAGTGCCAGTTTCGGCGTTAACTAAAGATAATGTAGAGCATTTAATAGAGGTTATTAAAACATATTTAAAAGATGAAATTAGATATTTTGATCCTAATATGAAAACTAGTAATAGTCCTTATTTTATGATAAGTGAAATAGTAAGAGAGAAGTTATTTCAAGTTATGACAGAAGAAATACCGCATAGTCTTACTTGTTATACGGTTTCGTTTGAAGAAAAAAAAGATATAGTTAATATATGTGTAGATATAATTGTAGATAGAGATTCTATTAAAAAGATTATTATTGGAAAAAAAGGGGATACTTTAAAACAAGTGGGGATTGCATCAAGGATGGAATTAGAAAAAATGTATAATAAAAAAGTATATTTAGAGTTGTTTGTAAAGACAGTCAAGAATTGGAAAGATAAAGAAAAATATATTAAAGAATTGGGATTTTTAGATTTTTAATGTTTTTTTGAATAAAAACCTTTTCTGATTCACATAATTAGAATAGAAAGGTTGAGAAAAATGAATAAAAAGGAAGCATGGAATAAGTTTAAGAAAAGTGGGAAGGTTGAGGATTATCTTCTTTATAAAGAAATTGAAAGAGCTGAAGATTAGCTTTTTTTATTTTTTTAGAAAACGGTTTAAACATTTATTATTAGTTTTGTCTTCTAATTCACTTAGGGTAGTATAATCTGTAAGAATTTTAACTAAGTTTATTAAAGCTTTGTTTTTATCATGACGATTACGACTTATGGCCATTAGGATTTCTTCTTTTTGACGAGGAGATAGGGTGCCCCAAATAAAGTTATCATTTTTAAATAAATAAGTAACAATTGTTGTTAATTCGGCTTTGATGATGGTTAATTTTTTTTGGCGATCACGGTAAAAAATATTATCCGTTATGGCGTTATTTTCTTGATAGAGTCTTAATACTTGTTTATCATAAAATTCAATTGTTTCTATTAGTTTAATGATTTTTTTAGGCCCTAAACTTTCAATGCTCGCGATTAGAGCATTATTTCCTTTAAAGGTATAGTGATTTAAAAGATATTTGATAGAAGCAAGATTAAAGGCTTTTAGACTAGTTTGTAAGTAATCATTGGAATTTAGAGGAAACATGGCTAAATTATCACCAGAAGTAGTTTTATCACAGGCAGTACTAAACTCTAAGAATTCTTTGTTAGTTAGGGGTGGAGTTATTTCATATATTTGGCTTGGGTTTTCATTATGGTTGATATAATCAAGGGTAAGCGCGGCAACCTTTAATATTTTGGTAAATTCAGGGGTGTAATTTTCAGGATTATCTGTTAAATAATCTATTAACTCTTGGACATTAGTAATATTATAATTATTTAATAAAAGATGGGATTTATTTTTAGATGGTTTATATTTTAATATATAGTCAATAAGAGTTATATCTTCATAAGTTTTTGGCATTTTAATTCTCCTTTTTTAAGTATTAATATTATAATAGTTTAAAGAACTTTTGTCAATTTATGTCTTTTTAAAATAAAGGGTATTTGTTATAATTAAAAAAGAGGGATTTAAATGATTAGAGAGTTTGAAGGAATAATAGTTAAGGAAATACCTTATGGAGAAACATCAAAAATAATCCATTTATTTACAAGTGAGGGAATTATGGGAATTATTTGTAAGGGGGCTAAGTCTTTAAAAAGTCCTTTTAGAGCCACAACTTTAAAGTTTACTTATGGAAAATTTAATGTATATTATAAAGAAAATAAGTTGTCTACTTTAATAAGTGTAGATATAATTAATCCTTTAAGAAAGATTAAAGATGATATAGTACTTCTTAGTTATCTTAATTATTTGACGGAACTTACAGAACAGATTATTAAACAAACTGATGAAAGTTTATATGCTAATTATATTACAACAGTGCTTAAAATAGAATCGGGTTTAGATCCTTTAATTATGTGCAATATAATTGAGATTAAATATTTAGATTATTTGGGCGTAGGTCTTAATTTAGATAGTTGTGTTCTTTGTGGGGCGAAAACTAATATTCTTACTATTGATGGAGATAAAGGGGGTTATATTTGTAGTAATTGTTATCAGAATGAATTTATTGTCGAACCTAAAACGATTCAATTACTGAGGATGTATTATTATGTTGATATTGAAAGTATTACAAAATTAAAGATTAGTAATAAAGTTAGAGATGAGATTAATCAATTTTTAAATATTTATTATGATAGATATACAGGTTTATATTTAAAGTCTAAGAGTTTTTTGAAAAAACTTATATAAAATGTCAATATATGAAGAAATAGAGGAAAAATTGTAGGCAAAAGAGGATTTTTTTGATAGAATAGAAATATAATTAAGAGAGGTGTTTCGAGTTTATGAATGATAATTTGAATATGAATGAAGAGGTTAAGGTGCCGGAAAGTGTTAATCCTACTTTAAATAAGAAAAGAAAATGGAAGTTTTTAATTGGGGGATTAATATTTGTTATTGCTTTAGCTATAGGGTTATTTATAGGTTATAATAAGTTAAATTCTAATCCTTATGTAATTTATAAAGATACAATTAATGATATTTATAAGAGTTTAAATAAAGTGTTAGATGAAAGTAAAAAAGAAGCTTTAAATATTGATGTATTAAATGAACCAATTAATATTAGAGCCCAAGCTAAGTTAAATTCTGATATGGAAGAATTAAAGCTTTTAAATAATCTTAATTATGAATTACAGTTAGGGATGGATTATAAAAATAAAAAGGGGGCTGTTAATTTAGGAATAAGTGATGATGATAGTCCAATTGTTAAGTTATTATTAACTTTGGCTAATAAGAAATTATTATTAAAAAGTGAAGAATTATTTGATAAAACAATTGATTTTGGAGAAGCAGATGTTTTTAAGAGTATTAATTTAGATGAGATAAGTAATGTTAGTTATGATGCTAAAACAATTGATACTATTTTAGTTAAAGAAAAGAATATTATTATTGATTCTTTAGATAAAGATAAGTTTAAATTAGAAAATACAAAAATAAAATTGGATAATAAAGAACAAAAAGTAAAGAAAGTAACTTATGTTTTAGATAAAGAAAATATGGAAAGAACTTTAAAATATATTGTTAGGGAAACTAAAAAAGATGAAGAGTTACTTGAAGCTTTAGGAAAAATACTTGGAATTAGTGGGGATGAAGTTAAAGATAAGTTAGATACTGTTTTAGATAATAAAGAATATGTTGATTTTAATATAATACTTTATGTTAATATGTTAAATGATGTTGTAGCAGCAGAACTTGAAAAAGATGGCGAAATTCTGATTAAATATGAAAATGTTCATGATTTATTTAAATTAAATATTGGGGGAGAAGAGGCAACTGATGGAATGCTTGAAATAACTGAAGAAAAAGAGGATATACTGGTAAAACTTCAAGATGGAACAGAAAAGTTGGAATTAAAAATTGGAAAAGATGAAGATAATAAAAATATTAATTTTGATATAGATGTTGAAGGGTTAGTAGCAAATGGTTATTTGAAGCTTAGCAATCAAAAATATAGTAAAGCTAAATATTCAGGAAATTTTGAATTTAAGGTTGAAGGAAAAGCCGATAAACAAGATTTTGATTTAAAATTAACAGGAAGTATTAGTATTGATAGTAATAAATTACCAGAGATAGACGATAAAAATACAGTTTATTATGAAGATTTAAGTGAAAGTGATATGGCTAAGATATATAATAATTTAATTAATATAGCGAAGAAATTTAATTTAACAGATTTGTTTGTATAAGTAACTTTAAAGGTTACTTTTTTCTTTCTTTACTTGACAGATATTGGGTCTTAGTCTATAATAAATATATAAGCATACATCTGTATGATTTTCGAGGTGTTAAAATGATAAATGAAGAAATTAAAAAAGAAATGAATAAACATAATAGTAATTTAAGTAAATATGCCTGTAAAGATACAGAAGCAATTTATTTAAAAAAAAGAGATGAAGATATAAGAACATCTTATTTTCGAGATATAGATAGGATTCTTTATTCTTTGGCTTTTATTAGATATCAAGATAAAACTCAAGTATTTCCTAGAACAAAAAATGATCATGTGTCAAAAAGAATGATTCATGTGCAATTAGTTAGTAAAATTGCTAGAACAATAGGAAGAGCGTTAGGATTAAATGAGGATTTAATTGAAGCGGCGGCTTTAGGTCATGATTTGGGACATACACCTTTTGGACATCAGGGAGAAAAGTTTTTAAATGAAATTAGTTTAGAATATAATGAAGGATATTTTAATCATAATATTGAAAGTGTTAGATTGTTAATGAATATTGAAAATTATGGATTAGGACTTAATATAAGTGTTCAGGTGTTAGATGCAATTATGTGTCATAATGGAGAGTTTCTTTTAGGTAATTATGAGCCTAGAAAAAAGACAAAAGAAGAATTTTTAGAAGAGTATAAAAATAGTTATTATGATAAAGAAGTTTTAAATCATTTAAAGCCAATGATTTTAGAAGGGTGTGTAGTTCGAGTTAGTGATTTAATTGGGTATTTAGGAAGAGATATAGATGATGCGATTAGACTTAATATAATTAAAAGAGAAGATATACCTAATATGGTCGCGGATGTACTGGGAGTAACAACAAAAGATATAGTTAATACTTGTATTATGGATATTATTAATAATAGTTATGGGAAAAATTATATTAAGTTAAGTGATAAAGTTTTTAAAGCCATATTAGATTTAAAAAAGTTTAATTATCAATATATTTATAGTAAAGCTATGAGTGATGAAGAAGCAAGGGTTTTAAAAAATAAGTTTAAGATATTATTTGAAACTTATTTAAGAGATATTGAAAGTAATAATATGGATTCACCAATAGTTAATTCTTATTTAGAAAGTATGATTGATGATTATAAAAATAATAATACTAAAGAAAGAATTGTGCTTGATTATATGGCTGGGATGACAGATGATTATCTTTTAAAAGAATATGAAAGAATTAAGGGTAAAAAATCATGAAAATATTAAAATATAAGAAAATTAAGGGTAATGAATATAAGATTATTACAGATAAAGGGGAGTACAGGTTATATGACGATATAATTATTAAATATGGGTTACTATTAAAGAAAGATATTTCAGAAAAGAAATTAAATGAGGTTTTAAAAGAAAATAATTTATTACTTGCTTATTATATGGGGCTTAAAGCTATAAGTGTAAGACTTAGAGCCGAAAAAGAGTTAATGGCAATATTAAAGAAAAAAGGATTTAATGAAAAAGAAATTAAATATGCGATTGATAGATTAAATAAAGATGGATATTTAAATCATAAAGTTTATATAGAAGCTTATATTCATGATATGTTAAATTTATATATAGTGGGGGAAGATAAGATATATAGTGATTTAATTGATTTAGGGTTTAAAGACGAAGAAATAAAGCCTTTTTTAAAGAAAATAAATAAAGATATTTATTTAGAGAAAATTAATAAATATATTAATAAGAAAGTAAAAAGTAATAAGAAAAGTATTAAAGAATTTAAAAGAAAAACTTTAAAAGAATTGATAGATAAAGGATTTAAAAAAGGGGATATTATGTCTTATTTAGATAGTTTAGAGATAGAAGAAAATCAAGATGTAATAGGGAAATTAGTTAATAAATTATATAATAAATATATAAATAAATATGATAGTTATACAACTAAATTAAAGATTAAAAGTTATTTATATCAAAGGGGTTATAATAATATAGATATAGATAAATATTTAGACAAATAAAAAGGCTTCTTAAGCGAAGTCTTTTAGTTTTCTGAACTACTATTTTTATAACTATTAATAAGATTATTCATATAACGACCATATTGGCTATCTAAATCACTATCAATAATATCTAGTTCATATTTATCACGATAGAATTTTATAGCATCAGGGATTAGGCTACGATCATTATTAAGTTTATCAGTAGTAATACTTTCTTTCATGCTTTCTAAAGAATCGTCATAACTCTTTTTTTCACCTGTTTTAGTTTTTAAAATTACATGATAACCTAATTCAGTAGTAATAACATCAGTTGAAAATTCACCATCTTTTAGTTTAGAGGCAGCACTAACTAATTCGTCATATTGGCTGTTTAGGGAACCAATATTAATTTCTCCTAGAGAGCCTCCATTATCTTTAGTACCACTGTCTTCTGAGTTAGCTTTAGCTAGTTCAGCAAATTTTGTAGCTATGTCTTTTTTGTCGACTTTTTGAAGTTCTTTAATTAAATTTTTAGCTTTAGTTTCAGCTTCTTTTTCAGCTTTTTCTATTTCTTCATCTGTGGCGTCGTCTTCAACATCGGGAGCAATTAAAATATGAGAGATAGTCATTGATGGATAAACTTTATTTTCATAATAGTCTTTTAATTCGTCTTCTTTAATATTATCACTGACATATTTTTCAATAGCTTCATTTTGTAAGTAACTAATATATAAAACATTTTCAAAGGCTTCTTCTGATGGATAACCATACATAGAAGATAAAGCACTTAAATATTCTTCTTCAGTATCATAGTTTGCTCTTATCTGTTTTAGATACGCGGTTGCATATTCAGTTGCCTCTTCTTTTTTGTCTTTTAATTCTTTTTCATAAACATATTTATCAATCATATTAGTAAGAGTATTTAAACCATAAGTTTTTTTAATCTCATTATATAATTCATTGGCACTAATCTTATCCCCATCTTTAAACTGTACTACTGCTTCATCACCATTAGATAATGTTGGAATCTTGCCACATCCACATAGTAGGAAAGTGCAGGCTCCAATTAATAAAATCTTTTTTTTCATTTATTTTCCTCCTAATAAATCAATTATAACAATAAGTTTCTTAAAATACAAGGCTTTCTTGCTAAAACATAATTATAAATAGTTATTAATTTAGGGTATTTCGTCGAATAATTTTCTAATATCGATTTTTAGAGCATCCGCGATTCTTCCTAAAGAAACAATGGTAAATCCTCTTTGGAGTTTTTGACTTTCTATTTTGGCTATAAAATTCATTGATAATCCAGCTTTATCGGCAAGTTCTTGTTGAGTCATGTGTGATGCTTGTCGATATTTTTTTATGTTGTGACGTATTAAATCAAAATAATAATTATCACTGTGTTCGAAAGTTTTCATATGTATCACCTGTCCATATTATTACGCAAAAATAATGTTTAATATATGGACAGATTGTCCAATATGATGTATAATATAATCAAAATAAAATGTTAAGTAAAGAAAGTAGGAAAAAAGATGTTAAGTAAGAAAAGAACAGTAATTATTGTAGAAATAATAATGGTAATACTTGCTATATCAATATTTGGAACTTTTGCTTTTTTATCGACAAGTGGTAAACAAGAATTGGCCAATACTTTTACAGCAGGTTGTTTAAGTATAACCATAGAAGAAGAGGGAAGAGCAATTGATTTAGAAAATAGATATCCAGTAACAGATATAGAAGGATTAGAACAAGAGGGATATACTTTTAAAATAAAGAATAATTGTAGTAATGATACAAATTATCAAATAAATTTAGAATCATTAAGTGATCCAACAGCAGATACAACATTAAAAGCCGATTATGTAAGAGTATCCCTTTCAAGTGATACAATGGATAATTTAATAACAACATTAAAAGAAAATGATGTAGCAACATATCATTCAGAAAATGCTTATGTATCTTATAATCTTTATAGTGGAATATTAAAAGGAAGTGCAAGTAAATCATTTACTTTAAAAGAATGGGTAGAATATAATACAACCAAAGAAGAAGGAGCAAGTAAAGAATATAAATCACAGATAAATGTTGTAAGTGATACAAGAGTAGAAGTAACCCCAACACCAGAAGTAAAGTTTACTTATAGTGATAAAAAATATACAGGAGTATTAACAGAAGAAGCATCAAATGTTAAATATTGTATGACAACAGATAATAAATGTGATGCAAATAAAGATATAGAAGTAAGCAATAAAGAAATAACAATAGAGGCAGAAGAAAATGATAATAAACAAATGATATGTACTGAAATAGAAAATAAAACATATTGTAGTAATCCTGAATTAATAGAAAAAGTAAAACTATGTCCAGAAGGTTGGGATGCTTGTGAAACAATATTAGCCAATAGTGAAATAAAAGGACCAGTTGGAACAATAACAGGGCCGAGTTGTAATGGAGCAGCAGGAGACTCATCGTGTTATAGCAGTGATACTAAAAAGAATAATATGGGACAGAATGGAGTTTATGATACAGTAGATGATTATGGTAAGACATATGTGTTTCGGGGTTTTGTTCAAAATAACTGGTTAAAGTTTGGCAAAGAAAATGGACAAGATATATGGTGGAGAATCATCCGAATAAATGGTAATGGAACAATAAGATTAATATATGCTGGAAAGGGTAGTGTTGCTCCAAGTACTAAGACTGCGGATACTCAAATTGGTACTAGTACTTATAATACAAATTATAATGATAATAAATATGTAGGATTTATGTTTGGAACAGCATCAAATGGTAGTGCAAGTAGTGAAGGAACAGCAGGTACTACAGATGGAGCAAGAAACGGAACCAAGCCAGCCCATTTAAACAAATATGATAGTACTATAAAGGATAAATTAGATGCTTGGTGGGTAACAACAAATTTAGGGGATACTGACCAAGTAAAACATATAGATATAGAAACAGGATTTTGTAATGATAGAGAACCAGTAAAGTCTGCACATGGTAGTTATGGAACTACTACATACGGAAAAACTCAAGCAGGATATGCTCCGGCAGATAGAGTATGGCAAAGTGGAAGTACAAGTTATGATTCAACACAAGAACCAACATTAAAATGTGGCGATGATACATCACGTCAATATGATTTATTTACAGGTACTGATGCAAAAGGAGTTATGGTTGATGGAAAAACAATAGCAGGAAATAATGAATTAACCAATCCAGTAGGCTTAATAACAATGGATGAAGTAATATATGCTGGAGGATTCGCAGGTGCAAATAACAATAATTATTGGTTATATACAGGTCAAGATTATTGGACAATGTCTCCGCGTGGCTTTGGTGACTACTGTGCTTACGTGTTCTATGTGGATTCGTATGGCTACCTCCACTACGACCGCGTGAACGACGCGTTGGGTGTGCGCCCAGTAATAAATCTGGAAGCTGATACAGTAATTGATACATTAAAGGGAGTAGATTTGGCAAATGGAGGAACTACAGATAATCCATACATAGTCAAATGACGAAGTATGGATTAGAATACACTTTTCAAGGAGTGTAGCGAGTTTAATTTGAATCTCAAGTCTAAAAAATAATAAATATTAAGGCTTGAGTTTTTTTGTAATAATTGAAGTAATAATACTTTTAGATTTTAATGGATGTGTTAATTGTTTAAGTGTTTTTGGGAGTTTATTATTTCTTTTCTATTTATTTTATTTGCCTAGCACCAAAAGTTTAATTTAACGTAATATATAATGAAAAGACAAATAAAGGAGGAATGAATTATGAATAACTGTGGATATGGAAACGGCATAGGTGCTGCGATAATCCTAGTGCTATTTATCCTTTTAATTATTATCGTAGGAGCATTCATTTAGTCTTTTTGTTACCTAAGGAGGTGTCCCATGGGATGTTGTAGTAATAATTCCTCTTCCAACAATAATTGTGGTGGAGGTTTCGGCCTACAAAATAGTGCATTTTTAATTATAGTTTTATATATACTACTTGCAATAATCTTAGGCGGATTTTTGTTTTAAAGAGGGTAAGCCTCTTTTTAATTTGCTTTTTTAGAGTTTTGTGGTATAATACTTGTGGCTTGGAAGGAGCATTATTTTAATGAAAGAATATAGAGAATTAAAAGTATTAGAAAATAATATTTTAAGTGATTTAGAAGAATTTAATGAAGAAAGAATAGTAACTAAAGTAAGAAATTTAATTTGGGCTTTTAATAAAGATGTAGATGGATATGGTACAACTTTTGGGAATATATTAGCAGTTGTAGTTTTAGTTAGTTTAATTTTAGGGGGTATAAGTTCTGTTACAATGGGATTTTTAGCATCTATTGTGACAATTGGAGTTATTATGAGTTCTGTTTTAGTTATAAATAGTTTGATTGGACCTAAGGCAAATGAATATAGACTTACTAAAATTAAATTATGGTTAAGTAAAAATAAAAGAAAGAAATTAGAAAAAGAATTAGATTTAGTGAAAAATAAATTAGAAGAATTTAAAATTAGTAATGATGATAAGAAAGAAGAAATAAAGGAGATTGATAAATCAAAACAAATATTAAGAGAACGTTTAGATTTATTAAAAAGATATGCGTTAATTAAAGAACTTAAAAAAATACCTAGGAATGGAGTAAAACAAGAATTAGAGGGATATTCAAGAGTTAGAAAATAATTTTAGAGGTTAGCCTCTTTTTATTTTGTAAATTTTTTGTAAAATAGGTAATTTTTTTATGGAAGGCGAACACTTAGAACTTTACAAAAAAGTTAAGTTTTGATAATATTATGGTAAGCAGTGGTATATTGTGGTAGAAAGTGGGGGATTAAAATGTTCATGGGCGAGTATCATCATAGTTTAGATGATAAGAAAAGACTTGTGTTGCCGGCTAACTTTCGAAGTAGTTTGGGAGAAAGTTTTATTATTACGCGTGGTTTAGAGAAATGTTTATATATTTATACTAAATCAGAATGGCAAAAGATAGTAGATAAATTAGCAAGTTTACCTTTTACTAAAAAGGATGCCCGAATATTTGCAAGATCGTTCTTTTCAGCCGCTGCAGAAGGCACTTTTGACCGTCAAGGAAGAATAAGTATTACGACCAATCAATGGGAATATGCTAATCTTATTAAAGATTGTGTTATTATTGGGGTTAATGAAAGAATTGAAATATGGTCAGAAGAAAATTGGAATAGTTTCAATCAAGAATATAGTGATACTTTAGAAGAAGTGGCCGAAAATTTGTTTAATGGTGAAGATTATGCATTATAGTGTAATGAAAGATTTAGCCATTAAAAATTTAAACCTGAAACATGATGGTATATATGTGGATGCCACCCTCGGATATGCTGGTCATAGTAAGGAAATATTAAAAAGAATAAAAGAGGGCTTTCTTTTCGCCTTTGATGCGGATACAGATGCTTTAATGTATTCGCGTCAATCCTTATTGGAAATAGGGAGTAATTTTAAGTTAATTCATAGTAATTTTATTAATTTAAAAGAAGAATTAAAGAAGAATAATTGTGAAAGTGTTGATGGCTTTTTGTTTGATTTAGGTCTTTCTAGTCCTGAGATTGATAATAAAGAACGAGGATTTAGTTTTATGCAAGATGCCATTTTGGATATGAGGATGGATAGAACTGCCAATATTGATGCTAGATACATTGTTAATAATTATTCATTAGAAGAATTAACTAATATTTTTTATCAATATGCTGAAGAAGCTCGAAGTAGAAATATTGCAGAGAAGATTGTAGAAGTTAGAAAGAATAAAGAAATAACTAGAACTTTAGAGTTAGTGGAAGTTATTAAAAAAGCAGTTGGGGCTAATTATTTTTTTAAAAAACATCCAGAAAGAGAAATATTTCAAGCTTTAAGAATTGAAGTTAATAATGAACTTAAAGCTGTAGAAGTAGCTTTAGAAGAGGCAATTAAAATGCTTAAATCTGGAGGAAGAATAGTAGTTATTACTTTTCATTCTTTAGAAGATAGAATAGTTAAGAATATTTTTAGAAAATATAGTGAAGTAAATGAAGTATTTAAAGGAATGCCAGAGATACCTGAAGAATATAAGCCTCTACTTAAGATTATAAATAAAAAACCTTATGTAGCAAGTAAGGAAGAAATAGAAGAAAATAGTAGAAGTAAAAGTGCTAAGATGCGAGTAGTAGAAAGGATATGATTACATGAGAACAAAAAAAGTAAAAAGAATTAAATTATTAAAGGGTGAAAAGTTTATGTTCTTTTTGGTTGTTTTGTTTGGGTTTGTAATTATGCCGGCTTCTTGGATATATACTAAAGCACTTTTATCAGAAACAAGTATTGAATTAGAGAGAATGCAAAATAAAATAGATGCACAAAATGATGCAAATGAAGCACTAGGAATGCAAATTGATGAACTAGCTAGTATAGATAATATTCAAGATATTGCAAGTTCGTCAGGTTTATCTTATAATAATAACAATATTAAAACAATTACGGATTAAAAGGAGAACCTTATGAAGAAAAAAAGTAGCAAAGTAAAAGTTAGTAGATTTTTTATCATGATTTTTGTTTGCTCTTTTTTAATTGCAATTATAAAATTGGGGATGGTGGCTTTAAGTCCCGAAGTTGATGGCCTTAATTTGACCGAATTTGCTAATAATAGAAATACAAGAAAAAAGACTTTGTATGCAAGTAGAGGAAATATTTATGATACTTTTGGGGAAACTATTGCAAGTAATGCTAATTCTTATACTTTAATTGCTTATTTAAGTGAATCAAGAACTACAGATCCCGAAAATCCTCAACATGTGGTAGATAAAGAAAAAACGGCTAAAGCTTTAGCAGAAGTTTTAGACTTAGATGAATCTTATATTTTGGAAAGATTAAATACCAAAGGGGCTTATCAAGTAGAGTTTGGGGTTAAAGGAAAGAAGTTATCAGAAAATAAAAAGGTAGAAATAGAAGCTTTAGCTTTACCGGGAATAGATTTTACTTCCGGGAATAAAAGATATTATAAGAATTCGAAGATGGCTTCATATATTGTTGGATATGCGAAAGAAAATGATGATGGAGAGATTATTGGAGAGATGGGGGTTGAAGGCTATTATGATGATATTTTAAAGGGAGAAGATGGATATTCTGAATATCAAATTGATGGGGCTGGATATCAAATGGGAGATGCTTATACCAAAGAACCCGTAAGTGGTAATGATATATATTTAACGTTAGATTCCCATATTCAACTTATTTTAGAAGATGCAGTCCATACATTAGAAGAAAAATATCATATGGCATGGTTTACTTTTTCAGTAATGGATGCGAAAACAGGGGCAATTGTTGGTAGTGCATCAAGTCCTAATTTTAATCCTAATACTTTAGAAGGTTTAACTAATTATGTTAATCCTTTGGTAGGTTATACATATGAACCGGGTTCTACGATGAAGATTTTCGCATGGTTAGCAGCGATGGAAAATGGAGTTTATGATGGAACTGAAAAGTTTTTGTCTGGTAGCATTAAAGTAGGCGGGGCTAATATTCAAGACTTTAATAATGGGGTTGGTTGGGGAATGATTGATTATGATACAGGTTTTGCATATTCGTCTAACGTTGGAGCAACTTATTTGGCTAAAAAATTGGGGGGTAAAAAATTAAGAGAATTTTATGAATCAATGGGATTTGGAGCTAAAACCGATATTGAACTACCGGGAGAAGAACCGGGATTATTGCGCTTAACCTATGAATCAGAAGTAGCAACAGCGTCTTTTGGACAAGGTATTACAACAACACCAATTCAAACTTTACAAGCTTTATCAGTTTTAACTAATGATGGAGTTATGTTAAAGCCTTATATTGTAGATAAAATTGTAAATGAAGCAGGAGAAACAACATATAAGGGGAAAAGAACTGAATTAGGTAAAAAAGTATCTAGTGAATCTATTAATAAAATGAAAGAATTAATGTATAATGTGGTATATAAAGGATTATCAACGATGTGGAGGCCTGATAATGTGGTTATTGCTGGAAAAACTGGAACAGCTCAAATTGCTAGTCCTAATGGAGGATATTTAACGGGTTCTCAAGATTATGTACGAAGTTTTGCTGGTTTTTTCCCTTATGATGATCCTAAATATATTATTTATGCATCGGCTAAACAAATTGATGGGGGAGCAAATCCAGTCGCCGAAGTTGTAACTAAAGCTGTAGAAAGTATTGCCAGTTATTCAAATATTAGTAATAAACCGACAGATTTTGATATGTCCCAGATTATAAATTTAGATAATTATATTAGTAGTGATATTAAAAGTACAGTGACAAATTTAGAAAATCTTAATTTGAAACCAATTGTAATTGGCAATGGAAATGTAGTTATAAATCAGTTTCCTTTAAATAATGCGCAAGTTTTACAGGGTAGTAAAGTATTTTTGCTGACAGAAGCAAGTGAATATTTAATGCCGGATATGAAAAATTGGACGACTAGTGAAGTAATGAATTTTTGTAATTTAATAGGACTTCAATATAAGTTTACGGGTTATGGAATAGTTGCAAACTTTAATATAAATCCTAATACTGTTATAGATTTAAAAGGAATTTTAGAAGTACAACTGGAATAAATAAAGCTTTTTTTACCATACTAAGTATGGGTGAAGATAAGTTTTGAAAGATATTAATAATTATTTTAGAGGGGCAAGTGGAAAAGAAGAAAGTATTGATAAAATAAAATATGGATTACTTAATGATTATGGTTATGATTTTTCTAGTTCAGTTAGAGATAAATATGATGAAGAAAAAATTATAAAGAGAAAGTGTAATCCTAAGAATTGTTAAGATATTTAGTTGGGGGACTAAATATTTTTTTCTTTTTAATTTTAGATTTGTATGATATAATTTGAGTAGATTAAAATTTGGATGGAGGAAAAAGATGAAAGTTGTAGTTGTGGGAAGTGGTTCAATGTGGAGAGCTTCAAATAGTGCTTCTTATAAAATAGATGAAGATATAGTTGTTGATATGCCTAATGGGATGTGTAAGAATTTGTTAAAATTGAAAGAAGATTTGGGAAAAGTTAGAAATGTTTTGTTGACCCATTTTCATGGGGACCATTATTTTGATATTCCTTTTTTCTTTTTATTTAAAGCAAGGTCAGAAGATAAAATAGTTAATGTTTTTTGTAGTAAAGAGGGTAAAAGAAAAAATGCGCAATTGCTTAAATTAGCTTTTCCTATGGCTTTTAAAGAAGTACTAAAAGATATTAATTTGAAATATGTTTTTGATAATAAATTTATGGTAAATGATTATCAAGTAGAGAAGCTTTTAGTTGATCATGGGAGTATGAAGCCGGCTTATGGTTATATTTTTAGTAAAGATAAGATAAAAGTGGGATTTACAGGGGATTCAACATTATGTGAAAGTGTTGAATATATGGCACAAGTTTGTAATTATTTATTTTGTGATTGTATGTTTATTAAAGGAACAAGTAAACATATGGGAATAGATATGCTTAATATTTTAAGTGAAAAATATCCTAATTGTCATTTTGTAGTAAGTCATTTAGAAGATAATACAAGAGAAGAATTAATTAAAAATAAAAAAGATAATATTATTGTGCCAGAAGATGGTTTAGTTATTAATATTGAGTAATATTTTTAATTATAGTAATGGAGGTAATAAAGATGAGTTTAGTTTTAAAAAATGTTTCAAAGACATTTGGAAGAAAATTAGTGGTTGATAACATTTCTTTTACAGTAGATAGACCGGGAGTTTATGGGTTACTTGGAACTAATGGGGCTGGTAAAACAACTACAATTAGGATGTTACTCGGAATAATTAAAAAAGATAAAGGAGATATTACATGGAAGGGTTCGGTGGTTGATAGAAAGAACGTTAATTTTGGGTATTTACCAGAAGAAAGAGGAATATATCCTAAAACTAAAGTGATAGACCAATTAATGTATTTTGCAGAACTTAAAGGGATGAAAAAAGAAGAGGCTTTAAAAGCAATTAATAAATGGGCAAAAGAACTTAAAGTAGAAGAATATTTAGATATGCCAGCCGAAAAGTTAAGTAAAGGTAATCAACAAAAAGTGCAATTTATGACGGCAATTATTCATGATCCAGAGTTAGTAGTTTTAGATGAACCTTTTAGTGGACTTGATCCTGTTAATACCGAAATATTAAAAAATATTATCATTGGTTTAGTAAAAAAAGGTAAATATGTAATAATGTCGGCCCATCAAATGCCAACGATTGAAGAGTTTTGTAGTGATATTTTAATATTAGATAAAGGAAAGACTATTTTACAGGGGAATTTAAAAGAGATAAAAGATAGTTATCCGGCGAATAGAGTAGAAATAGATGTTAAAGAAAATATTGATAGTTATATTAAAGAGTTTAATTTAGAAATAGAAAATGTAACTAATAATAATTATGTGATTAAAATAACAGAAGAAGAGATGGCTCATAAGTTATTAGAAAAATTAATTAAAGAGAAAGTTAAAGTAGATAAATTTGAAATTAAAAAACCAACTTTAAATGATATATTTATTGAGAAAGTGGGGGAGTAAAATGAGTGATATTTTAACAATAATGAAGTTTACAATTAAAGATATGGTAAAAAGAAAATCTTTTATTATATCAACTATAATTATATTAGTTTTAATAATAGGGGGTTTTAATGTTCCTAATATAGTAAAGTTATTTAATGATGATAACAGTGGGAATAAACTTTTAATTGTAGATAATAATGATATTTTTGAGGGAAATTTAAAAGAATTAAAGGGAGAAGAATTAGGTTATAATATAAGTGTTGTTAAAGCTAGTTTTGATGATGTAAAAAAGAAAATAGAAAATAAAGATATAGATGAAGCAATAATAATAGAAAAAGAAAATAATAATATTAATATTAGATATATAGTTCCAAGTATTGGGATGATGAGTGAAATGCCTAATGATCTAATTGATAGTCTTAGTTCTTTATATTCTAATATACAAATTAGTAAACTTAATTTAACTAAAGAAGAATTAGAGGCAATTACACCAAACTTTACTTATAGTATGGAACAAACTAGTGATGAAGAAGCAACAGGGAATATATTAGTGATGATGTTAATGTCGATAGTTTTATTTTATGCGATATATTTTTGTGCTTATCAAGTATCTAGTTCAATAACAATTGAGAAAACTTCCAAAATAATTGAAACATTAGTTACTTCTACTAGTCCAAAGAATATTGTGCTGGGAAAAACTTTAGGAATTGGAATTGTAGGATTAGGGCAAATGATATTAATTGTTGGAACGGCAATAATAAGTGCTTTATTATTCTTAGATTCTAATTTATTATCGATGGTTTTAGATATGTCTAATATAACTATTTCTTTGGGAATTATTACAATTATATACTTTATTTTAGGTTATTTTACTTATGCATTGTTGTATGCCCTTACAGGGTCTACCGTAAGTAAACCAGAAGATATTCAGTCGGCAAATACACCTATTGCAATACTTGTGGTTGTTGGGTTTTATTTATCATATTTTACAATGATGAATCCAGCGAGTAATCTTAATTTATTTGCTTCATTATTTCCTCTTTCAGCCCCATTTTGTATGCCATTTAGAGTAATGATGGGACTTGCAAATGGGATTGATGTTGCAATATCAATAGGAATTTTAGTAGTAACTATACTTATTATTGCCAAAGTAGCAATAAAAATATATTCGAATGCAATATTAAATTATGGAACAAAATTAAGTTTTAAAGATATAATTAGTATGTATAAGGATAAATAGGAAAAAGAAAATAACTATCTAATTTTGGTAGTTTATAATTTTGGTTATAAATTTGCTTCAAAATGCATGAAGGTTGTGAAAAAATTAAATAATAATGCTTGTATTTTAGAAAAGAGAAAATAATAAATTATTAGAAGAATGTATTTAAGGAATCAAAGTTAAGTATGTTCTTTTTTTGTTTTAGATAAGTTTTCTTGACAAACATATGTTCATATAGTATAATGTCTTTAATAGGGAGGTTATGTTATGAATAATAGTAAGTTAGAAACAATTTCTAATCTTTTTGAAGGAAAAGAGATAAGAAGCGTTTGGGATTCTCAGAAAGAGGATTATTATTTTAGTGTAGTTGATGTTATTAGGGCTTTGACTGATAGCAAAGAGCCTAGAAAATATTGGTCAGTATTAAAAAGTAGATTAAAAAAAGAAGGTAGTGAACTGACTACAAAATGTAGTCAGTTGAAAATGGTTGCTCAAGATGGAAAAATGAGAAATACGGATACTTTAGATACTAAAGGAATACTAAGATTAGTTGAGTCTATTCCTAGTCCTAAAGCGGAACCATTTAAGTTATGGCTTGCTAATTTAGGGAGTGAAAGAATTGATGAGGTGTTTGATCCTGAAAAAGCTATTAAAAGAGCAATTTTATATTATCGTAAAAGAGGATATGATGATAAATGGATTGAGGCAAGATTAAAAGGAATACTTAATAGAAATAAACTTACGGATATATGGAAAGATAGGGGTATTACAGAGAATTATGAATTTGGAATTTTAACTAATGAGATATATAAAGAATGGTCAGGCATGAAAGCTAATGAGTATAAATCTTTTAAAAATATAAGAAAAGAATCTTTAAGGGATAATATGTCGGATATTGAAATAGCATTAACTGATTTAGGAGAGATTGCTACTCGAGAACTTATTAAAGAGCATAGACCTTATGGGTTGGAACAAAATAAAGAGATTGCTAAAATGGGTGGAAATGTTTCTAAAGTAGCTAGAGAGAATTTAGAACAGAAACTTGGGAAATCAGTAATTAGTAATCAAAATAATCTTCGTTATCAATATTTAGATGAGAAACATAGATTAGAAAACAACGAGATTTAATAATAAAAAATATTGCAGAAAACAATTTTGTATTATCTAATTTTTTTAGAAAGGAGGAATAGTTGTGGATTATAAGATAATTGGTCAAACAGTACCAGCAGTTGAATTTACGTTGAATAAAGGAGAAAGCTTATATACTCAATCAGGAGCAATGACTTGGATGACTTTTGGCATTAATTCAGAAACTAATACTAGAGGTGGAATAGTGAAAGGTTTAGGTAGAGTATTTTCTGGAGAATCATTGTTTTTAAATACATATACTGCAATTGAAGATAATCAAAAAATTGCTTTTGGTTCAACAGTTCCAGGAGGCATATTAAATTTAAAATTAACATCTGATAATCCTGGCTTAATTGTTCAAAAAGGTTCTTTTCTATGTGCAGAACCAACTGTAGAATTAAAAGTTGCTTTTAGAAAAAAATTAGGTGCAGGGTTATTTGGTGGAGAAGGTTTTATCTTACAAGATATTAGTGGAACTGGTAATGTGTTTTTAGAAGTTGATGGAGATCAAGTAGTTAAAGAATTAAAACCAGGCGAAGTAATTAAGGTTGACACAGGTAATGTTGTTGCTTTTGAAAAAACTATTAATTATGAAATTGAAAGAGTAAAAGGAATTAAGAATATTTTATTTGGTGGAGAAGGTTTATTTTTGACTAAATTAACGGGTCCAGGTAAAATAATTCTTCAAACTCAAAACTTTAATGATTTTGCTGGTAGAATTATTTCTTTAATGCCTAAAAGTGGAAATCAATAAATAATTATAGGGGAGTTAATTGAATAATTAAACTGTTAAATTATTCAGCAACCCTATTTTTATTTATTGAGAAATATAAAAGTTTTAGCAATTTATGAAGAAAAAAATATAATAAAATATGAAAGAGGTAGAGTTTTATGGTTAAAACAATTAGAAAATATCCAATTATTGTAGCTATAATTGCTTTAGTTATTGGATATTGTGGAATTAAATATCTGCCATATGATGGGAATAATGTTACTCATATGATATTGGTTCGGGTATTATTAAGTGCAATAATGATTGGCATAATGCTTTTAATGGGAGCTAAAAAAATATTTGCAAATGTTAAAGAAGGTTTTGGCTTTTCTTTACGTAGTTGTATTTGGGTTTTAATTATTGCGGCTATTCCGGGAGTTATTTCTATTGTAATAGGAATAACAAAAAATGGTATTCCTGATAATTTATTAATAAGAGAGCTTAGTTATTTTATTCTAAGTTTAACAGTGGGAATTTTTGAGGAAGGATTATTTAGAGGTGTAGCTTTAAATGGTACATTAAGAAAAACAGGAAAAACTCGTAAAGGTATTTGGACTGCTATTTTAATATCTTCATTAATCTTTGGAATATTCCATGTTACTAATTATATATTTGGTGGTAGCTATGATTTAAAAGGTATTATTCAAACAGTAGGTAAAATTCTTCAAACTGGAATTTTTGGAATATTACTATGTGCATTATTCTTAAAAACTAAGAATTTTTGGGGAATATCTTTGGCTCATGCTTTAAATGATTTCTTTGCGTTTCAAAGTCTTGTATTTGTAGGTTCAACTAGTGGTGGTTATGTTCAATCAGGAGTTGAAGGTAGTGTTTTATCTATTGGGTATGTGATAATACTTTTATTATATATTCCAGTAATATATAAAGCTATAAAAGTTATGAAACAAGTAAAAGAACCAGAATATGGTTCATTTAAAGAAAATTAGTCATTTATTATTGGTAGAACAAATAATATTGTGTAAAGTAGAGTTTCTTTTGAAATTCCATTTAAGTAATAACATTACAAACTATTGTAAGTAAAGTTATTACTTTTTTAATTCGTTTGAATCTTCTATTTTTTTATAATTGCAGGTTTTATAGTAGTCATCACCTTATAAAATATTGTAAAAATTAAATTCACAAGATTAAATCTATTTCAAAAAGAAAAGGTGGTGGTTAATTATGACAAGAAGATAACTTTCTCTATTTATTCTAGTATTTGTAATACTGTTTAAATAGAAAAAGCACACTAAGGCTTCAACTGGAGTATTAGTGTGCACAACCAAAATATGGAGTGTACTTAACCATACGAAAGTTAAGTATATCCTTTTTTATTTTATGTAAGTTTCCTTGACAGATACATAATAACATAAGAATGATTTTTTTTCAAGGTGGTTTAATTATATATAAATGGTCAAATTAAATGATTTTATTAGTAATAAAGTTCCTTTTTATAAGCCATAAATGCCTTTGCTTTAACTTGAATGAAGTATAAAAATTTGATATAATTTGTGATAGGGAATATCAGTTGTTGAGTGTCTACCAAATCTCTAAATAGAGAGGAGGTTTGATATAGTGAAAACTAAAACTTTTATTTTAAGAGTTTTAAAATTCATATCTATCATTTTATTTCTTCTTATCATTATGATAGTAGTAATAAAAAAATGACACTTAATTCACATAAGAATTAAATGTCATGCTTAAAGAAATTTAGGGTTGACATTCAACTATGCAAAACTGAATGTTCCCTTTTTATTTTATGCAAGTTTCCTTGACATATTCATAATATCATAAAAACAGCTCTTTTTCAAGTGGGCTTATTTCTTTAAATTAGAAAAGCTTAATAAATGAATTAGTGGTGCTTGTTTTTATTTTTTCCTTTTTAATTCTACTCCTTTTTCTTCTTTCTCTATTAATTCCTCTAAACTAATATGGAAATTATGGGAAATACTTTCGATAAGTGCTTCTATTTGTTTATTAGTATCACTTTTACTTTTGTATTTAGTTAAACTACTAGTTAAACTATCAAAAGTACTGGTATTTAAAATTTTAAATAAACCATCTAAACTGTATCTATTACTTATAAAAGTAGTAAATTCCTCGATAATATATTTTTCTAAATCTTTATTAAAATTAAATTTTGTTATATTTTTTTTGATAATATCTTCATCATCTGTAATAGTAATTATCCATCCTTTTGATGCTTTAACTTTCATTTCTTCTTTAACCCATTTGCCTTTAATATATTTTTTTATAATAAATTCAAGATAACCATTTTCATTTTTAAAAATAAATAAACATTCTTTATAATTACCAAAACAAGCTTTTAGGCCAAGACTATTTTGTTCAAATTCTTCAAATATTGTATCTTCATAAAGTAAATCGGGGAGATATTTTTTATTTTCACTAATTTTTAGTCTACCATCAAAAATGAAACCAAAATTACCATTTGATGATTGAAAGGCATAAATAGAAGAATCTATTTCTTTTCCTTCATAAATAGCTCTATTATAATTCCAAATATGGCGATAATTATATTTAGAAGAGCCCACTATCCATTCTTCAAAACATCTATGATAAACTATTTTATTGCGATATATTAAATATTTTTGTAAATCAAAATCGTTGGTTAAATTATCAATTATTTCATTATGATGACCATAATATAAAGAAATTGAAATATTGGGACTATCACATATTTTAGTATAGTTTTCTTCGATACATAAACAATAATTACCATATTTAGTTGTTATATCAATATAGCTTCTATTTAAAAGATGATTAAAACTATAAAAATTATCATAATATCGTTCTATATACATATTTCTATCAGGAATAAATTTTAAAATTCCATAAGCCGGAAAATCTCCCCATTTATTTTGGATGAAAGCTCTTTTATTATGAGTAACTGTTTCTTTTGTTGTTGTATTATAATAAGTTATTATATTTCCATCATTTTTATTTATTACAAAATCATTATTAAATGGTATTTTGATATTATCTATTATAAAACATCTTTTTAATGTGGCTTCAAATAAATATGTACCTTTGTTTAATTTTTTAAAAGAATGGGGAAAAACTATATTTTTATCTCTAGATAAATTCAATATTTTATTAATTATTAAATTTTCTTCTTTAGTTAAAAATTTAGATGAGCTTGGTAAGTTAATAATTTCTTTTAATCCTTCAGGTAAATAATAATAATCTTTATCAGGGTAAATATCTTTTTGTAATATTTCATAAAGTCTAGCATCATACTGGTAATTTAAAGCTAACATTATACGATAAATAGTTTCTAAGGGTAGTTCTTCTTCAAAATAAAAAGAATGTAATTCACGAATAATATCTAAATTATAATATTTTGTATAATTTATTTTAAAGTTTTTTAGAAAATTAATTAAGGCTTGTTTACTGTTCATGGTAAGGCATAAATTAAAGAGATATTTACTTTTTAAGATAGCTTTTGTATCTATTATATCTGGGCTACTTTTTAAAATATTTAATATGACATCTATTTCGGATGATTTATTTAATTCGCCATTTCCTTTTACTAAATCTTCTATTTTTTTGTTTATAATATTACTATAGCAAAGAAACTCAAAATCATTAGTTTTTTTATTTATAATTACTTCACTGATACCATTTAGACTTAAAATTAAGACATTAAACTTTATTTGATAAAAATCTTTTAAGTCTTCTTTTGAGATTAAGTCTTTACCATATTCATAAAATAACCAATATTTTATTTCTAAAGGTTCTATTAGTTTCATTAATGTATCTTTATTATTGAAACTAAATTCTAAAGTACAAATATTATCTAACCTTTTTTTTAAACTTTGTCCTTCTTCTTTATGTTTATATACCCATTCTTCTAATTCTTTTTCAATGATAGCTAGATCCATTAAATTATTACTTAAGGCTATATTTTTATTTAATATTATTTTAGCATATTCTATAAGTTTATCTTTTTTAATTTCAATTATTTTTTCTTTTTTATTTTCTTCATTTTCTTCTAGTTTGTAAGAGTATTTATCTAGATAACTACTAGTTTCTAAAATTAAAGCTTTTTCTTTTACTAAGTAGGTAATTAAAATATTACTTAAGTTATTTATTTCATTTTTTAAAGTCGCTTTTTTATTTTTGCTAATAAATTTATGACTTAAAAGTATTTCTTGAAGGGCAATTAAATTGGCTGTTACTTTAAATGACTCGTTTTTAATAGTTTTTAAATACAAAATTAGTTTGCGAGTTTTTATTAAGTAATTTATTTTATCTTCAAGACTTATTTTTTCTATTTTATCATCATAATTTAAAATATTATTTAAAATTATATCTAAATACATCAGCATATTATTAATTAATTCTTTGTTATTAATATCTAAACTGGTAATAAATCTTTTACTATTTATTTTAACGAGATATTCTTTTTTTACTTTATCAATTAAATTTAACATATCAGGATTGTTTATATAATTTTCGCGAGTGGGAAGAGGGAACAAACTATTTAAGGGAATTATATCAATATTATTATTTGAGTTCTTAATTAGTTTTTTTAATAAAGCGATAATATTCATAACATTACTCCTAGAGATTTATATTATAAAGCTTTATTATTTTATTTGCAAGTAAATAAAAATTAGAACATTAGTGATAAGGTAAAAAAGTAGAGGTGATAATTCTAAAAAGAAATAATCCTATATCTTTATAAAGCTTAGGTTTTTACATCTATAAGCGCCGTTGTTTTATCTTGAGGAAAGTATAAAAATTTGATATAATTGAAATAGGGAATATCAGTTGTTGAGTGTCTACCAAATCTCTAAATAGAGAGGAGGTTTGAAGAAAAGAAAAATAGAACTTTTTATTATAAAAGTTCTAAATTCATTACTATCATTTTATTTCTCCTAATCAATTTGATAGTAGTAATAAAAAAATGATACTCATTCGCTAGAATAAGTGCCTAAACAATTTATTTTGGGTAGACATTCAACTATGCAAAACTGAATGTTCCCTTTTTATTTTATGCAAGTTTCCTTGACATATTCATAATATCATAAAAACAACTTTTTTTCAAGTGGGCTTATTACTTTAATAAAAGCTAATACTTTTCTGTTATTTATATTAAGAGGTAAAATTAAAAAAGCCTAAAAGGCTTAATAACTAAATGGTGCTGAATGACTGAATTGAACAGTCCTTTGAAGCTTACCATGCTTCCGTTCTACCACTAAACTAAATCAGCATAATAAAATTATAGCAATAAAGTAGCGATAAATCAATAATTATGTTATAATTTTGTTTGGAAGTTAGGTGGATATTATGAACGTACCAAATCATGTGGCTATAATAATGGATGGCAATGGAAGATGGGCAACTAAAAGAGGGTTAGAGAGAAGTGCAGGGCATTTAGAGGGTAGTAAAACTTTAGAGAAGTTAGCTATTCATGCGATGGATATGGGAGTTAAAGTTTTAAGTGTCTATGCTTTTTCAACAGATAATTTTAAGAGAAGTAAAGAAGAAGTAGATTATTTAATGAATTTAATTATTAAATATTTTAATACTAAATTTGATAAATTAGTTAAAAAAGGAATTAAAGTAATAGTTTCAGGAAGAAAAGAACCTTTAAGAGAAGATGTGTTAAAGGCTATTAAAAATATAGAAGAGAAAACTAAAGATAATGATAAAGCAATACTTAATATATGTCTTAATTATGGGGGACAAGAAGAAATTATTGATGGAGCTATAAAACTTGCTCAAGATATTAATCAGGGTTTAGATATTAGTACTTTTAAAAGAGAAGACTTTTATAAATATTTGTATCATGATCTTCCACCTATAGATTTGCTTATTAGAACAGGGGGAGAAATCAGAGTTAGCAATTTTATGTTATATCAAATGAGTTATAGTGAGTTTTATTTTACAAATACTTATTTTCCTGATTTTGATAAATCTGAATTTAATAAAGCAATATTTATGTATGAAAATAGGGATAGAAGATTTGGCGGTATAAATGATAAGAAAAGTAGTTAGTTTTTTTGATAGACATAGATTTATTTTATCTTTATTTATTATGTTAATAGTAAGTATGATATTTATAATGGTAAGCTTGTTTATGTTTTTTAAACATGATTTTGAGGCATTTAAATGTTCTAAAGATATAGATAAAGAAGTATGTATATATAAAAATAAAGAAATATATAGTAATCCAGATAAAAGTATAAATAAAGTATTTAAAGAATATGAGGGAGAAATTAAAGAGTTAGTTAAAGAATATAATTTACCAGAGTTTGATTTTTATACAGCGTATTATTATGAATTAGCATCAAATTTTGATTATCAAAAAAATAAAAGAAATGAAACTTTAAATAAATATTTTAAGATATATTCTAATACTTATAATTTAGAAAAATTTTATAAAAAAAATAATTTATTTTTTAGAATTTTTTATCCTTATAAAATTATTTAAAAAACTTTTACTTTTTAGTAAATTGTAGTATAATACATATAGTTTTGATGGAGGAATATTTATGAAATTTAAAATAACACCTAAAGATTTTTTGATTTTTTGTTTGTATTGTGTTTTATTATTGTATTTATGTGCAATAGCAGTGCTTAATTTTTCTTCTTTTTTGAATGATGGAAAGTTTTATGGATTGTTACCATTTAAAGCTTTTACAGGAGATTATATTGTTTTAACTTTGTTTATGTTTTTTATTTCTTTAGTTATTATTTTTACAAGTGTTTCTTCATATGTGTTTAATAGAGAAAAGGGGAAAGGATTAGGTATAAAATTAGGGGAAAAAACAGAAAGTGGTTATGCTAGATGGAGTACAGAAAAAGAAATTAAAACTGATGTAGGAATGGCAAAAGTTGATCCTAAAGCAGAAACTGTTAATGCAGCGGGTATTCCTTTAATTAATAATGGAAAAGAAATTTGGGTTGATAATGGAGAATATCATAATTTAGTTATAGGTTCTACGGGTTCAGGTAAAACTCAGACTGTTGTTAAGCCAATGGTTAATTTACTTGCTAAAAAGGGTGAATCAATGATTATTACAGACCCTAAAGGTGAAATATATAAATATGCGGCAACCGCGTTAAAAGAAAGAGGATATAAAATTATTGTGCTTAATTTTAGAGAGCCTAATCATGGAAATGCTTGGAATCCTCTTACCCTTCCTTATCGTTATTTTAAAGAAGGAAATACAGATAAATCAACAGAGTTATTAGATGACGTAGCTTTAAATATTTTATATGATCAATCTAAAAAAGGGGGAGATTCAGAGTTTTGGGAGAAGAGTGCAGCAGATTATTTTTCAGGTTTAGCTTTAGGTTTATTTTATGATGCAAAAGAAAAAGAAGTTAATTTAAATAGTATTAATTATATGAGTACGATTGGAGAAGAAAGATATGCAACTTCAACATATATTAAAGAATATTTTAATATGAAAGGACAAGATTCTAGTCCATATATATTTGCATCAAATACAATTAATGCACCAAATGAAACTAGAGGAGGTATTTTATCTACTTTTAGACAAAAGATTAGACTTTTTTCTTCACGAGAAAGTTTAAGTGAAATGCTTGCCTATAGTGATTTTGATATGGCAAGTATAGGTAAAGAAAAAACAGCAGTATTTATGATTATTCATGATGAAAAGAAAACTTATCATGCTTTAATGACAATATTTATTAAACAATGTTATGAAACATTGATAGATGTGGCTCAAGAAAATGGAGGGAAACTTCCTTTTAGAACTAATTTTATCTTAGATGAGTTTGCTAATATGCCCCCACTTAAAGATGTTGATTCAATGGTAAGTGCAGCGCGTTCAAGAGATATTAGATTTACTTTTATTATTCAAAACTTTGCCCAGTTAAATGATGTTTATGGAAAAGAAGTAGGAGAAATTATAAAAGGTAACTGTGGTAATTTAGTTTATTTGATATCTACAGAACTTGCAGCATTAGAAGAGATTTCAAAAATGTGTGGGGAAGTTAAATCTAAAGAAAAAGATAAGACAGTTTCAACACCTTTAGTAACTGTATCAGATTTACAGAAATTAAAATTATTTGAAGCAATTATTATTCGTTTGAGAAAAAATCCTTTTAGAACAAAGTTAAAACCAGATTTTGAAATGAATTGGGGGATGAATAGAGAAGAAGCTCCATATCCAGAAAGAGAAATTAAGAAAATTGAATTATTTGATGTTAAAAATTATGTAACTGAAGAACGTCGTAAACAAATGATGAATAATTTAGAAAATAAAGATATGGATAATCCTTTTGCTAATCCATTTACTAATCCGTTTGGGCCAAGTAGTTCTTCAACATCATTTGGGGGAATGGGAAGTGTATCACCAATTGGTTCTAATCCTTTTAGTGGTGCTCCAAGTTCTATTCCAAATTCGGGAGCTTCACCATTTAGTCATAATCCAATGTTTGATAAGCCAATGAGTAGTTTATCAGATGCCGATATAGATGCAATGATGAAAGATATTGATAGAAGACTTAAAGAACTTGATGAAGAAGAAGCTAGAGAAAATGCTAAATTGGAAGAAAAGAAAAATAATTCCGATAATTTAGTAACTAATCCATTACAAAGTAGGGAAGAAAATAAAGAGGATACTTTAGAACAAAAATTTATTACAGAGAATCCTATTAAAGAACAACCAATTAATGAAGATAAAAAAATAGAAGAAGTTAATGATAGTTCTTTGAAGCAAGAAGTTAAACCAAGTATTTTAGAACAAGATAATAAAATAGATACTCAACCTATAAACCAAGAAGGAAATCAAGATAAACCAAAAATAAATGTGGATGCTGATAGTATCATTGTTAATGAAAATGTAGTTACTGATGATGAGTTCTTTGATGATTTCTTTAATGAATAAAAGCAAGAAAAATCTTGCTTTTTTAGATGGTTAAATATAGATTGTCGAATTTTGTCGAACGGTTTTTTTGACAAATTGTTGTTTTAGCTTTAGAATATTATTAGAACATTTAAGGCGAAGTGCCTACTTTATATTTCCTTTCCATTTACCTTTACTGAGGATTCAGGGGGTTATGATAAAGGAGGTATTAGAGTTATGATAAAAGTAATTTTACCATTGATTTGTTTTTTTAAAACAAAAAAGACACTTCTCTTAATTAAGTTTAGGCTTAATATTAAGATAGGTGCCAAAAAACAATAGTTTGTAGGCATTTAGTCCTTAAATGTTCTACAATTTAATTGTAACATAATTTATTATATAAAACAATATTTTTTTAAAGAGAGGCTTTTGTTATGAAGCTTTTTTTAGTGTATTCATATTATGGAATAGTGATATATATGAAAAGATTAGATATAAAAAATTATAATAAAAGTATGGGAACTTTAATTGATATTCAACATCCCCTTGATTATAAAGAATATCATCATCCCGACAGTGTCAATATACCTTATGAAACTTTATTACTTAATTATAAGAAATTATTAGATAAAAATAAAAGTTATTTTATTATTTGTAATAAAGGAACTAAATCAAGAAAGGCTGTAGCTATTTTAGAATATTATGGGTATGATGTTACTCAAATGAGTTATGAGTAAAAAAATACGCAAAAAAGAAGTAAAAAATAATTGATTTTTTGTAAATATTATTGTAATATAAAAATATAACATATAGTATTGCAATAAATATTGCAATAGAAGTTTTGACAAGTTTTGTCGAAGATAATGAAAGACTTTAAAAAAAGTTGTATTATGTTAAAAGGGTAAAGGAAAAGGATATATGAAAAGGATAATTTTAGTAATAGTAGGAATACTAGGTGTTTTTGGTGTAGTTTTATTGTTTGGAAGAGAAGAGAATAAAAGTGTTTATTTGACAAATAAAGAATTAAAAGAAAATAATTATATAGCGGTTATGATAGAACAAGAAGATGGAAATTATCAGGAACAAGATAATATACCACAAACTGGGTATGCACTAAATGAAAGCAAAAGTACATGTAGTAATGGAGCAAAACCAACATGGGTAGATAATAGATTAAAATTAAGTAATTTAACAAGTGACAATACAAGTTGTTTTTTGTATTTTGATAAAGGATTAGCAACAAAATTGGTTGATAGTTTAGGACTGACGACAAAAAAAGGACAAGATGGATTTACAGACATGGATACAGAAGAACATACAGATGAAAATGAGAAATCAATATTATATAGTGATGAAGATGATTTAGGAACAACATATTATTTTAGAGGAAAAGTAAAAGACAATTGGGTAAAATTTGGCAAAGAAAATGGTCAAGATATATGGTGGAGAATCATTCGAATCAATGGCAATGGTTCAATAAGAATGATATATACAGGAACGGGAACAACTGCACCAACAACAGATGGATATTTAAATAATAATACAACAAAAAGTCAGTTAAATAGTGGAAGTACAACAACTTTTAAATATAATGAATACTATAATGATAATAAATATGTAGGATATATGTATGGGACTCAGAAAACAGGTAGTGCTGGTAGTGAAACTACACCAACGACTAGTTATGCCCAAGCTCATGCAAATAATTATGATAGTGATATAAAAAAACAACTAGATACTTGGTATAGTACTAATTTAAAAAATGAATATGGACAATATATAGACCCAGATGCAGGATTTTGTAATGATAGAAAAACAGCAACAATGAGTAGAAGTGGGTATGGAACATTAGGATATGGAAAAAATGCAACGGCATATGCAGCAGGAGATAGATTACTAGATACAAGTTGGAATGCTAATACAAAACATACACCAACATTCAAGTGTAGTCAAACAGAAGATACATTCACACTTCCAGGAGCAAAAAAACCAGATGGAAGTTATTATGGAAATCATAAATTAAGAGCTAATAATGGGTCAGGTGATAATAGTCCAATAGGATTGATAACAATAGATGAGGCTGTATTTGCTGGAGGGTATTATTATAGATCAAGTAATCAATCTGACAATAAACAATTTTACTTATATACAGGCCAGAATTATTGGATAATGTCTCCGTCTTACTTTGACGGCAGCAATGCTAGCGTGTTCTATGTGAGTTACGATGGCCACCTCGGCGGCTACAACTACGTGTGCAGCACGAATGGTGTGCGCCCAGTAATAAATCTGAAGGCTGATACAAAATTATCAGGAGATGGAACACACACTAATCCATATGTAGTAGAAGGAGCTAATTAATATGAAAGATAAGAATAAAAGATTATATATATTAGTATCTATTCTATTAATAGGAGTAGGATTGACATTTGCATATTTTGTAGGAAAAACTATTTTTAAGGGAACAGGAGCAACAACAGAGGGAAGAACGGCAACCGTAAATGGTTCCACATTAGATATAAGTGGTAATATAGAGTTTGGTGATAAAGATATATATCCAGGACATCAAACATTATCCAAAGTAATAGCAACTGCAACAGGTAATAATGAACTTATCGCGTATAACTTAACATGGATAGGAACAAATAATTTAAATACTAATTTAAAATATAAAGTATATGTATCAGAAGAAGAAAAAGAAATAAGTTTAACTTGTGAAAAGAAAAAGAAAGTAGTAAATGGAGCCCAACAATTAAATGAGGTATGTATAATAAATGGAGAATTAGGAGAACCAATAAATGAAGGAGAGATACCATCAAAACCAAAAGAAGAACAAACAATAAAGATAACTAATACAGAATTTATAACATCAAAGAAAACAGGAACAATAAAATATTATTATATCATAGTAGAATATCCAGATAATGGAGATCAAAGTATAGATATAGGAGAAGGATTTGAAGGAAAAGTATATGGAGAGATAAGTAATACAAAAGCCGATATAAATATAATAAGTGTAAATGTAGAGGGAGAAGATGGGAAATATACAAAACAAAGTGAAATACCAAAACAAGATAGTAATTTAACACTAAATACAAGTGATAGTCATTGTACAAATGATGCAACATTAGAATGGGATAATAGTGATAGGAGTTTAATAGTAAATAAT
The DNA here is from genome assembly GCA_947630575.1 of uncultured Bacilli bacterium. Classification (GTDB taxonomy): domain Bacteria; phylum Bacillota_I; class Bacilli_A; order RF39; family UBA660; genus Caccenecus. The sequence goes on from CANRIB010000001.1 coordinate 45,308, forward strand.
CTAACACAAAGTGGAACAGATTGTGAATTATATTTTTATGAGCCGACACCAGAAAAGACATTAAAAAAATTAGGAATATCAGAATCCGATGGAGTTATAACAGATATTACAGGTCCAAGTTGTAGTGGAAGTACTTCTTCGTCATGTTATAGTGGTGACTCTAGTCATAAAAATATGGCTCAAAATGGAATATATGATACAGTGGATGATTATGGAAAGAGCTATGTATATCGCGGTTTTGTTCAAAATAACTGGTTAAAGTTTGGCAAAGAAAATGGACAAGATATATGGTGGCGAATCATCCGAATAAATGGCAATGGAACAATAAGATTAATATATGCTGGAAAGGGTAGTACTGCTCCAAGTACTACGACTGCGGATACTCAAATTGGTACTAGTGCTTATAATACAAATTATAATGATAATAAATATGTAGGATTTATGTTTGGAACAGCATCAAATGGTAGTGCAAGTAGTGAAGGAACAGCAGGTACTACAGATGGAGCAAGAAACGGAACCAAGCCAGCCCATTTAAACAAATATGATAGTACTATAAAGGATAAATTAGATGCTTGGTGGGTAACAACAAATTTAGGGGATACTGACCAAGTAAAACATATAGATATAGAAACAGGATTTTGTAATGATAGAGAACCAGTAAAGTCTGCACATGGTAGTTATGGAACTACTACATACGGAAAAACTCAAGCAGGATATGCTCCGGCAGATAGAGTATGGCAAAGTGGAAGTACAAGTTATGATTCAACACAAGAACCAACATTAAAATGTGGCGATGATACATCACGTCAATATGATTTATTTACAGGTACTGATGCAAAAGGAGTTATGGTTGATGGAAAAACAATAGCAGGAAATCATGCATTAACCAATCCAGTAGGCTTAATAACAATGGATGAAGTAATTTATGCTGGAGGATTCGCAGGTGCAAATAACAATAATTATTGGTTATATACAGGTCAATATTATTGGACAATGTCTCCGTCTTGCTTTTATAACAGCGGGTCTAGTCAGTATGCTCGGGTGTTCATTGTGACTACGGATGGCAACCTCAACGACCCGAACGTGAACAGCTCGAGCATCGGTGTGCGCCCAGTAATAAATCTGAAGGCTGATACAGTAATTGATACATTAAGGGGAGGAGATTTGGCAAATGGAGGAACTACAGATAATCCATACATAGTCAAATGACGAAGTATGGATTAGTAAACACTTTTCAAGGAGTGTAGCGTGGTGCTATCAATTTGATTCTCAAACCTAGATAGCATTTGAATTAAGCAAATAAATGAGGTTTAAGTTTTCTTTTTAAATTTTGGTGGGAATAACAATGTAGCAGTTATTCTCTTTTTTTGTAAATAAAATTATTAGTACTTGCATATTTTTGCTATATGTGATATATTTTAATTGTACTAGTGCATGTAATACAATAAAGGAGGAGATTAAATGATTGAAATTAAAAATCTAAGTAAGAGTTTTGATAAGAAACATTATGTCTTAGAGAATCTTAATTGTACGATTAAAGATAATGCAATTTATGGTTTAGTTGGGGCTAATGGGGCTGGTAAGTCAACTCTTCTTAGATTAATTAATAGTATTTATACGGCAGATAGTGGGACAATATTCATTGATGGAGAAGATGTCTATGATAATGAGAAAATAAAAGAAGATATGGTGTTTGTGCCTGATGATTTATTTTTTTATAGCAATTATAGTTTAATGGATATGGCTTATTATTATGATTCGTTATATCCTAAGTTTGATATGAATTATGTCTTAAAAGTGGCAGATAAGTTAAAACTTGATAAAAATGCTAAAATTAGTTCATTTTCAAAGGGGATGAAAAGACAATGTGCGTTACTTTGTGCTCTTGGAACTAGTGCGCGTTATATGTTTTTTGATGAAACATTTGATGGCCTTGATCCAGTGGTTAGAAAATATTTTAAATCATTGCTAGCAGATGCAATGGAAAAAAATAATACAACTATAATTATGACTAGTCATAATTTAAGAGAATTAGAAGATATATGTGATAATTTAGGATTATTATATAAAGGAAATATTTTATTTGAAAGTGATATTGATACTTTAAAGACAACAATGTTTAAAGTGCAAATATCTTTAAAAGAAGATTTTAATAAAAGTACTTTTAAAGGACTTAAAATACTTTCTTATAAAAAGATTGGAAGTGTAGCAACTTTAATAATTGATGAAAATGGAAAAGATAGTAAAACTATTTTAGAAAAGTTACATCCAATAATATTAGATTATTTACCTCTTACTTTAGAAGAAGTATTTATATATCAAATGGAGGCATTAGGTTATGAATTTAATGAAATTATTTAATTTTAATTATTTTAAAGAGAATATAAGAAAATCTAAAGCAGTTTTGGCATTCTTTCTAGGAGTAATACCTTTACTTAATATTTTATTATTAATTATTGCCATAATTAATATGAATAATACTCCAGTATTGCTTGATTTTCAATCTTTAAGTATAATTACTTTTTTGGGAATGTATGTTTTACCTATAATACTGGCTTTTAGTTTATTTGGATTTGTTTTTAAAAGAAAAAGTGTTGATTTTGTAATGTCTAAACCACTTAGTCGAAAAACAATTTATTTTACTAATATTTTAGGAGGTTTAATTGTCCTTTCCATCTTTATCCTCTTAAATACTCTTATTTACTTATTATTTAGTATTTTTGCACCTTTTGTAATTCCTTTTAGTTTAATAATTGATTATATGATTTTTTGGTTTGTATCTTACATATTTATGTTTACAGTAAGTGTCCTTGCTATGAGTATTTGTGGTAATTTAATTAGTACTATAGTAGTTATGTTTATTATTGTTTGTTTAGTTCCTTATTTAAATATGGTTGCAACGGTTTTTGATGGTTTAAATAGTAGTAATAATTATGTTAAATATAATGATGAAGATTTTAAGGGATCTTATTACTGTGAAACTGAAGATTGTGAAAAACATTTAGAAAATATGGAATATTCTTTATATTATAATGTTATGCCAAGTAAAAGTAATGTTGCTCCTTTAATATTTTTAAATGATACTGATACTCTTATTTATAATTTAGGTAGTGTTATTAAAATGCTTATATTAAGTGTAATATATATATTTGTAGGATTTTATACTTTTAGTCATCGAAAAATGGAGAATAATGAAACTAGTTTTAAAAGTGAAAAAATGCATTATCTAGTTAAAATTATTACTTTACTTCCAGTATCTTTAATAACATATGCGATAATTCATGAAGCAGCTTTAACTGGTTTACTTATAAGTTTAACAATTATATTTATTTATAGTATAGTGTATGATTTAATAACAAGAAAAGAAATATATAAGTTTGTTAAATCAACAATTATTTCTTTAGTATTTTTTGGTATATTCTCGGGTGGTTATGGTGTGTATCATCTATATCGTAGAGATAGAGTAATAGATATAGAGGATATTGATAAAATAACTTTTGAATATCCAGAGTATGATGACACTATTGATATTGTTGATAAAGAATTAATAACGGAAATTATGCATAATGCATTAAAAAAAGATAGTAGTTTATATAAAACTATAACTATAAGTTCTAATAATAAAAAATATAATAGTTATATATATATTAGAGATGAATTAAATTATGAAATAAAAGAATTAGTTAAAAATAAAAAAGAAAGTGAATTAAGTAAATTAAATAGTAAAGATATTATTTATACAGATGATATAGTGGTAGATAATAAATTAAAAGATTTAATTATCGAAACTGTTAATAAAGAAAATTTTCATTATATTGATCAAGAGGGAATAATTAATTTTTATGTTTATGATAATCATAATTATAAAGAATATAGTATTGCTTCGGCAATGAACAGTAAGTTAGATGATTATGTGTTAGAAAAATTATCTAAGAAAGCAATAGATATTATTAAAGAGCAAAAAAATAAAAAACAAATAGTAACTTTTGTTTATTTGGGAAATAATGGTGGATTAGATGAATTACAATCAAGATTATTTAATTATGTTATTAATCATAATTTAGATAGTTTCTTAAAATATTTAGAAAGTAATAAAGAATATAAAGAATTTAAAACGAAAATTATGATTTATGATAATACTGGTGGTTTAGATCTTCCGATTGGTGATTCAGATAGTTTTAAAGAAGAGTTCTTACGTTATCAAGAAAAACTTAAAGATGATGAAAATTATCAAGAGTTAGTAGAAACTTATAAGAAAGAGATTCAGGATAGTAATGAATATTAATATTGATTATCAAACAAGAACTCCAATATATGAACAAATAGTTAAAGAAATAGAAAAATTAGTTACTTTAGGAATATTAAAACCGGGAGATCAAATATTAAGTATTAGGGAACTCGCGTGTACACTTAGTATTAATCCTAATACTGTTAAAAAAGCTTATGATATATTAGAAAGTAAAAAGATTATTATTTCTAAATCAACAAAGGGAAGTTTTATTGCAGATAATGTAGAAGAAGCTAAAAAAGAAAAGGTAGATAGTATAATAAAAGAAATAAATAAACATATTAAAGAATTAGAAACATTAGGATTAAAAAAAGAAGAAATACTTAAAAAATTAAAATAAATTAATCGTTAAATTTTAAGTAAAGTGCACAAATAAGTGCAATTGATATAAAAAAGTACATTTTCATAAGAAAGTGCACTTTTTTTAATGAATTTTAAATAAAATAGAAAAAATAAATAGACAAAAGATAAAAGAAGTGATATATTATTTACTGCAAAAAGGAAATTATTCCATGCAAAAAAGTGCAGATATGTGTGAATTTTTAAAACTAAATGCACAATATCTACATTAGTTTGAAATTTATAATATGGGCAATTTATTTGTCAAAATTGATATTTATAGTTAGTAGTTATAAATATCTTTTTTTTAAATTAATATTTTAATAATGAGTCATTAAGAATGACATCATCAGGTTTAATATAATAACAATTAAGTTTTTTTAAAATATATTCGTCACATAGAAATAACATTGCTTCATAAGGAGACTTACCATTTAAAGAATCGCGACATAAACTGTTAATATTATTCATAAATAAATCACAATCTTTTTGGGTAATATTTTTAAAAGAAGAACCTTTTGGTAAAATATAACGAATAAATTCATGGTTTTTCTCTATGCCTCCTTTTTGCCAAGAAGCAGAAGGATCACAAAAGAAAAGATGAGTAACATATTCACCAGTTTCATGAATATACTCAATATTATTGACATCAAAAAATTCATGACCATTGTCAGTGAGAATAATTGGAAATAGTTTTTTATAATCTTCTTCAGGTATAAAAGTTTGAAGAATGCTAAATATTCTAGTTACTTCTTCAGTAGTTTGAGATTCCAATTTAAATATAAGCATAAAATTAGATTTTCTCCAAAAAAGAGTAAGAAAGCAATCTTCTTCAGTTTGTAATCCTTCAACAGTATCCATTTCAACAATATTTAAATAAGGATTTCTAGATGTATAATCTAAGAAATCAGTATATTTTCTATTAATCAAAATTTCTCTTTCTTTTCTAGTTCTTCTATTAGGATTATTTTTTCTTTTTTTATATTTAACAATTCTAGGAAAATCCAAAGGTCCAAATTCAAATACACCATTATTAACATACTTATAAAAAGAACTTTTACTAAAATCAAGAATATCAGGATGGTTAATATATAAATGATTTATAGTTTGTCCTTTTTTTACAAGTGGATAGATAATTTCATTTATTTTATAAATTTCATCGTAGTTTAAATTAATACCTTGTCTAGATGATTTAATTAATTCATCATATGATTTTTGAGCTTCTCTTGCGTAATAAGTCCATCTAATCTTTCTACAACCACTTCTAGATTTGCAGCCATTACAAACATAAGGAGAGTGTTCCAATCTTTCACAAGATAAATCTAAACCAGGGTGATTAATTTTATAATTATTCCAACTAGATGGTTCAGAATATTTTTTGTTTCTATCTATTTCTCTTAAAATAGAAGAGTGACATCTATTAATTTCTTTAGCAATTTGATTGATAGATTTATTATCATTTAATCCATCTTCAATATTTTTTCTATCTTCATAAGATAGATGACAATAATTTGCCATAGTATATAATACCTCCTTTATATGACAAATAAATTGCTTGAGAGATATTATATATAATTACAAAACTTATTGCACAACAATTGTGCACTTTCAATAATAATCTACAAAAATAAATTAATTCCAATAATCTTGGAAAACAATTCCTCTAAATCTTGACTAAAACTATATTTTTGATATAATTAATTTAGAAGGTGAATGGAATGAATAATAAAAGTGGTTTTACTTTAGTGGAATTGTTAAGTGTTATAGTTATTTTATCAGTAGTTGTTTTAATTGCAACAAATGCGGTAGTGCCAATGATGAATGATGCTAGAAGACAAGTTTTAGCAACAGAAGCAAATAAGTTTATGATGGCTGCTCAAAATTTATATGTTAAAGATAATGCGAGTGGAACAAAATGTTATTCTTATGAAGAAGTAATTAATTCAGGTTTAATTGAAAAAAATGATGAAGCTTATGCTGGTAGTTTTCTAATTGAAAGTAATGGAGAAGGAAAATATACTTATAAAATATGGCTTTCAAATGGAACTAATGCAGTTTTAGGAAAAAGTCCTGATGTGACAAGTAAAGATGTTATAGATTCTTCTGATGATGCATCACAGAGTTGTGAAGTAAATTAACAATAGATTTATAGTCTATTGTTTTTTTAAACTATAAAAAAAATAGGATTTTGATAAATCCTATTCGGCTATTTTTTTAGTAGCATACATTCCTGCAAATAAACTCATGGTCATAAAGCCTATATAAGCTGGTAATTTATCGCTAGTGTCTGGTGATTCTACAACTGGTTTTAATTCATCGAATTTATCTTCGTTCCATAGTTCTGTCTCAGTATCTTTAGCTGTTAAAACTAATTCTTCAGGATTAATTAATATTGTAACTGTTTGGTCATTGTCACCATCATTATCCCAATCAAATAACCAAGTATATTTAATCATTGTGCCTTTTTTAGTGGCATTTGTTAAATGTTCTTCAGTAACAGCACCATAAACATAGATGTAGTGTTCATCTTCTTGAGATTCAGATTTGTTACTGTCTTGACTAGACCAAAATAGTTCTGGTTCAGAACCATTACTTGTGTATTTAGCTTGTTTTAAAGTGGCGATTGGTACATCTTTTGGTGCAACAACTTTAACTCCAAGCCATGCAGCATCAATAGGTCTACCTAAATCAAGGTCTTTTTCAACTATTTTTAATTTGGCAGCATCAAAAGTAATGGTTACATTTCTAGTGCCATTTCCTTCAATTTTAGGAGTTCCACCTTTATAAGAATCACTATTGTTTAGGACAGTTACATTTTCAAAACCTAACGCATATACAGGCGATACCATGACTAGCAGAAATAATGTTAAAGTTAAAAATAACTTTTTCATTTTTTTCCTCCTTCTCTAGAGATTTTTATACCTCTATCTTTAATATGTAAATATTTGACATATTTATACATAAAAATACAAAAATAGACAAGAAATTTAAATGATTTATAAATTATATATGTATATACGCAGATAGAAATTTATGAAAGATGTGGTTTATAAAATAAGTGCTTAAAAAATAATAAATTAATGATATAATTATAATGGTTAATCTGTTTAAGTGTATTGGTATTAGTCTTTGTATAACGCTGACTCTGATGGTTATGCTCGCGTGTTCATTGTGAATTCGACTGGCAACCTCAACACCAACAACGTGAACAACACGTGGGGTGTGCGCCCAATATCCTTTTTAAAACTCATATATCTGGTTAAGGCTTGGTATAGTAGAACTAGGATACAAGATTAATCATTGGTTTTAGGACTTAAAAAAAATAATGCTGATATTATTTATCTTGAATAAGTAATTATTACAGCATTTTTATTTTGGAAGTAATACTTCATTGACCAAAAAATGGCTATTTTGTTATATTGACCCTAAATGGAGGTTTTTAAGATGGAACAGTATAATGAGGTAGAACATTTAATAAAAAAATTAGAAATAAATAAGAGAGCTAGAGTATTACAAGATAATAGAGAAACATTAGATACTTATTGGAATATAGGAAGACTAATTGTAGAAGCTCAAGGAGGCAAAGAAAGAGCTAAATATGGAGATAATTTAATTAAAGAGTGGAGTAAAAAACTAATTGTTTATGGAACAAATTACAAAATGACAAGCCTTAAATATTTTAGATTATTTTATTTAACGTTTAGAAATGGTCAGCCGTTGGCTGACCAATTAAGTTGGAGTCATTACCAAGAATTGTTACCAATCAAAGATGAAAATAAAAGAAATTATTATATAAATTTATGTATAACTAATAGTTTGTCAAAAAGAAAATTGAGAGAGGAAATAAAAAATAAAAGTTATGAAAGATTATTAGAAAAAAGAGAACATATAGAAATAATAAATAATAAAGAAGAAATATATAATATAAAAGAACATATAAAAAATCCCATAATAATAAAATTATCAAAAGAAGAACAAATAAAAAAAGAAAAAGAACTACAATTAATTATTTTATCTAAATTAAAAGATTTTTTTATGGAATTAGGATATGGTTATGCATATATAGAAAATGAGTATAAAATAAAAATAAATAATAAAATATATAGAATAGATATATTATTATTTAATTATAATCTTAATGCTTTTGTAGTAGTAGAATTAAAGATGCGAGAATTAAAAAAAGAAGATAAAGCTCAAATAGAGTTTTATATGGAATATATAGATAATAACTTAAAAAGAAGTTTTCATAATAAAACAATAGGAATAATAATAACAAAAGAGCAAGATAAATTTATCTTATCATTTGTTAGTCAAAATAATATAATACCTATTACTTATAAAGTTAAAAGTTAATTTTATGTAATAGATATAAATATAATATAAGTATTTTAAAGAGTTTTAGGCAATTTATGTGCTTTTTCAAAAAGGTGCGCCAGTGGCGCACCAATTGTGTTGTTTTTGATTTTATTTTGAAATTTTTGTTTATTATTTTTAAATGGTGGCCCACTGGGCTAACTATTTTGAACGCATATAAGATATATATTGCCAATCGAAGATAAAAATAAAAGAAATTCTTAAGTTACTTGTTTTTTTAGGCTTTTCTTTTTATAATATATTTAGGTGGTAGATATGATTATAGGTTCTCATGTTTCTTTTGGGAAAGAGCAATTGCTTGGAAGTGTTAAAGAAGCACTTAGTTATGGAGCAAATACTTTTATGTTTTATACAGGAGCTCCTCAAAATACTATTAGAAAAAGTATAGATAATAATTTAACTTTAGAAGCTAAAAGATTAATGGTAGAAAATGGCATTGATATTAATAATGTTATTTGTCATGCACCTTATATTGTTAATTTAGCTAATAATTTAGATGCTTCAAAATATGATTTTAGTATTAATTTTTTAAAGGGTGAAGTTACAAGATGTGGTATTTTAGGTATTAAATATTTAGTTTTACATCCTGGTTCTAGTGTAGGTATTGAAAGAAATATAGCATTAGATAATATTATTTATGCTTTAAATAAAATTATTACACCTGATATTGAAACTATGATATTATTAGAAACTATGGCAGGTAAAGGAACAGAGCTTGGTTGCACTTTAGAAGAGATAAAATATATTATTGATGGAGTTAATTTAAAAGATAAAATAGGGGTTTGTTTAGATACTTGTCATTTAAATGATGCTGGGTATGAAATGAATAAATTTGAGAAGTTTTTAGAATTGTTTGATAAAGTAGTAGGCCTAAAATATATTAAATGTATTCATGTTAATGATAGTAAAAATGTTTTAGGTTCGCATAAAGATCGACATGCGAATATTGGATTTGGAACAATTGGTTTTGATACAATAAATAATATTATTAATAATAATCTATTAAAAGATATTCCAAAGATATTAGAAACACCTTATATTGGGAATGATGATTTAGATAAAGAAAGGTTGTATCCACCTTATAAGTTTGAGATAGATATGATAAAAAAGGGGAGTTTTAATGCTAATTTGTTAGAAGATATTAGAAATAGTTATAATAAATAAAAAAGCCTTATCCTAAAAGGCTTTTGTAGCGTGCACTATATTCATTAAAGAGTTTTTGAATTTTAGTGAAATTCTCGGGACTAAATCTATCTTTATAGCGTTCTAAGTTTAAAAGTTTGGGATTATTAATTACTTGTTCCCAATTTTTTTTGACAAAATTATAAGTAAATGTTAATTCTTCTTCGGTTAAATTAATATTTTTACTTAAAGCAAAATTATTAACTTCTTCTTTAGTTAAATTATTCATGACACGCGCGATTATATTATACATATATTTCACCCTAATATATTGTATGAAAATAAGGAAAAATTGAATACTAATAATGGTGAAGATTATGCCAAAAAAGTTTTATATATTATGTGGTTTAATTATAGTTATATTTGGGATTTTTATAGATAGAGTTATTAATTTAGCTTATAATAAACATGATTATTATAGGGATAAATATATAGCTATAAATGAGCAATATACTTATGGGAGTACGGCACCAAGAGGGAGAATATTAGATATTAATGGAAAAGTTTTGGTTGATAATAAAGGGGTTAATACAATTTTATATCATAAGCAAAATGGAATAAGTAAAGAGGAAGAAATAGAGATAGCTAAAAAGTTAGCTAATATTACTGAATATAAATATAAATATGATGAAGATAAGTTAATTGATTATTTTTTAGTGTTATATCCTGATGTTGGAGATTCTTTAATAAGTGATAGAGAATATGAATTATATCAGAAAAGAAAACTTTCTAAAGATAGTTTAGAAGAAAGAAAAAGAAAAAGAGTAACTGAAGAAGATATTAATGGTTTAAGTGAAGAAGAAAAATATAGTTCTTATTTTTATTATTTAATGAATGAAGGATATATGTATGATAATAAAATATTATTAGAAGATATTGATGAAGAGTTATATGCTAAAATATTAGAAAATAATTTGGCGGGAGTTTTTGGGGAAGTTTTTTCTAAAAGATATTATCCTTATGGAGAGTGTTTAAAGACAATTTTAGGAGAGATTAGTAGTTCACTTCCTAGTGAAAAAAAAGAGTTATTAGATAAAGGTTATAGTTTAACAGATAAAGTAGGGATAAGTGGTTTAGAAGAGTATTATGAAGAATATTTAAGAGGAGATAAGGCTTTATATAAAATTGTAGGTAATAATTTGGAATTAGTTAAGGAAGCTAAAAAGGGAAAAGATTTGGTTTTAGATATAGATATAGATATGCAGTTAAAAGTAGAAGAAATAGTAAAAAAAGAAATGCTTAAAAATAGAAAGTTACCTAATACGGAATATTATAAAGAATCATATGCTTTAGTTAGTGAGCCTAAAACAGGAAATGTTAAAGCTATCGTGGGTCTTAGGATGATTACCAATAATAAAGATATTAATTTTCAAGATGTGAGTATTAATGTTATTCGTAATGCTTATACAGTGGGAAGTGTCGTTAAGGGAGCATCAATGACTGTTGGGTATCAAAATAACGCGATAGATATTGGAACAACAATGGTGGATAGTTGTGTGAAACTTGCTAATATTCCGGCTAAATGTTCATGGACAAGATTAGGACGAATTAATGATTTGCAAGCACTCGCGGTAAGTAGTAATTATTATCAATTTGTAACAGCCCTTAGGGTGGCAGGTTATAAATATGTTTATAATATGGAAGCACCAGTTAAAGAAGAAGATTTTAATAAATATCGGGATACTTTTGCTAGTTTTGGTTTGGGAGCTTTAACAGGTATTGATTTACCAAAAGAAGCAACAGGACTTAAGGGAGAGAAAATAGCCCCGGATTTACTTATGAATTTAGCTATTGGGCAATATGATTTATATACTCCAGTTAATTTACTCCAATATATTAATACAATTGCAAATGATGGAGCCCGATATAAACTGAATATTTTAAATAAAGTTATAGATAATGATAAAGTTATTTATGAAAATAAACCGGTGTTTTTGAATAAAATAGAACTAGAAGAAAAATATATGCAAAGAATTCAAGCCGGTTTTAGGGAAGTAATGAAGTCAGGAACAGGTTATTGGTATGCCAATCCTAGATTAAATGCCGCTGGAAAAACTGGAACTAGTGAATCATATATTGATAGTGATTATAATGGAACACTGGATGCTTATGTGATAAGTAATACTTTTATTATGTATGCTCCGATGGATGAACCTCTTTATTCAATCGTGGTAATTAGCCCAAATACAGCCAATTTAAAGGGGAAATCTAGTTATCAATCCCAGATAAATCGCTTAATTGCACGAGGAATTAATGATTATCTATTCACAAATTAGAATTTTTTTGCTATAATACATCTAGACTTTTTATAAAGGAGGTGCTTTTATGGCTAAAAATGAAAATAGAAATTATGTAACTTTAAAATGCACAGTATGTGGTGAAGAACTAAGATGTACAAGTAAAAATAAAAAGAATACTCCTGATCGTTTAGAAGTTAAGAAGTATTGTAAGAAGTGTCATAAACATCAAATCGTTAAAGAAAAGAAATAGTAAGGAGAATTATTTATGCAGGGGAAAACTCATTATCGCTTAATAAGAACAAATTATAACTCACCAGTAATAGCTATAATGACTAATAAAGTGTGTGTTAATAAATGTCAAACTAAAGATACTGGTTTAAAAAGGAAGAAAAGATTTGGCATTTTTACAAAGAAAAGTGAGGAATAAAAATGAATATTAATATAAATGATATTAAAAATGGTATGACTATTATTATGGATAATAATTTATATCAAATTGTAGATTTTCAACATGTTAAACCAGGAAAAGGTTCGGCTTTTGTTAGAATGAAATTAAAAAATTTAAGAACTGGTTCCATTACAGAAGATACATATAATACAAATATTAAAATAACTAAAGCTCATGTAGATAGAACACCTATGCAATATTTATATGCAGCGGGAGATAATTATGTATTTATGAATAATGAAACTTATGAACAAGTAGAAATATCTACTAAAGTTCTAGGAGATCAAGTTAAGTTTATTAAAGAAGGACTTGATATTACAGTTGATTATTTTGAAGGAGAAATATTAGGAATTACTTTACCAGAAAAAGTAGAATATGAAGTAGTAGAAACAGAACCTGCTGTGAAGGGTAATACAACAAATAATGCTCAAAAAGATGCGAAGATTGAAACAGGATATGTGGTTAAAGTTCCTTTATTTATTAATGAAGGAGAAAAAATTATTATTTCAACTAAAGATGGTAAATATTCCAGTAGAGCGTAAATTAACTATTAGATTTAATAGTTTTTTTTATTTTTTCTTGTTATTATTGAGGGAGTATGATAAAATAAGTAAGCTTTAAAGGGGGATAATTATGGGTTTATATTTTGGCTTTGATTTAGATGAAGCTTATAGTAGAAAGAAAATAAAAAAGAAATAATTACTTGACTTAAATAGTTTTTGGCGTAATAATTATAATAGAGGTTAAGATAATGAAGATAGAAGCTAATATAACTAATGTTTTTAAGTGTTTTAATGAAGCAAGAAGAATTGCTAAAAATAAGAAAAGAATTATAAAAACGGAAAAGTTAAGTTTGAAAACTTATTGGGTGAGTAAATTAATAATTTTAGGGAGTTATTTATTTTTAGCTTTATTATTGATATTTAATGGTTGTATTATGGGAGCTAATATCATTATATTTTTAATTATTATTTATTGGTTGGGAAGTTTTTTTAGAGTAATAATTAGTTTTAAAATGCGAAAGAAAGCTTTGGTTTTAGTCTTTAATAAAGAGGGTATTACTGATGAATCATATTTAGGTATTAAAATGGTCTTTAAATGGGAAAAGATTCAGGCGGTAGTTTTTGGGACATATTCAATTACTATTTTGACTGATACACCTTATTATTTGTTTTTGGGAATAAAGGCAAAGAATAAAGTTGTAGATGCTCTAAATAAATATAATAAGGAAGTTTTGGTTATTGGCTTATGATAGAGGAAATTTTAGAAGAATTAAAGATAGAATATGAATTATTAAAGCATGATCCTTTATATACTGTTTCAGATGCACAGATTATTAAAGATAAGATAAAGGGTGTTGGAGTTAAAAATTTATTTTTGAAAGATAAAGATAAGAATTATTTCTTGGTTTTGATTAAAGATGATAAGAAGCTTAATATTAGAAATTTAGAAAATAAGTTAAGATTAAAAAACATAACTTTTGCTAGTTTGGATGAATTAAAAAAGATTCTTAATTTAGAAAAAGGCAGTGTAACTCCTTTAGCAATAATAAATGATAAAGAAAATATAGTTAAAATTGTGATTGATAAAGAATTAGAAAACAATTGGGTTTTAGTGCATCCATTAGTTAATACAAAAACTATTTCTTTGCAGTTTAGGGATTTAATTAAGTTTATTAAATATTATAATCATGAATATATTATATTGGATTTATAAAAAAATACTTCTTTGGGAAGTATTAAATTATATCATCAATATATTTTTTTAGTTGGTGAGCATCTTTACCAAAGATTATTTTTAATTGATTGTCTATTTCAACAATTCCTTTGGCGCCCAGTTTTTCAATCGCGTCTTTATTAACTAAAGATATATCTTTTAAAATAACTTTAAATCTGCTCATATTACATTCGGCACTGACAATGTTATCTTTGCCACCTAGATAACCGATTAATTTGTTTGCTTCAATTCGAAAATCTCTTTTAGATAATTTTAAAACAATTAAGCAAACTATTACTAAAACAATTCCTATAATGAGATATTGTAACCATGTTTCCATATTATCACCAATTACATTATACTACATTTTTAAAATATTTAAAACATTTTTTGTATATTTAAGAAAATACGTTTCATAATAAGTATTAAGGAAATGGTGAAAAATGAAAAAGATAATTATATTTATTATGAGTTTGTTTTTAGTTGTGGGTTGTTCTTGCAGTAATGATTTAGCTGCTGATGCCGTAGAAAAATATCTTAATGATTATAAAGGACTATCAGAAGATGTTTTAAAAGATATTGATAAACTAGTAGAAAATGAGGATTTAAATGATAAAGAAAAGGATATGTATAAGGAAGTATTAAAAAGACAATATAGGAATTTAAGTTATACAATAGAAAATGAATCTTATGATGGAGATAATGCAAAAGTAACAGTTAAAGTTACGGTGTATGACTTGCATAAAGTAGAAAAGGAAACACAAGATTATTTAAATAGTCATGAAGATGAATTTTTAAATAATGGAGTATATGACTCAGATAAATATTTAGAATATAAGTTAGATGAAATGAAAAAGACAGAAGATACTACTAGTTATAATATAGTTTTTAAAACAATTAAAGTTGATGGTAAATGGCAAGTGGAACAACCGGATGAAGAAACACTAGAAAAGATTCATGGTATTTATAATTATGATTAACAGATTATTTAGTCTGTTTTTTCTTTTTAAATAAATATTGTATTAAGTGATGGTTTATGTTAGAATATTTTAATTAAATGTGAGGGTTATCATGAACTATTTTAAGCTTTTAAAGTTAAAAGAAGAAGAATTAGAACTTTTAAAAAAGAAATTAGAGAGAATTACTTTAGAATATAGAAAAAATTTACAATCTAAATTAGATATGTTAGATTTATGTAATAAAGAAAGAGAAAATTTATCTGAATTAAATAAAGTTTATGAAGAAGAACAGAAAAAAGATGGAATGGTAGAATTGATGATATTCTTTCTTTTATTATCGGCGATAATATTAATAATTATTTTTAATTTATTTCCTCATTTATTATTGAAAGTTATTTTAATATTAGGATTATTTAATTTTGGGGAAATAGAGATTAATTTAAAAGTTATAAAATATATAACTAAGAAATACCAAAAGTATAGAGCTTTAAATGAAGATGTTATTTATCAGCAACAATTATTGATAGAGCAATTAGAATATAAAGAAGCTCTAGTAAAGAATAGTTATCAGGAAATATTAGAAGAAAAATTAAAATTAACTAAAATAGTGCAAGATAAAACAAGAGAATTAGAAGAACTTAAAAATAATATTTTGGAAGCTTTTTATCCTTTTTTAGTTAGTTTAGAAGAACAAGATTTAAGTAGTAATTTAAAGTATCAAGAAGCTTTAAAAAGAGTGAGAAAATTCAAGATTAAAGAATAAGAATAGTATTTTTTATTAATTTAGACATACATATTAATAGGTGGGTTAAATGAAGAAAATCTTACTTATGATATGTCTTTTTTTATTACCAATTAATGTTTGGGCAATAAGTGCTCGAAATGCAATAGTAATGGATTTAAATAGTGGGAGAGTGCTATATGATATAAATAGTCATGATGAACATTTAATTGCCTCGATTACAAAGATTATGACTTCTTTAGTAGCCATAACTTATGGGGATTTGGAAAAAGAAGTGACGGTGAGTGATAGTATTTTAAAGGCTTATGGGTCAAGTGTTTATTTAACAGTGGGGGAAAAGTTAAAGTTAGAAGATTTACTTTATGGTTTGATGCTTAGAAGTGGAAATGATGCGGCCATTGCTATTGCGGAAAATGTCGGAGGTTCTTTGGAAGGCTTTGTTTATTTAATGAATGAGTATGCCAAAATTATTGGGATGAAAAATACTAATTTTGTTAATCCCCATGGGTTAGATAATAAGGGAGAAGGAAATATTTCTAGTGCTTATGATATGGCATTACTTACAAAAGTGGCAATGGAAAATAAAATGTTTCGAAAAATATTTGGAACTACTTATTATAAATGTGAAAGTAATATGAAACATTATAGTTGGGAAGGGAAAAATAAACTTTTTAAAATGTATAAATATACAACAGGAGGAAAAACAGGATTTACAGAAAGTGCTCGAAGAACTTTAGTTACGACGGCGAAAAAAGATAATATGGAACTGGTGGTTGTTACTTTAAATGATCCGAATGATTTTTTAGATCATAAGAGTTTATATGAAACTTATTTTAATAAATATAAAGCTGTAAAAGTGCTTGATAAAAAGAATTTTAAAGTAGATGATGGATATTATAAAAATGTTAGTTTTTATATTAAAAATGATTATTATGCTTTGGTAACAAAGAGGGAAGAAAAAGATTTAAAAGTAGAATATAATCTTTATAAAGATGTCAATGTTACAGATGATATTAAGATTGGGGAAGTTAAAATTAAGTTAAAAGATACAGTTTTACATACAGAAAGTATTTATGCCTTAAATATTAAACCTCAAGAAGAACCAAAAAAGAATTTATGGCAAAAATTAATCGGGTGGTTTAAATCATGGTAAATGTTATTTGGGCGGCTTTAATATTTATTGCGATTGGGTATTCTTTAATTACAGGTAATATTGAAGTTATCAATAATGGAATTTTAACACATGCGACAACCGGCATAAATTTAATATTAGAAATGATGCCTTTAATGATTTTATGGACGGGAATTATGAAAATTGCTGAAGTATCAGGGTTATTGAACGTTTTTGCGCGTGTTTTAAATCCAATTTTAAGTAAATTATTTCCAAGTTTACCAAAAGAACATAAAGCCTTGGGTTATATTGCTTCTAATGTGGGAGCTAATATGTTAGGTTTGGGTTCGGCGGCTACACCTTTTGGGTTAAAAGCTATGGAAGAACTGCAAAAAGATAATCCTTGTAAAGATACGGCAACAGAGGCCATGATTACTTTTTTAGTATTAAATACAGGAGGTGTTACTTTAATACCAACAACAGTAATATCGCTTAGACTTATAAATGGAAGTGTTAATCCCACTGAAATTATTATTACAAGTATTTTAGCAACATCAGTATCAAGTTTTGCGGGTTTATTTTTAGATTATATGATAAGGAGGAAAAAAAGATGAATACTATTTCGAAAGTAATTATTCCTCTTTTTGTTTTAATTATAATTTTATATGGAGTTAAAAAGAAAGTAAATGTTTATGATACTTTTTTAGAGGGGGCTAAAGAAGGTTTAATCATGGTTTTTCATATAACTCCTACGATTATGGCAATGGTTTTTGCAGTTAATCTTTTTTTAGATAGTAATTTTTTAGAGGCGGCCCTTAGTTTTGTTAAGCCTTTGTTTAAATTAATTAATGTTCCGATGGATATTCTTCCGATGGCTCTTTTAAGACCAATCTCGGGAACAGCTTCAATGGCTATCATGAATGATATTTTTATTAATTTTGGACCTGATAGTTTTATTGGCAGATTAGCATCAACTTTGCAGGGATGCACGGATACCACAATATATGTTCTTGCTTTATATTTTGGAAGTATTAAAATTACAAAGACTAGATATTCTTTACCTGTAGGGTTATTCGCGGATTTAATGGGAATTATTGCAGCCTTTATTATAACTTTTATCTTCTTTGGCTAATTCGACAAGAAATGCTTTTAAATTGTGTTATGATATTCGTGGTGATATTATGAAACAAAATGCTAAAATATTTCTTTTTGCTCTGGTTTTAGGTATTGGAGTGGCAATATTTATTAATACTAAATTTGATACTTCAATTATTACTAATGCAATGGACGCGCGAATAACATATTTGGCAATTGGGACTTATAATAATATAGAGGATGCTAATAACAAAAGTAATACTTATAATGGTTCTTTTGTTTATGATGATGGGGGAATATATAAAGTATTAATTGGGGTTTATACGGAAGATGAAAGTGTTCTTTTGATGAGTAGTTATTTTCAAGATAAAGATATTAATTTTACTAAAGGAGAGTTAAAGGTTAATAATAATGTTATTAAAGCTCTTAAAAATTATGAAATGTTAATTAAAACTAGTGATTCTACTTATTATGAAAATATTAATAATTCTTTATTACAGGTATTTAGAGAATATCTAAATTAGATTAAGGTATAATAGTATTAGGTGTTATAAATGCAGAAAAGAAAGTTTTTTTATATAGCATTATTAATTATTTATCTATTATTTTTAAGTAAAGATAGTTTAATGTTGTTTAGTTCGGCAAGTGTTGATAATTTAGATAATAATAAAGAAAGTTATTATGAAAGAGAGTATAATAAACTAAGTAAATTACTTAATATTAAAAGTGATGCTTATAACATTATTTATGCTAAAATAATTAGAAGAGATATTTATGATTTTTTTGATACTATAACTATTAATGTAGGAAGAAAAGCAAATATAGAAAAGGGGAATATTGTTATTAATGATGAGGGAGTTATTGGGGTTGTAAAAGAAGTTAAAAATAATTATAGTGAGGTAAATTTAATTACAAATAAAGAGATTAATTTATCAGTTAAAATAAATGATTCTTATGGGATTTTAACAAGTGAAGATAATAAACTAATTGTAAAGAATCTTAAGTTAGGGCAAAAATTAAATGAGGGAGATAAAGTTTATACTTCAGGTTTAACGGATATTAAAGAGGGTTTATTAATTGGAAGTATCAAAGAGATTAAGAAAGATAATTTAGAGTTAGAATATATTATTGATGTTACTCCGAGTGTTAATTTTAATAATATTAGTTATGTGGGAGTTATATCATGATATTTTTAATACTTGATTATATTTTAAGTTTAATTAGTCCATATAAGACATATTTTATTTTAATGAATTTAGTAATGCTTCCTAAAAATAAATTTTTTAGTTTAATTATTATTACTTTAATATTAGATTTATTAATAGTAAATACTTATTTTTTAAATACTATTATTTTAAGTATAATCTTTTTAATGGTTAAAAAAATAGGTTTTAGAAAAAATAATTTTAAAAGTTATATAGGATCTTTACTTTTTATATATGTTAGTTATTTACTTGTTTTGGGGTTAATTAATGGTTATTCTTTAAAGTATATTATGTTGTTTATGATAAGTGCTTTTGGGGTTAATTTTGTTTTTTATGTTCTTTGTTATATTGTTGGAGGTAAAAACATAAAATTAGCTAGGTGATAATATGGATGTTAAAGATATTATGAGGAAAAATAAATTAAAGAGAGCTAGTTATGTCCAAAGTAATAAAGAGAATAAAAAAGAATTATCGGGGAAGTTAAAATATGCTCGAAATTTAATTACGCGAACATTAATAACAATTATTTTAGTATTAGGAAGTATTATTTATACGAATATAAGTGCGAAAAATAAAAGTTTATATAAAAAGTATGTGTTAGAAAATTCACTTAGTTTTACTAAAATAAATAATATTTATCATGATTTATTTGGGGAAGTAGATGTAATTAAAAAGAGTGCTAGTGATGATGAAGCTGTAAATAAGACAAGCTTTAATTTTAGGAATATTGAAGCAGTGGGAAATAGTTTTAAAGTAGAGGTAAGTCAGGGAGAAGCTGTTGATGTAATAACAAGTGGTATTGTGGTTTTTAATGGGGAAAAAGATGATTTAGGAAATACAATTATAGTGCAAGGAAATGATGGGGTAGATATTTGGTATTCCGGGCTTACTGATGTTAATGCAAAAATTTATGATTATGTAGAATCTTCAAGTATTTTAGGAGTAGCTTCTTCAGATAATATTTATTTAACTTTTAATAAAAATCAAGAATATTTAAGTTATGATGAATATTTTAAAGAAATTTAAAATAAATATAGCAACTTATTTTTTAATATTAACTTTTTTATTTACGGGTTTAATTAAAAATATTATTTTAATTTATTTAATTGTAATAGTTCATGAATTGGGGCATATCTTAATTATTAAAATACTTAAATATAAAATAATTAGAGTAGATATATATCCCATGGGAGGAGTTACTTTAATAGATAAGAAAGTTAATACTAAAATAAGTCATGAACTTTTAATTGCTAGTTTTGGGGTTATAATGCAATTTTTTTTAGGTTTAATTTTTTATGCTTTTTTTAAGAATAATTTAATTAGTTATAATACTTATTTTTTGTTTAGAAATTATAATAAAACAATTATGTTTTTTAATTTAATACCTATTATTCCTTTAGATGGATATCATATATTAAATAGTTTAATAGAACTTTTTTTACCATTTAAATATGCTTTTAGAAGTTGTTTTATAATTAGTTTAATATCTTTGGTTCTTTTTATGCTTTATAATGGAATATTTAGTTTAAATAATTATTTAATATTTAGTTTTTTAATATTTAAAATTTATCAAGAATATAAGAATTTTAAGTTTAGACATTTAAAGTTTTTATTAGAAAGATTTATGAATAATTTACCTTATCGAAAAATTAGATATGATAAAAGTATTAATTTAGATTTACTTAAAAAAGATACTTACCATTATTTTAAAGATAAAGGATTAATATATTCGGAAAAAAAAATATTAGCTAAAAAGTTTGACAATTATTAAAGATAATTTTATAATAAATGTTTATAGAAGTGAGGTTAATATGACAGAATATTTAGAGAAAATTATCCATAATGAAGAGATGCTTACAATACTTATAGCAAAAGAGGTAATTAATCCAAGAAATTTAGTAAATGAAGTAAGTAAGAGTAATAATGGGTGGCAAATGTGGAAAATAGGGAAAGTTATCGCGGATTTTAAAGAAAAAGAAATAATAGATGATAATTTAAAGAAAGAGCTAATTAATAAGTTACAAGAAAATATTATAGAAACTGGTAATTCAGCCTATATTGTGGATTTTATGACGGAAGTTAAAGGGGTTAATATAGAGTTAATTGTTAATAGTTTAATTATGAAAGATTTAACTCTTAATCTTGATAGTGTAGTAAAATATATTTGTGATTTAAAAGATTTAAGATGTTTATCAGAATTTCCTAATCAAGCTAGAATAAAAAGACATAATTTATTAGAAACGATACTTAAATATTTAATTAATAAGAAAGAATATAGTAAGATAATTAATATTATTAATAGAACAAATAGTAATGAAGAAATACTAGATATTATTATAGGAATTAATGATATAGAATTTTTAAATTACTTTGTTAGTTATTTAGAAAATATTATAAGTAAGAGTACAGATTTAAATCAAAAAAAAGAATTAGAATTTTTAATTAAGAGAATAAATTTAACTTATCGTATTTTATATTTAGATAATATGGATTTAGATGGGAAGTTTAGAGTGTTAGTTAATTTATATAATAAAGGGGATATAGCAACAATTGCTCATTATAGAGATGAGTTTGCACCTTTATTTAGAGAAAGTGAAGAAAACAAGGGATTAAGTCGTTAAAAGGGTTTGACAAATAGGGTATTTTTTGCTAGAATTATATACGCGAAGTATTTTATATTCGTAAAAAACCACTCAGAAATGGTCTTTAAAATAAGAAATTATTACCATGATGGTGCGTCTTAAAAAGAAGGAGGAATGAATATGAAAGCAATATTTGAAACTGGTGGAAAACAATATTATGTAGCTGAAAATGACGTAATATATGTAGAAAAATTACCAAATGAAGCTGGAACAGAGGTAACATTTACTAATGTATTAGCTGTTGGTGATAAGATTGGTACACCTTATGTTGAAGGTGCTAAAGTTGTTTGCTTAGTGGAAAAACATGGTAAACAAAAGAAAATCAAAGTATTTAAATATCGACCTAAGAAGAAATATCGTAAAACTCAAGGTCATAGACAACCATATACTAAATTAGTTGTTAAAAAAATTAGTTAATTATGATTAAAGTAAATATTAATAAAGATAAAATTATTATTACAGGGCATGCTGGTTATGCAGATTATGGCAAAGATATTGTTTGTGCAAGTGTATCTAGTATTGTTATTACAAGTATTAATGCGGCTTTAAGAATTGATAATAAGTTTTTAACTTATGAAGAAAAGGATAACTTAACAATAAATATTTTAGGTAATAATAAAGATTGTTTATTAATAATAGAAAATATGATAGCAATGCTAAAGGAATTAGCATTAACTTATAAAGAAAATATTAAAATAAAGGAGGAAAGACCATGAATTTTATGAAGTTAAATATCCAATTATTTGCGCACGTTAAGGCTCAAGGTTCTACTCAAAATGGTAGAGATTCAAGAGGACGTAGATTAGGAGCCAAAGCTAGTGATGGAGAAACTGTTAGCGCAGGAGCTATTCTATATCGTCAAAGAGGAACAAAAATTTATCCTGGTACTAATGTAGGTATGGGGAAAGATCATACTTTATTTGCAAAAATAAGTGGTGTTGTTAAATTTGAAAGATTAGGTAGAGATAAAAAGAAAGTAAGCGTTTACGAAGCATAGTAAATGCTTTTTTAAAGGAGTTTTGGGATGGATATTATTTTAAATGGGGATTTATATGTTAAGTTAACTAATGAAGTAGTTTATGTTTTAGAAGAAAATGATAAAACAAAAGCAATTATTAAAGATATTATGGGTGATGTTAAAGATAATGAGGAAGAATTATTAGCTTTAGCAAGTTTTAAATTTGCCCAAATTATGGATAAACTTATAGAAGAACAATTACTTTATAAGGAAGAAGAAAGTCTAGATAAAAATGGCTTTTATAAAATATTTTATACGGGTAATGAAGTAATCATGATGAGTGATGAAGAAAATATAAAATATAATTCTTTAGAAGAAGTAAATAAAAAATATATTAATTTAAGAGATTTTTTAATAAGAGCAACTTTAGTTGGAAGATATTTAGAACCAATTAAAGATAATCTGCCAAGATATGCGGTAATTTATGAATATGAAGATTGCTTATTATTACATAATTTAAATAATGGGATGTTTACTACTGTAAATGCTAAATCAAGTATTTTAAATAATTATTTTTTAGGGGATAATCTAATAGAAGAATATAAAAAAGAAGATGTATATCAAACTATAGTTAATCAAGAATTAAAAAAGGGTAAGTCAAGAAATTAATATTTATAATTGTTTTATTAAGATTATTGATATATAATTATAATAGAGGTTAATCTATTATCTCGTGACATGTCTCCGTATAACTTTAACGGCAGCAATGCTAACGTGTTCTATGTGAATTCGAATGGCAACCTCGGCAACAACAACGTGAACAACACGAATGGTGTGCGCCCAATATCCTTGAATACCTCATATATCTGGTTAAGGCTTGGTATAGTAGAACTAGGATACAAGATTAATCTTTAGTAGTTTACTAAAATAAATGATGCTGATATTATTTATCTTGAATAAGTAATTATTACAGCATCTTTTTTGATGGTAGTAAGTGTGATATAATTATAATGGTTAATCTATTTTGGTTAGTTAGTCTCCGCGTAACTTTGATGGCAGCAATGCTAACGTGTTCTATGTGTCTTCGGATGGCTACCTCAACAACAACACCGTGAACAACACGAGTAATGGTGTGCGCCCAATATCCTAAAGAAACTCATATACTTGATTAAGGTTTAGTATAGTAGGCTAGGATACAAGATTAATCATTAGTTTAAAAACTTAAAAAATATAGTATTGATATTATATGTCTTAGTATATATAATTATAACAATATTTTTGATAATTGTTAATAAATTAGAAAAGTGATAAAATTAGATTAGAGGAGGTATGATTTTGGAATATTTAATAACTTTTATTGAGGGATTAGCTTCTTTTATTTCTCCTTGTGTTCTTCCAATTATTCCAGTATATATTTCTTATTTTGGAGTGGAAAGTAAGGAAGAGAAAAAAGCTCTTATTAATTCTTTAGGTTTTGTTTCCGGTTTTAGTATAATATTTATATTATTGGGAGTTTTTGTGGGAACTTTAGGAAAGATAATTACAAAATATGCTAATTATATTAATATTATTTTGGGGGTTTTTTTAGTAATTGTTAGTTTAAATTATATGGGAATTATTTTTATAAGATTTTTAAATAAATCTAAGGGCATTAAAAAAGAGAAAAAAGATTTAACTTTTATTACTTCTGTAGTATTTGGGATGATATTTTCTTTATCTTGGACACCATGTGTGGGAGCATTTTTATCTTCAGCGCTTATTTTAGCAAGTACAACTGGTAGTGTTTTAAAAGGAGCAATTTTATTATTGTGTTATTCTTTGGGACTCGCGATTCCATTTGTTGTAACAACTTTTTTACTTGAAAAGTTAAAAACTACTTTTGATTTTATTAAAAAACATTATAATGTTATTAATAAAATAGCCGGAGGTATTTTGTTAATTAGTGGGTTGGGATATATTATTCAGGGAGTTATAAAGATAATTAGTTAGGAGAGAAGATTATGAAGAAAAAAATTGGTTTAATTATAGGAATTATGCTTTTTATAGGAGGATTAATTACCATATCTTTAGTTTATTATAATGGGGATAATAATCAAGAAGAATTAGAAGAAGAAGTAGAAAATTTAGGGATTATTAAAGTTACGGATGATAATTTTGATGAGGAAGTATTAAAGAGTGATAAAGTTGTAGTGGTAGATTTTTATGAGAATATGTGTCCACCTTGTAATTTAATGATTCCAACAATTATAAATATTGCTAAAAGTAGTGATGATGTTAAAGTAGTGATGGTGAATATTAGTGATAGTAATACAACAACACTTGCAGAAAAATATGAAGTTAGTGCAACTCCGACAATTTTTGTTTTAAAAGATGGAAAAGTAGAAAAAGAGTTTTTGGGAGCAACGAGTGAAGATACTTTAATGAAGGTAGTAAAAGAACAGTTGGAGAGTAAAAATGAAGAATAAGATAGGTTTAATATTATTAATTAGTTTAGTGTTTTTAACGGGGTGTGGTAATACGAAAACTTTAAATTGCAGTGTTACAAGTAAAGAAGAGGGAGGAGAAACAGTATCTAATTTAAGAATTAAAATTAAAGATAATAAGATTGATGATATGAGGCTCACCCTTAATATGACTTTATCTCCGGAACAAAAAGCTTATAAGCAAACAATTATAGAACAAATGCAACAAAAAACAGATAGAGTTTATGCGACAAATGATGGAATAAAGGCCATATTTGGAATGGATAGTTCTTATTTTGATAATTTTGGAATTTC
This sequence comes from uncultured Bacilli bacterium, assembly GCA_947630575.1. GTDB lineage: Bacteria > Bacillota_I > Bacilli_A > RF39 > UBA660 > Caccenecus. The sequence continues at coordinate 71,384 of CANRIB010000001.1, forward strand.
TAAAGATGCTAAGATTGGGGAAGTAAAACAAGTATTAGAATTACAAGGATATACATGTGAATAGAATATTATAATTAAAAAATACTGATATTATATATTTTATAATGTATGATTAAGACAGTGTTTTTTATTTTGGAAGTAATACTTATTGGAATATAGGGAAGCTAAAGAAGGCAAAGAAAAAGTTAAATATGGAGATAATTTAATTAAAGAGTGGTCTTTAAAATTATCTAGTATTTATGGAAAAGGTTATGATAGTAGTAATTTAAAAAGATTCCAAATGTTTTATTTAAATTTTTCAATTCTTGGCCCAGTGGGCCAATTATCATGGGCGCATATAAGATATATTACCAATCGAAGATAAAAAACTATTATATAAATTTATGTAATATTAATAATTAAAATAATAAAAATTAGTAAGTACTACTTCTCTTGACCAAGTTGTAACCAATTGTTATATTAAGCTTGTAAAGGGAGATTTTTAAGATGGAAGAATATAATGAAGTAGAGCATTTAATAAAAAAATTAGAAATAAATAAGAGAGCTCGAGTATTACAAGACAATAGAGAAACATTAGACACTTATTGGAATATTGGAAGACTAATCGTGGAAGCTCAAGGAGGCAAAGAAAGAGCTAAATATGGAGATAATTTAATTAAAGAGTGGTCTTTAAAATTGTCTAATATATATGGAAAAGGTTATGATTATACTAATTTAAGCAGATTTCGAAAATTTTATTTAAATTTTTCAATTCTTGGCCCAGTGGGCCAATTATCTTGGACGCATATAAGATATATATTGCCAATCAAAGAAGAGAATAAAAGAAATTATTATATAAACTTATGCTTAACTAATAATTTATCAAAAAGAGAATTAATTAAAGAAATAAAAAATAATAGTTATGAAAGATTATTAGAAAAACCAGAACATATAGAAATAATAAATAATAAAGAAGAAATATATAATATAAAAGAACATATAAAAAATCCCATAATAATAAAATTATCAAAAGAAGAACAAATAAAAAAAGAAAAAGAACTACAATTAATTATTTTATCTAAATTAAAAGATTTTTTTATGGAATTAGGATATGGATATACATTTGTTGGAAATGAGTATAAAATAAAAATAAATAATAAAATATATAGAATAGATTTATTATTATTTAATTGTGAATTGAATTGTTATGTAGTAGTAGAATTAAAGATGCGAGAACTAAAAAAAGAAGATAAAGCCCAAATAGAGTTTTATATGGAATATATAGATAATAGCTTAAAAAGAAGTTTTCATAATAAAACGATAGGAATAATAATAACCAAAGAGCAAGATAAATTTATTTTATCATTTGTTAGTCAAAATAATATAATACCTATTACTTATAAAGTTAAAAGTTAATTTTATAGTATAAATTAATAATTAAAAGAGGTATAATTATATTGGTTAATCTAGCACGTGATAGTACATTTATTTTCCGTCTAGCTATGGCAACGCAGCTGTGTTCTATGTGAATTTGAATGGCAACCTCAACAACAACGGCGTGCACGGCACGAATGGTGTGCGCCCAATATCCTTGAATACCCTCAAATATCTGGTTAAGGCTTGGTATAGCAGAACTAGGATACAAGATTAATCGTTAGTTTTAAAACTTAAAAAAATAATGCTGATATTATATGTCTTGAATATATAATTAAAACAGCATTTTTATTTTGGATTAATATTTTATCTTTCTTCAAAAAAATTTTTAATATCTATATTAAGAACTCTTGCTATACGATATAGTATGGCAATACTAAAGGTTTGGAATACTTTTTTGGATTCAATGCTTGAAATTAAGCCTAAGCTTACATCACATAATTCTGCTAGTCTTTCCTGAGTAATTTTTCCATATTCGTCTGCATATTTACTCTTATTATTTAATCTATAGTATTTTATATTTTTACTTACAACTTCATAAATATATCTGTCATAATCTTTTGTATCTTTTTCTTCTTTATTTGTCATAATTTCTCACCTCTAATATATATTTTCTCACTTATAGTTTAACTATATTACTAATCTATAGTTAATAAAATATAAACTATAAGTTGGAATTTTCTTGACAATTAGTATATAAGAGTTTATAATTTTAATATAAGTTAGAAATTTCTAATATGATTGATAAGGAAGGAATCAAAGTAATGGAATTTAAGAAGTTAGAGCGGAATAAAAAAGTCAAAATAATTATTTGTTTTGTATTTTTATTATTGTTATTATTTACAATAATATTAATGGTAAGTAAAGCAAAATATCAAGTAACCAAAAGTGTATCAATAGTTAATGGTAATGTATCATATAGTCCATATGATTTTATGATAGTTGAAATTCAAAAAGAAAAAGATACTGGAGGATATGAAATAACAGATAAAGTACCAACTACAGGTTATGAAATAGACGAGAGCCAAAGTAAATGTATGATAGACGAAACACACGAAGACGAAGGAGCAGTATTAAAAACAATAGATGGTAACCATACATTTAGTAATTTAAAGAAAAGAGATAAATGTACTTTATATTTTAGTAAAGAGAAAACAACATCAGAAAAGACTTTAGCAAATTTAAAACTTGGAAATTCTCTTGGAACAATAACAACAGTAACAGGACCAAGTTGTAAAGGAAATAAAAATGAATCATGTTATTCAACTGGAACAGATAATAAGAAAAATAATATGGCAGAAAATGGAGTTTATGATACAGTAGATGATTATGGAAAGACATATGTGTTTCGGGGATTCGTTCAAAATAATTGGGTAAAATTTGGTAAAAAAGATAATGACGATATATGGTGGAGGATCATCCGAATCAATGGAAATGGAACAATCCGATTAATATATGCTGGAATTGGGTCAACTGCTCCTGCAACAGATACCAGTGCAACTCAGATAGGAACAAAAAAATTTAATTCAACACGAAGTGATAATAGATATGTAGGGTTTATGTATAATACAAATAGTGATAGTAGTCAAGACGATTTAGATTCTAATCCTTCAAGTAGTACAATAAAAGGAGAATTAGATACATGGTGGGGACAAACAACTTTAGGAAATTCAGGAAATAAAGAAAAAATAGATGTAGATACAGGATTTTGCAATGATAGGAGTTTATCTCCAGTAGACCATGAAGGATATAAAGGACCTGGAGGTGGTTCAGGAACTAGTTTTACAGCATATGCTGGATATCATAGAACAATCAATGCTGGTACAACTTGGAATACAATAGCTCAAGAACCAACACTTAAATGCGCTAATCCAAAAAGAGATTTGTTTACAGGGCCAAGTGCTACAGCAGGGGGTATTCAAGGAGCAATTAGTAAGATAGAAGGAAATAATAAATTAACCAACCCAGTAGGCTTAATAACTATGGACGAAGTAATATATGCTGGAGGATTTGCAGGTCAATACAATGATGGTTATTGGCTATATACTAAGCAAAATTATTGGACAATGTCTCCGTCTTTCTTTGATAGCTGGGCTTACGTGTTCCTTGTGGGTTCGGATGGTAGTCTTGTTAACCCGTACGTGACCAACACGTATGGTGTGCGCCCAGTAATAAATTTAAAGGCTGATACTCAATTTACAGGAAATGGAACTACAAGTAGTCCATTTGTAGTGCAATAATTTTAAATAAACTACTTGCTCATATTGCTCTAAATTTTATCTATGGGCAAGAAATATATATGCAGGGCTCTCTCCTTGCATTTTTTAGTGAAAAAATATTGCAAGATTGATTGTTTTTGGTATAATTAAGATAGTAGGTGAAGATATGAAGCGAGGGTTTGCATTATTGGAAACGATTGTGGTAATAACTTTTTTGTCTGTTTCATTACTTCTTTTATATGGAACTTTTTCTAATATGATTAGTAATAGTAAAAGAAATCTTTTATATGATGATGCTAGTAATATATATAAAGTATATTATATAAAAGAATATTTAGGATTAGATAATTTTAAAGTAAATGGGGATATTGAAGAAATTGATTGTGATGGTCTTGTTTCTGGTTGTAACAAATTATTAGATTCATTTGAGGTAGAAAATATGTATATTACTTATTATGATTTAAAGAATTATGATAGTGATTTATATTCTAGTAGTTTTAATAATTATGTAGATAGTTTATCTAATAAAGGGGATTATAATTATCGTTTAATCGTGGAGTTTAGTGATAGCTCTTATGCTTCAATTGGGTTAGTTGGTGGTAATTATGAATAAAAGGGGAGTTACAATATTAGAGTTATTAATTAGTATATCTTTAATATCAGTAGTTATTTTGTTATTACTTAAGCTTATATTTTCTTTAGATAATATTAATAATTCAAAAGAATATGCGAGTGAAGATGAAATAGCAAGAACTACTATTATAAAGAATATAGAAAGTGATTTTTTAAAACTTAAATTAATGGGTGTTAGGGTTAAAAGCTTAGATAAAAAAGTAATTATAACTTTTAATTATTTAGATAGGGCTAAAGATTTAATAATTGAAGAAAAAAGTTTAAGTTATGATAATCAAGAATATAAATTAAATAGTGTTAATGCAACATATAATTTATGTCCTAGTTTTAGTTATAAAGAATTAGATAAAGATTATTATTTAGTTAATTTAAATATTGAAGTTTTAATTGATGGTAAGAGTAATACTAAAAGGGATGACATTGATTTATTTTATGTAGATTTAATTAGTGATAATGTTAGTTATCCAAGAGATTTAGAGTGTTCTAAATAATAATTATTAGTAATACACTGATTATTGTTTGCATGATTCTTCCTTTTAGAAAGTATATATAATTAATTGATGTTTCTTCTAATATTCCTTTAATTTGCGTATTTATACTTAAACCACCAAAAGAGATAATGGATATCGCAATTATTTCTTTTATTTTGCTCGTTAAATTGACGGTTGATAAAAGATTTAAACCTCTTGTTATTTCAAAAAAGCCGGCCGTCATGGTTTTTAAAGGAGCATTTAGGGGTAGAATATTTGTTACTATATAAGTTAGAAGCATATAAAAAACAATTGTGCCTAAAATCATTAAAAGAGTAGACATACTTTTGGTGATACTTTTAGTTAAAGCTGTTCCTATGTTAGTAGTTTTAATTGTTATTTCTTTGTTAGTTATGGGGGGAGCACTTTTTCTTTTAATGAGGGCAATAATTAGATTACTGAGATAATGAATTAAAATTATTTTTAAAACGATTGGGGTGGGAAAAATAGCAGAAAGCATTAATAATAAGAATAAAGGATTAGAAAAGTATGTAAAATAAAGATAGTGGTTAGCTTCTTCGTTTGATATTAATTTATCTGCGACTAATGATTTTAAAATATATGCTTGGCTTGGAGTGCCACTTATAAGACTCATAATAAAGACATAACAAACTATACCACTGGTTTTTAATAATTTAGAGAAAAGATTATTAAATATTATATAAAAATAATAGGGAATATTTAGAGCAATAAGTAAATCATTTATAATAAACATGGGGAATAGAGAAACAAAGACTTTAGTAAAAAATAAATTAGTTCCGGTAATAATGATATTACTTACTTCTTGATTGTTTTTAAAAATAAAATAGATTGATATAAATAAAAATAAAGTAAAAGTAAAGTTTGATATTTTTTCTTTCATAATTACCTCAATTTCGTGGTATAATTTAATAGGTGATATTAATGTTTAATAAAATATATGAAAAAACAAGAGATTTTATTAAGGAAAACTATAAAAGTTTAATTGTTTTATTATTTGTTTTTATGTTGTTTATGGTTGAACTTCCTTATTCTATATATACTCCGGGTGGGGCAGTTAATTTAAATGAAAGAATTAAAGTTGATAATGGAGAAGAAGTAGAAGGTTCTTTTAATATGGCTTATGTTTCGATGGTGAGAGGCTCTATTCCTTTTTTGCTTATTTCAAAAATAATTCCGGATTGGGATATTGTTAAAAAAGAAGATTTAACCATTGAAGGGGAAAATATGAATGAAATGATTGCTAGAGAAAAGCTTTATTTGCAAGAGTCGATGGATGCGGCCGTGATTAATGCCTATAAAATGGCAGGAAAAGAGATAAAGATTAAAGAAGTTATAAATAATGTTAGTTATGTAGCAGAAGAAGCAAAAACCGATCTTAAAGTGGGAGATAATGTTTTAAGTGTTAATGACATAGAGATTAATTCTTTAGAAGATTTAAAAGATTATGTTACAAAGTTAGATAAAGATATTAAAGTTAAAATTAAAGTTAAAAGAGATGGGAAAGAAAAAGAAGTATACGCTAAAACTTATGAAACAGATGATGGAATTAAAATTGGGGTAAGTTTTATTACAACTTATAAATATGATGTTAAACCGGATTTAAAGATTGAATCAAAAGCTAGTGAAATGGGGTCTAGTGGAGGATTAATGATGAGTCTTACAATTTATAATCAATTAGTTAAAGAAGATATTACGCAGGGGAAAAAGATTGTAGGAACAGGAACTATTGATGCTTTAGGTAATGTTGGAGAAATTGGGGGAGTTAAATATAAGTTAATTGGGGCAGTTAAGAAAAAAGCAGATATATTTATTTGTCCGGAAGAAAATTATGAGGAAGCTAAAAAAGTAGCTAAAGAAAGAAACTTTGATATAACAATAATTAAAGCTAAAACATTTGAAGAAGTTTTGGAAAAATTAGAAAGTATCTGAAAAGATATTTTTTTGTTGAAATTTTAAATATTTTTTGTTAGAATATTAAAATGTGCAAGAAGGGGGAATTAACTTTGGAATTATATGATAAAATAAGTGATGCTTATTATGCGCATAAATATGAAGAGGTAGTTAGTTTAATTGAGGGGATATTAAAAAGTAAGGGAAAATTAAATGTAAGATTAAATTTAATGCTGGTTGTTGCTTATTTAAAATTAGGGAAAAAAGAAGAAGCGTTAAAATATAAAGAAATACTTAATAAAAAAAATAAAAGAGCTGATTTTAAATTAACGGAAGCGATACATTATAATAAACATTATCTTTTTATGGAAGCTAAAGAAGCATTGCTGGAGTGTATAGAAGATGGAATAGAAACAGATTTAGTTTATTCATATTTAGGAAAAGTTTATTTTAGATTAGGAGATTTAGTTAAGGCTAGTATATGTTTAAAGAGAGCTTTAGATTTAAATCCTGATAAAGTGACAATTAATGCTATTAAAGAAACATTAGATAGAATAGATGATATTTTAAAAAAGAAAAAATATATTAAAATGAATTATGAATATTTTAAAGAAATGGGAAGAATATTAACAACAGGAATGATTGTTTATTTGAAAAATTATGCTTCAGTTAAAAGTAATGTTCCTTATTTAATATATAAAGTTGTTGATAATAAAGTAATGGCTTTTTCTTTAAGTTCCATAGTTATTCCAGAAACTTATCATATAGAGCCAAAAAGTAATACGGGAGAGTTAAGCAGTTATTTAACAGGTAATATGGTTATGTTTAATAGGGATGAAATTGATAATATAGTATCAGAAGTATATACGGCAGAATTATGTCATATGAAAAAAATGTTAGTGAGATATTATTCTACTAGAGGTAATTTAAATATTTATCAAAAAGAATTTTTAGCGGATATTAAAAGTAATTTAAGTATTAATGATGTTATTGTTTTAGCTTCTAATGGTTATATTACTGGATATTTATTATTTAGAGGATATGATGAAAATGATAATTATAAGTGTTTTAAATTAGATATAGAAGATGGATTATTTGTGCCAGCATCAGATATTTCAATATTTGCAAAAACATCATTGGTTTGCAGTGTAGTTAAAATAACAGAAGAAATACAAAATAATATTTTAGCTCAAATTAATAGTGATGAGTTAAGAAGAACAAGAAAGTATAATGAATAAATGTTATACTTTTTATTTATAGTTGTGGTGGGTGGTTTTAAATTATTGAATATTAAAACTCGAACTTCTCAAATAATTTAAAAAGTCCGAGCATCAATTTATTTAGAGTTTTAAAAAAAGATGTATGACAATTTTATTTTGTTAGATTTTCAACAAAATGATATATTTTATTTGGATTAATTATGGCTGTTTTTATTTCCTTAGGAAAAATTTTATAATTATTTATTTTATTTATATCAACCCATTCAAAATTAATCCAATCTCCTTCAATTCCTTTAAATTTGGGTTTCTCAATATTACCTTCATAAATTCCTTGATAGATTAAATTAATTTGTTGATTATAATATCCTTTATCTTCGATAAATTCTTCACTGATGGCTAGGAAAGAATATTTTAAATCTTTATAACCAAGTTCTTCTTCTATTTCTCTTTTTATTGCTTGTAAGCTTTCTTCTTTTTGGACAATTTTTCCTCCAGGTAACAAATAGATATTTCGTCCTTCACAATTGAACAAAAGAACTTTAGTTTTGTCTTTATTAAAGATAACACATGATACTCTATATAAGAATTGAAAGTCATTATTTATATATTTTATATCCATTTTTTTCTCCTTTATAAAAATTATAGCATAAATTTGAATATTTTAAAACTCGAACTTATCTAGTTCGAGTATCAAGAGATTTGGGGTTTTAAAGAAAGATGTATGACAATTTTATTTTATTAATTTTTTATTTAAATTTTCTAATTCTTTTATAGATTTATCATTTGCTAATATTTTCATTTGTCTAATAGCTGAATTATTAAGCTTTATCAATCTATCTTTTTGTGGTAAGCCATCATTGATAAGTTCTGCATTTGTATTTTCTAAGTTACAACCAGTTTCATTTTCAAAGGTGTCGAATTCGACACCTTTGAAATTTTCGTTATTTAACTTTTCCTATAACTCTAAATAAGTAATAACATCTCTGTTATGCATCCATGTTTGAATAGGAATTTTTGGTTCCTCAGGGTTAGTGTACCTTGCCAAATAAGAATGTATTCGATTTCATATTTCATGCTATCACCTTGAAAAAATAATTAAATCACGCATTTGGTTGACAATATGCAAGTGGGTTTTCTAAATTTGTCATAAATTAATTTAAGGGAAGTGATAAGATGTCAAAAAAATTTTCTTTTTGATTATCATTATCCTTTTACTTATAGTATTACTATTTGTAATCCTAAAATAAAAGAATCACCTAACTCAGCAATGATTTAGGTGATGCACATTATATGGCAACACTCAACATGCGATATTGAATGTTCCTTTTTATTTTATGCAAGTTTCCTTGACAAATACATCATAACATAAAAACGCACTTTTATCAAGTACGTATCTATTTTTTACTCGAAATTTCCGAGTTTCCTATTTATCTGGTGCGCGTGAAGGGACTTGAACCCCCATGGAATTATCCGCTAGATCCTAAGTCTAGTGCGTCTACCAATTCCGCCACACGCGCAAGTGGTGGACCTCGTAGGACTCGAACCTACGACCGCCCGGTTATGAGCCGGATGCTCTAACCAACTGAGCTAGAGGTCCATTAAAGTTGCATAAACAATATATCATTTTATAATATTAAAGTCAATACTTTTTCCTATTTTTTCTTTTGGTAGGGAATATGTTTGTCAAGATATAATTTTTGTGATATACTTAAGATACGAGGAGTGATTATATGGAGAATAAATATTATATTGCAGTAGAAATAAAGCCTAATAATTATTTTCCAATCAATTTAAAGGAATTAAGTATTGCTAAGGGTTTTAATAGTTATGATATTGAAGAGTTAGATAGTTTTACTTTAAATTATACGGAAGAAGAAATTAAAAATGCGATAATTGAAGATAATCTTTTAACTATTGATAATAGTATGTCTTTAGTAGTTATTTATTATGAAAAAAATGTTATTAGAAAAACGGATGTTTTAACTAAAGATAAATTATATGATTTAAATAAATATATTAAAGATAACTTTAATAATAAAGTATTTATAAATAAGATTTATAATTTTTTAAATAATAAAGTTAGTGAGGATTTAGATATATTAAAGAATCCTTTAAATATTGAAGAATATATGAGAGTTATAGATAAGCTTTCATATGTAGTTAGAAGGAAGTTATATTTTTATTTAAATGGAAAATAGTTATGAAAGTTATGTTCTTTCTTTTAAAGAATATTTATTATATGAACTTAATTATGCAAAAAAAACAGGGGATACTTATTTACAAGTATTAAAACTTTTTGGGGAGTATTTAAAGAAAAATAATTTATCTTTTATACGTTTTAGTAAAGATGATGCATCAAAATATAAAGCTTTTTTAATTCAAGAAAAATATGAAAATAAAACAACATCTTTAAATTTAAGTGCTTTAAGAACATTTTATACTTATTTAGTGGAAATTAAATTAATTGCCATTAATCCTTTTGGAGGTTTAAGAAATCCTAAAGTGGCAAGAAAATTACCTAATTTTTTGAAACCTTCTGAAACAGATATTATAATAAACGAAAATAATTTAGATGATGATTTAGAAATTAGAAATATATTCATAATGGAATTTTTATATGCGACAGGACTTAGAGTTAGTGAGTTAGTGGCAGTTAAAATCGCGGATTTAAATTTTAGTGATGGAAGCTTAAAAGTCATGGGTAAAGGTAGTAAAGAGCGAATAGTTTATTTTAAGGCTTGTCCTAAAGATATTATGGATAATTATTTAAATAAAGCAAGAATAAATATACTAAATGGAAAGAGAAGTGAATACTTAATTGTAAATAAAAATGGTAATTCTCTTTCAACGAGAAGTGTAGAGTTAATTGTAAAGAAGTATGCACTTAAAAATGAACTTAAAAGTAAAGTAACACCACATACATTTAGGCATACATTTGCAACGGATTTGCTTAATAATGGGGCTGATATTCGTTCAGTTGGAGAATTATTAGGCCATGAATCTTTAAGTACAACACAGATATATACGCATATTACTAGTGAAAGATTAAAAAATGTTTATAATAAAACTCATCCACGAAAATGAAAAAAATACTTGTAAAATTGGAAAAACATAATTATAATCTATGGTAGGGAGGTAAATATGAAGAAATTTAAAGTAATTGGTATAGTAGTTATAGGGCTTTTATTAGCTAGTTTAATTATTTATGCTAGTACGCATCATTATGATGATTCACATTTAAGATTAGAAGGAAAAAGGGTAAAAGTGCCAGAAAATTCATTTGTGGTGGATGGATGTGATAATGCTAATGCTGTTTATTGTGAAAAAATAATGGAAGTAAATGGTGAAAAACAAAAGTTAACTTTTGAATTTAAAGATATTAAAGATAATGGGTATCCTAAAACTTTTGTAGCAAAAATAAATGGACATGAGTTTTATAAGAAAAGTGATTTAAATATTGAAGAAAGAATGAATTATGATTATCAGATTTTCTTGAATTTTAAAGTTATGGATGATTATATAGTATTTACATTAACTGATGGTGATGCCGGTAAAACAACAACTTTATACGCTATAGATACAGAAGGTAATATTATATTACAAGAAAAAGAATTAGATGAGGATATGTTTATTAAAGATTTTACCGAATTTATAACCTATAAAGATAATACTATTGAAATTTTAGCAACTAAGTTAGATTCAGATTATAGTTATAATGAAGAAAATATTTGTTATGCTGATTCTAAAGAGGTGGTTGAAGCTTATTATACTTATACTTTAAAAGATGGTAAGTTTACTAAAAAGCAAACTAAAAATATAACAGTAAAAGAACATATTAATAATATAGATATTACTTGTGATACAGAGGATTAATTCCTCTTTTTAATTGCTATTTTTTAGGAAAAAAGTTATAATTAGATAGGTGATGCAAAATGAAATTTAAATATAACTTAGAAAAAAAAGAAGCTAATACTAAAGCACGTTTAGGTTCTTTTATATATAATGATAAGAAATATATGACACCGATGTTTATGCCGGTTGGAACACTGGCAACAGTTAAGACATTAGCACCGGAAGAAATTAAAGATGTGGGAGCCGGAATTATTCTTGCTAATACATATCATTTATGGTTGAGGCCCGGAGAAGATATTGTTAAAGAAGCTGGAGGGTTACATAAATTTATGAATTATGATGGCCCTATTTTAACAGACAGTGGGGGTTTTCAAGTTTTTTCATTAGCTAATCCTAAAGATATAACAGAAGAGGGAGTAACATTTAAAAGTCATTTAAATGGCGATAAATTAATGTTGACACCAGAAAAATCAATTGAAATACAAAATAAGCTTGATAGTGATATTGCGATGTCTTTTGATGAGTGTCCACCGGCAAGTGCTAATCATGAATATATGGAAAAAAGTATTAAAAGAACTCTTAGATGGGCTAAAAGAGGAAAAGAAGTGCATAATAATCCGAATCAAATGTTGTTTGGTATAGTTCAAGGGGGAGCATATCCGGATTTAAGAAAGTATTCTGCTCAAGAAACAGTTAAATTAGATTTTGATGGTTATAGTATTGGAGGGGTTGCCAATGATAATGAATCTAAAGAAGATATGTATCATGCGCTTGATTATTCAGTGCCATATTTGCCAGAAGATAAGATTCGTTATTTAATGGGAGTTGGTGAGCCTATTGATTTAATTGAAGGAGTTATTAGAGGAATAGATATATTTGACTGTGTCCTTCCGACAAGACTTGCACGACATGGACATGCGTTTACTTTAGATGGAAAAATTAATATTAAAAATGCCCAATATAAAAGGGATTTTACCCCAATAAGTGATACTTGTGATTGTTATGCATGTAAACATTATACTAAAGCTTATATTAGGCATTTAATAGTTGCTAATGAAACTTTGGGGGCAAGACTTTTATCTATTCATAATATTCGTTTTTTAATTAAATTAATGGAAGATATGAGAGAAGTTATTAAAAATGATACTTTGTTAGAGTATAAAGATAGGTTTGTTGCAAGATATTATGGAGGTCATAATGAATAAAAAGGCGATTATTTTAACTATTTTTGTAATTATTGGGATGATTGTTCTTCCAACTATTTATAAGATATATGTTACACATAATAATAATTTAATTAAAGTAGTAGAAAAAGAGTTTTTATATCAAGCAAATAAGTGTTATAATGCTAAGGATTGTAAAAATGAAGTGGTTACTTTAAAAGAATTATATGATAATAAATATATTATAGATAAACTTACAGATCCTTTAACTAAGAAATATTATGGGGAAGATTCAAATATTAATATTAAGACAGGTAAAATTAATTTAATATCTTGAATCTTTTTTAACGGGCTAATTTTTTTAGTTTAATATTTTTACCAAATGACCCACCTAAAATACTACTTATTAAAAGAATAAGATAGTAAATTAAACGATCAATATTAATATTACTTCTAAAGAAAAGAAGATTAGTGAGAAATAAAATAATAATCATAGTTAAACCTAATTTAAGACCTAAAACATAGCCTTTATCTTTACTTTTGGGACTTGCAATAGTACTAATGAAAAAGAATGATATGGCAGTTAGAATAATAGATATTTTAGATAAAAGCACACCATTAAAGTTAGTTAAGTTAATTAAAGAAGTTATAAAAGCAATAATAATTATGGTTATAAAGAAGATACCAATATATTTTAAATAATCTATAATTTTCATTAAATCACCTAATAATATATATTCGTTGATTAAAATTATATGATTAAACTCATAATATAAGTGGTGATAATATGGAATTATTTAATGTAGTGTTTAGAACATTATTCTTTTATTTTTTTATAACTTTAGCCTATCGTATTATGGGTAAAAGAGAAATAGGACAGCTAGGTATAATTGATTTAATAGTGTCTATTTTAATCGCGGAATTAGTGGCAATAAGTATTGAAAATATTAATGATTCAATATTTTTGACTATTATGCCAATTTCTTTATTAGTAGTATTAGAACTTATTTTAGCTTATATTTCCGTTAAATCGCGAACTTTTAGAACAATATTTGGAGGTAAACCTTCGCTTATAATTGTTAATGGCAAAATTAATTATCATGAAATGGTTAAACAAAGATATAATATGGATGATTTATTGTTGAGTTTAAGACAAAAAGAGATTAGAAATATTGAGGATGTAGAATATGCTTTTTTAGAACCAAATGGGAAATTATCAATATTTAAATATAATTTTTTTAAGATAAAAAGTGCTTATCCGATGCCTTTAATCGTGGATGGTAATGTACAGAGTAAAGCATTAAAATATATTAATAAAACAAAGATATGGTTAGAAAAAGAATTACTTAAAAAGAATTTGAATTTGAAAGATGTTTTTTATGCTTTTTATCGTAATGATAAAATATATTTAGTTAAGAAAAATGATACTAATAAATAACTTTTAGAGATAATAAAATTTTGTTATTGCACTTTGAAGTAATTTTATATATAATATAATATACATTAGAGGTGATATGATGCAAGATTTATTTTCAATATATAATTTTATTAATATAGAAATATTAAGAATGCAGGAATATCTTTTAAAATATCAAGATAGTATGCCGGATTTAATAGGAAAGTATTATGATAATATGCCGGAGCATGAAGAAATAGAAGATTATTTAAATAATATGAATTATGCTTGTTATAATAAGTTAGTATCAGATAAATTAATTAATTTTGTGAGAAAGAAAACGGAAAATGGGGAAGAGATAAAAAAAGAATTAGAGTTTTTAAAAATTACGAGAGAAAGTATTGGTAATTTGATTTATAAACTTGCAAAAGTGAAGAAAAAAGATTTAAATGTGGTTTTAGGAAAAATAAATGGTGTTTTTAAGATAAGTACAAAAGAAGATTATATTAATTTGTATTTATTTCAAGAGGGAATTTTATTTTTAAATCCTATTTTTAATAATATTGGGTCTAAAGAATTAGAAGAGTTTTTTCATTATTATATAAATCAGAAATATAAAAATAGTTTGTGGCAAATTGTAGATGCTTATGATAGTTATATAGCTTTTAAAAATAATAGGGAAGCGTATTTGACAAAATAAATAATTTATGTTAGAATAAATCTCACTTTTAAAAGAGGGGGATATTTTATGTATCATGAAATTGAACAAATTAATCGACGAATTGAAGATTTAGAAAGTGAGTATAATTATTATTTACAAAATATAGGAACAATAAGTGCTTTAAATGAAGCTTATTTAAGAGAATTTATTGAAGCTTATTATCCGGGAGATATAGTAGTTCATAGTACTCCAAGAGAAAACGTTATACGTTTAGTTTTAGATAAAATTAGAAAAGAAAAAATAAAATTAAGACAAGAAAGAGAAAAAATGATTAGTAAAGCGATAGATATGTCTTGGCTTAATATCGCGGATACAATTCGTATTTTAGATAAGTTTGGGATTTATTATCGGACAATTAGATATGGGGCTAGAACTTTGTTGGTTCCTCAAGATTTTGTACTTTTAAATAATACAATTGATGGAGCTAAATTAAATGCAATGGTGGCATCCCATTTAAATGTAGGAAATCCTAAAGTAAAAGATGTAACAGTTATGTCTATGTATCGTAAGGATGCTAATAAAGTTTCTTTAAATAGAGAAATACCAATTTTAACGTCAGCGTTAATTGTGGATGATTTGAGAGGTATTTTGGTATATCGAAGAGAAAAAGATAATATTGTCTTAAATGAAGAAATAGTTAATATTTTTCCTTATGATGTTATTGCATTTATAGAATATTATATTGCTTCTAAAATGAAAGATAGCAAAGTTACAATTGATAGCGCTTATCAAGAATATACTCAAAATTTAAGTTTAGTTAGAAGATAGTTGTATAATTGTTAAAAATGTGGTAAACTAGGAATGTAAAGCGATAATGGAAGATAAGTAATATATGATTTTTAAATAGAGAATTCATGGTTGGTGGAAATGAATAAAATAATATATGAAATCTACTTCTTTAGTGGAATTAATAGTTCCCGTTTAATCAACGTTATAGATTTAGAGTGATAAAAAAGGATGGTACCGCAGAATTTGCTCCTGGGCAGTTTTGTGGTTTTTATTTTTTAGGAAAGGTGAGAAAAATGATTGATATTAAACTTATTAGAGAAGAAAGGGATTTAGTAAAAGAAAATATTAAAAAGAAATTTCAAGATGAAAAGTTACCTTTAGTAGATGAAGTTTATGAACTTGATAAAAAGGTAAGAGAGTTAAAACAAAAAGGGGATAATCTACGGAGTGAAAAAAATAATGTCAGTGGAGAGATAGGTAAGCTTATTAAAGAACAAAAGAAAGATGAAGCTGAAGCTAAGAAAAAAAGAGTGGCGGATATTAATAATGAATTAATTGCTATTGAAGAAGAAGAAACTAAAATAAATGAAGAAATAAGAACTAAAATGATGGTTATTCCTCAAATAATTGATAAAAGTGTGCCTATTGGAAAAGATGATTCAGAAAATGTAGAGGTAGAAAGATTTGGGGAACCAATAGTTCCAGATTATGAGATTCCTTATCATGCCGATATTATTGCCAATTTTGAGGGTATGGATAAAGAAGCTGCCGGAAGAACCAGTGGAGAAGGATTTTATTATTTAATGGGGGATATTGCTAGACTTCATGAAGCTATGCTTGCGTATGCAAGAGATTTTATGATTGATAAAGGGTTTATTTATGCGATACCACCATTTATGATTCATGGTAATGTCGTAGAAGGGGTAATGTCTTTTCCAGAAATGCAAGCTATGATGTATAAAATTGAGGGAGAAGATTTATATTTAATTGGAACAAGTGAACATTCTATGATTGGGAAGTTTAAAGGGCAAATATTAAATAAAAGTGAGTTGCCAGTTAGGATGACTTCTTATTCTCCTTGCTTTAGAAAAGAGGGAGGTTCTCATGGGTTAGAAGAAAGAGGATTATACCGAGTACATCAATTTGAAAAGCAAGAAATGATTGTTATTTGTGAACCAGAAGAATCAATGGAATATTATGAAAAAATGTGGCGTTATAGTGTGGAAATATTTAGAAATTTCAATATTCCAGTAAGACAACTTGAGTGTTGTAGTGGGGATCTTGCAGATTTAAAAGTAAAATCTTGTGATATAGAAGCTTGGAGTCCAAGACAACAAAAATATTTTGAAGTTTGCAGTTGTTCTAATTTAGGAGATGCCCAAGCAAGAAGACTGGGAATTAGAGTAAAAGGTGATAAAGGTAATTATTATGTCCATACTTTAAATAATACTGTAGTTGCAACTCCAAGAGGGTTAATTGCTCTTCTTGAAAATAACTATAATGAGGACGGAAGTGTAACAATTCCAGAAGTACTTAGACCTTATATGGGTGGATTAGAAGTTATAAAACCTAAACAAAAATAATGAATTTTTGAGTATGAATTTGTTCATACTTTTTTTAACAATTTAAAAATAGAGGGTTAATAAAAAGGCAGTATTTAAAATAGAAAAAGTTAAAGAAATTGATTTATATATTAATACGAATTAAATGGTATTTTTTGGTTCATATTTTTAACATTAGTTTATATTAAATTATTGAGCGTGACATTTTATAAGAAATGTTGTATTATATTCTTAGCAGAAAGAAGGGTAAATATGTTGCGAAAGAGAGTTTTATTATTTTTAGTAATTATTATTTTTATATCATGTTTTATTGTTTTGAAAGAAAATAAAAAATTAAATAATTTGAAAAATGCTCAGAATCAAAATACAATTCAAGAAAAAGAATATAAATTGGTTAACGAAATAAAGAATCCTACTGTTGATGTGACTACTTTAGTAAGGGTTGACGGGGTTCTTTATGGTAAATCGGGTGCAATATTAGATTATTTAGAAACTGGAAATGAGATAGGAATTGTTGATAAGTTAGTTGATTCTATTTATATTCCAAAATTAGATTTTGAAACTAATAATATAAATTTATTAAACTCAACTGTATTTGAAGGGCATAAAGGTTCTACAATAGTATTAAATTATAATAATGAATATGTTTTATTTGAGGTAATACCAGAAAAATAAATATTAGTTTGGTTATTCTTTTCTTTTGTAAACTTTTTTAAGTTTTCTTGTTTTATTAAAGGAGCTATGCTATACTAAATTAAAGGAGAAGTAATGAAAAAGAAGACTTTTTTAATCATTGTTTTAGCTTTAGTTTTGGGGATTGTTTTATATTTGTTATATTATTTTAATATTATTCCTCATAAAAAATATACAAATGCTGATTTTAAGATAGAAACATATGAAAGTAAAATAGATAAAGATAGTGATGGAATAGATGATCAGACGGATATATTAGAAAGTGTTAAAGCTTATTTAGATACTAAGCCAAAATATAAAAGTAAATATTATGGGACAGGTTATCCTGATGATAATTATGGAGTATGTACTGATGTGGTCGTGTTTGGGTTTTTAGGGGCTGGTTATGATTTAAGAGAATTAGTAAATGTTGATGTTAAAAATAATAGAGAAGATTATAATATCGATGTTATAGATAAAAATATTGATTTTAGACGAGTTAATAATTTAAATACATATTTTAAACATACGGCGATTAGTTTAACTTTAGATATTAAAGAAATTTCAGAATGGCAAGGTGGAGATGTGGTAGTATTTAAGAATCATATAGGAATAATATCAGAACATCGAAATAAGGGAGGTATTCCTTTTGTTTACCATCATGCAAGTCCAAGACAAGTTAGTTATGAGGAAGATGTATTAGAGCATTATGAAATTATTGGGCATTATCGGGTTAGTTAGGAGAGTATATGAAAAAATTAGTAGAAAGTAAATTATTTTGGTTAGTAGCGCTTTTGTTATTAATATTTATGATATTGTTGTTATGTTTTATGAATAAAGATTTTAAAGATACATATTTGTTTTTAAATGATGTAAAGATAGAAGAATTAGAAAATATTAATAATGGGCTTATTTTTCAAATTAAAAATCGAAATATTAATTGTGATACAGTTAAGTTAGAAGTTTATATAGATGGAACATATAAATATTATGATACGAATTTAAATGGTTCTAATGAAGAAGTTAATGAAACGGATTATAGGTATGATGATCCAAGAATAGGTACTTATGATTATGATTTAGCGAAGATATTTAAGGAGATAAAAAGACCAAGTGATAAAACATATATAATAACGACTGGAAAAAATGAAGAATATTATACCGATATAGAAAATAAAGCGTTAAAAGAATTTTTAGATAGTATAAATGTTAATTTAGATTTGTGTATAAGTGCTCAAGTACCAGAAGAATATTATAAAGTTAAAAGTATTGTGGATACATCAAAAGAGATTAAGGATTTTGGGTGTCTTGAAGCTTTAGAAGAAATGTATAAAGATGATAATTATACTTATTATTTAGGGTGTCTTAAAAGTGAATATATTATAGTAACGTATGCTAATGGAAAGACGGAAGATATTAAAAAGGCTTTGGAAAGAGGTTATGTTAAAGTAAGTGATTTAGATAGATTTGATATTGATTATATTAAAGAAGCTAATAATAAAAATTAGAAAGACTTTTGTTTAAGGTCTTTTTCTTTTTAGTAAAATGTATTATACTAAATAAGTATTTTAGGAGGTATTTATGGTTGGGATATTACTAGTTGTTCTTATTATTTATAATATTCTTTTGTTAGTTAATACAAGGCTTGACGATTATATTTTAAAAGAAGTAGAAGATAGAATACAAGCTTTTTTGGATGCTAATGATATAGTTCTTGATAATCGGGGAGAATTAATCATGGAAGCGCTTACTTTTAGATTAATTGAAGAATTACAAAGTGAGGGATTAATGAAATATGTGCCTTTGGTGGGTATAGTAAATGATTTAAAGACGATTCGTTATTTAGAGGAAGATATAGGGCAACATTTATTTTTTTTAAGACAATGTTATGGGGATATGCTTTTTTCAAAGGAAAATATGGAAGGGGAAAAAGAAGATACCGAACAGACTTATTTTATTAGTATAGAAAAGAATAATAAATATTTAACTATATGGTTTAAATATGATGGGAAAAGAGTTGGAATAATTGATGCGAGTGAAACAGTTAAAAGTTTATCTTTAAAAGACCAATATTCTTTACTTTATAAAGGGTTAAAAGATTTATTAAATAAAAAAGAAGGAATAAATTGTTCTTTGAATTTAGAGGAAACATTAGATGATGAGATGCTTAATGGTTTTTGGGTAGGACAAGAAGAAGTTAGAGAAAGAAAGCTCATAAAATAAATTTGACATATATTTGTTCGGGTAGTATAATTAAGGATAGAAAAGTAGGGTGATAAGCATGAGAGAACAAGAAATATTAGAAAGACTCGCCAAGTCAAAGTTTCGTTCTTCTTTTCATTTAAAAGAAAAAGATTTGTTATATATTAAAGATAAAGGATTAGATAAAATAGAAGATCATGCTTATGATTTTATTAATAAAAGATTAAAACCGAAAATAATACCTAATGATGGAAAACAAACACCATGGAAGGGACATCCGGTTTTTATCGCGGAACATGCGACGGCGACTTGTTGCCGAAGTTGTTTATATAAGTGGCATCATATAAGTAAAGATAAAGAGTTATCAATAGAAGAAGTAGATTATATTGTACGAGTAATTATGGCTTGGATAAAAAATGAAGTTAAAGGTGGGTAAATGGAAGTATATTTAAATGATAAATTAGTAAATGTAGTGGTGGTAAGAAAAAATAATAAGAATATTTATTTTAGATTTGATGAAAATTTAAATTTGGTAGTTACCGCGAGTAAATATGTTAGTTTAAAAGAAATAAAAAAGTTAATTGATAGAAATAGTAAATCATTAAGTAAAATGCTTATAAAAATTGAAAATAGGCAAGAAAAAGAAAAGGAGTTTTGGTATTTGGGGAGAAAATACAATATTGTATTTGCTGAAGATGCAGATATAGAATTTATAGATGGAACTATTAGATGTAGAAATGAAATGGTTTTAAAAAAGTTTATACAAGTTCAGACTAAAGATATATTTAATGATGAAGTAAGAAAAATGAAAGAGATAATTGAAACACCAGAATTTAAATTAAGAATAAGAAAGATGAAAACAAGATGGGGTGTATGTAATTATAAAAATATGACAATAACACTTAATTCAGAATTAATTAAATATCGAAAAGAGATGCTTAGATATGTAATTGTGCATGAGATGTGTCATTTTTATCAGCATAATCATGGGGCTTTGTTTTGGCAAATGGTCGAGAGATATTATCCTAATTATAAAGAAGCAAGAAAGGAGTTAAGAAGTTAATGAAAATAGAAAGTTTAAATAATAATAAAGTTAAAGAGTGGGTTAAATTGCAAGATAAAAAATATCGGGATATTAATAATAAATTTTTAGTAGAAGGAGATCATTTGCTTAAAGAAGCTTTAAAAACGGGAAGAGTAGTAGAAATTATTAGTGATGATAAAGCTTGGGAAACATCTGGGATTCCTTTTTATGAGGTTAGTACTCAGATTATGAAAAAAATATCCAAACAAGTAAGTGGAACTAAGGTAATTGGGGTAGTACAAAAAAATGGGGATGGAAAAATTGAAGGTAATGTTTGTTTATTAGATAATATTCAAGATCCAGGAAATTTAGGAACAATAATTAGAAGTGCCGTAGCTTTTAATATTAAAACGATTATTCTTAGTAATGATACAGTTGATTTATATAATGAGAAAGTTATTAGGGCAAGTGAAGGGATGATTTTTGGGTTAAATTTTATTAGGGGTGATTTAGCTTTAATAATAGATAGCTTAAAAAAAGATAATTATAAAATATATGGAACGGATGTTAATAAAGGAATTAACTTAAAAGATATTACTTTTCATGATAAAATTGCTTTAATTATAGGTAATGAAGGAAATGGGGTTAGAGAAGAACTTAAAAGGAAG
Source organism: uncultured Bacilli bacterium (assembly GCA_947630575.1). GTDB lineage: Bacteria > Bacillota_I > Bacilli_A > RF39 > UBA660 > Caccenecus. Next base: position 93,260 of record CANRIB010000001.1, read on the forward strand.
TGTGATAGTTTAATTAATATACCTATTGCTAAAAGTTGTGAAAGCTTAAATGCGTCAATCGCGGCTAGTATAATTTTTTATGAGATAAATAGGTAAGATTATGAAAAAATATGGAGATCAAAGAGTACATAAAATACATTTAAGTGAAGAAGAAGTATATATTCTTGTTATTCAAGAGTTAGAAGTTAGGCTAGATATTACGCATGTTTTAATATTACCTATAATTGATAAAGATATTAAATATAAAGTTTCTTATAGATATTTTAATAATGGGATATGGGATGAAGATTATTTTGTTTTAAAGATGGATGATTTTGTGAAATTATTAAAGATTGGTTTACATAAGAAGTATCGGAAAATTTTAGTAGATGTAATTGTCAAACCTACAAAAATAAAGTATAATATCTATTATAGAGGATTAAACAAGGATTATAAGGGAATGATTAGAGTTTTGGAGAGGGATAACTAATATGGATTATGTTTATTTAGGGAAAATAACTAATACACATGGACTTAAGGGAGAGATTAAGATAATTAGTGATTTTCTTAAGAAAGAATTAGTATTTAAACCTAATTTTAATATTTATATTGGAGAAGAAAAACAAAGGGAAGTAATAAATACTTATCGAGTGCATCAAAAATATGATATGATAACTTTGGTGGGGATTGATAATATTGATGATGTTATAAAATATAAGGGAAAAGATGTTTATATATTAAAAAAAGATTTAATGTTAGATGATAAAGAAATATTGGTAGAAGAGTTAAAAGGTTTTAAAATAGTTAATAATGGTATTAGTTATGGAAAAGTGATAGATATTTATAAAACTAAAAGTAGTATTCTTTTATATGTGGAATATAAAAATAATTATTATATACCTTATTTAGGGGAATTTATAAAAAATATTAATAAAGAAAAAAAAGAGATATGGGTACCGAGAGTTGGTGAGTTAGTTTGAAGTTTGATATTTTAACATTATTTCCTAAAGTAATTGAAGCTTATATTAATGAGAGTATAATTAAAAGGGGAATTGATAATAATTTACTTGAAATAAATATTGTTAATATTAGAGATTATACTTTACTTAAAAATGGGCAAGTTGATGATACTCCTTATGGGGGTGGCTCGGGTATGGTTTTGATGTGTGAACCGGTGGTAAGAGCAATTGAAGCAGTTAGAGATAAAGATAGTTTAGTGTATTTGCTTACTCCTCAAGGGCAAGTATTTAATGATGAAGTGGCATCAGGTATTATGAAAAAAACTAAACATTTAATTTTAGTGTGTGGGCATTATGAAGGCTTTGATGAGAGAATACTTAATTTTGTAGATGGGGAGATAAGTATTGGAGATTTTGTTTTAACAGGAGGAGAGTTACCAGCATTAGTAATAATGGATGCTTTAGCAAGGTTTGTGCCGGGAGTTATTAAAGAAGAATCTTTTATTAATGAATCTTTTAAGAATAATATGTTAGATTATCCAATGTATACTAAACCTAGAGAGTTTAGAGGTTATAAAGTGCCAGAGGTTTTATTAAGTGGAGATCATGCGAAAATAGCCGAATATAGAGAACAAGAAAAGTTAAGAGTAACGAGGGAAAAAAGACCAGATTTATTAAAGTAGGTGGATGGGATGAAAAGTTTTGCAATAAAAAAAATAGATAGAGAATTAGAACTTGATGAGCCATTGTGTGCCATAAAAGGTTTTAAATATGTGCCAAAAATTAAAAATAAACTGGAAGTTAGTGAAATGACTATTGTTAATCCGGAGATTATTAATACTTTAGTGGCTTTTAGTTTTAATAAGAAATATAAAAAGATTTTAGAGCTCTATTTACTTACTTTGCAAAATGATGATGATACGACAACGGAAGGAGCTTTAATGCAAGCTTTGGATGAAATTGCTAGATTAAGAGCAATAATGATTAGAAAATATGAAAAAGTATTGAGTAAAAAAGCAACAGAAAAATTTTTGAAAAAATTGAAGATTTTAGAAAATGAAATAAGAGCTAAGATTGTAGATTTTAAATTAATGCAAGAGATAGAAGCAGAAGAAATTCAAGAAAAAGGAAAAAGTAGATAAAGAGTATAAATCTTAGAAAAAAGGTAAATAATAATAAGGGCTAAAAAAGACTTGAAAAATTTGGTAAAATAAGATATAATGTCTAGTAGCTAGTTATGACTCCGTAGCTCAGCTGGATAGAGCAATCGCCTTCTAAGCGATCGGTCGAGCGTTCGAATCGCTCCGGAGTCACCATTTTATAAATTACCCTTAAAATTTAAGGGTTTTTTCATGAGATAATTTACAATTATTAATTATGGGAGTATAATGATAATATAGAGATGAGGCATATGATGAAAAAGATTTTAAAGATAAGTTTGTTAGTAATGGTTTGTTCTTTGTTTTTAGTGGGGTGTGGCAGTAAAGATTTAAGTTCAGGAGAAATAGAAGATTATAAATATGAAGAAACAGAAGAAGAAACCAATTATGTGAAATTAGTCGTTAATAAAAATAAAGTTGTTTTAGTAGAATTATATCCTGATGTTGCTCCAATTACGGTTGATAATTTTAAAAAGTTAGTTAAAAATCATTTTTATGATGATATGATATTTCACCGAGTAATAGAAGATTTTATGGTGCAAACAGGAGATCCTGAAGGAACGGGAATGGGGGGATCAGAAGAGCAAATAAAAGGCGAGTTTACGTCTAATGGGATAACTAATCCTTTAAAACATGATAAAGGAATTGTTTCAATGGCAAGGTCGGATGATAAGGATTCGGCAAGTAGTCAATTCTTTATTTGTGTAGAAGATAATGAAAGTTTAGGATATTTAGATGGTAATTATGCGGCTTTTGGAAAAGTTATTGCCGGTTATGAATTTATTGAAGATATATCAGAAGTAGAAACAGATATATATGATAAACCGATAAGTAAGCAATCACTTGATAGTATTAGATTTGTTAAAGTTAGTAAAAATTAGTCTTCTTTCATGGTGGCAATAACTTTGTCATTAACTTTAAAGATAACATTTTCAATATTTAAAGTATCTTTTAAAGAGAGAGCTATAGAGTATTTAACTTCTTCAGATATATTTTCTTCTTGTAAATCAAATATTTCATTATTAAAACTTAGAGATATTTGATTTTCTAAAGTTTCGTAGTTAAGTAATTCAACACTTGATGCGAGATAGCTAATTAAGTTAGTTTCATAAATGGGACTACTTTTTAATTCTTCAATTATAACTTCAATTTTGTTGTTATTTTTGTTATCTATTTTGGTAACAGGAATATAGTAAGTTAAATTATTTTCTTTACCAATATAGTAAATAGTAGTTTTAGTAGAATCTTTAATGCTTGTTATGTCATAAACTTTGTTAATACCAAAACTGCGATTTAAAGTGTTGGGAAGTTTAATTTTAGTTTGAGGAAGAGTTTCTAATTTTTCTTCTTCTATAAATAACATGATTTCTTTAACTTCTTTTAGTTCGGTTAATGTGTAGATTAAAGATTCAATTAGTTTTTCTTCATTTTCTTTAGAAACATTTAAAAATTCTTTAGAAAAACTAATTTTTAATAAACCTTTTTCAAGAGATATATTTAATATACGAGTATTTTTAGGAATAATTTGTTTAAAATTTTTGGGGACGTTTTCACTGGTGGGGCTTCCAATGGTTAGGGCTTCAATTAATTCTTTTATTTTGGGAATAGCATCTTTTTCACTAGAAATAAGGGTAGTTCTAATAACATAATTATCTTTATTTAGAAGATAAATAGGGGTAGAATCTACATTAATATAATTAGTAGTACTTTGGTATTTGGTAGTATTATCAGGAAAAAAGTAAAGAATAGAAATAATTAAAAATGCAAGAGAATAAACCATGATTCTTCTTTGTAAAGCGCGTTTAAGCATATTGTTCACCTATTAATATATATGTAATATTTTATTTATTATTTAAAAAATCTCCTTTTGAGGAGATTAAATTATAAAGTTATTTCGCCTAATTTAAGTAATTCTACAACTGCTCCAGCTCGACCTTTAACTTCTAATTTTTGCATTGCATTAGAGATATGATTGCGAACAGTTTTTTCACTTATTTTTAGTGAATTGGCTATTTCTTTAGTTGATTTATTTTTTACTAATAAATTGAATATTTCTTGCTCTCTTTTAGTCAAAATACTTCTTTTCATATATACCTTCCTTTCACATTTATGATGTATCTAGTGTATTTTATGAAAGAAGGTTTAATTTGGTTAAATAAAGGGCCTAATTATCAAATTTTACAGTAATATATTTATCGGTTGTATATAAGCTTTGAATACTTCTAATGATATTATTAGCAAGTTTAGCATCATGAGTTTTGGAGGCAATGGTTACTTTAATCGTGTTTTTATCGATACTAATATAAGAGTCTAATTTATAGGTATCTTTAATTAATTTTTCAATTGTTTCTTTGGAACTTTCATTTTTGTTAATTTCTTGAAGTTCTTCATAGGCAGTATTTTTTTCTTCAAGAGTTGCAGTATCATCAAGAAGGATTTGTTCTAATTCTTCAATTTTGGTGACCATTTCTTCTTCACCGGCCACTTTTAAGGCTATAATGGTATCACTTTCGGCAACGACTACTTCAGTTTGTTCTTCTTGATTGGTTTTAGATACTTCTAAAGTAGATAAAGTATCATCAGTCATAGTTAAATAATAAATACTAAGAACCATGATAATAGAAAAAAGAGTTATAAACCATAAATTTTGTTTATTAATCATATATTTGTTCCTTTCTAATGCTAATAGATTATATGTTAGAAAATAATAAATATGTTAAAAGAGTAGTTTATTTAGAAAATGTTTGTTATAATTAGATAGAGGTAAGTTTATGATAGATATATTGGTATATGGTTTTTTAATATTTATTATATGTTCTTTTATAGGATATTTTATTGAAGTTTTTTGGATTTATTTAGGAACTAAAAAAATAGTTAATAGAGGTTTTTTATGTGGGCCAGTAATTCCAGTTTATGGGTTTGGAGCTTTACTTATTTTAGTTTGTCTTTTGAGATATTATAATGACCCTGTTGTAGTATTTGTATTTGGGATGATTATTACAAGTGCTTTAGAATATTTTACTTCATTTATTTTAGAGAAGATATTTCATAATAAATGGTGGGATTATACGGATAGACCATATAATTTAAATGGGAGAATATGTCTTAAAAATTCTTTTGCTTTTGGGGTTTTAGCACTTGTTATAGTGTATCTTGCGATGCCAATGTTAGGATTTTTCTTTAGTTTATTTAGTCATAAATTTTGGGTGATAGTGGCTATAATTACTTTTGTATTATTTGTTTTAGATGTAGTATATTCTACGATTGTTGCTTATAATTTAAGAAATAGAATTATTATTGTGGAAGAACTTAAAAATGAAAAATTGGCGATGATTCCAATTATATTTGAAAAGAAATTAAAAGAATCTATTGAGGGATTTAAAACTTTTCCTAATAGATTATTGGAGGCTTTTCCAGATTTAGAAAAACCATATCATAATTCTTTTGAAATTATGAAAAAATATCGAGATCAATTAAAAGATATTAAGAAAGATATAAAGAAAAATAAGAAAAAAAATAATAATAAAAAGAAGAAGAATAAAAATAAGAAAAAATAGCATCCTTTGGGGGTGCTTTTAAAGTGGATTTTGGTCTATTTTACCTAGAAGATAGTCGGCAGAGATATGATATTTAGTACATATATCATATAAAAATGGGGTGGCAATTAAATTTCTTCCTCTTTCAATATTTGCTATTACTGATTGGTCAGCATTAATGATTTTAGCTAATTTATCTTGGGTTAATTTTTGATTTTTTCTAAATTCTTTTAATCTTTTTTGACTTAATTCTTGATTAATGCCTTTATTTAAATGGGAATAAGATTTTAAATTTGATAATCCTAAAATATAATCAATTGAAACATTAAAATAGTCGGCAATTTGGCTTAATCTTTTAACTGGGATTATGTCATATTGTTGTTCGTATTGATTATATGCACTTCTTTTTAAACCAATAGCTTCGGCAACTTCTCTTTGACTGATTTTTCTGTTTAAGTCATTATATTCTCTTAATTCTTTTAATTTTTCTCCATAATTCATTTTGTTCACTTCCGATTTTAATTTTCTCATATATAGTTTTTAAAAATAATATTTGACAGAAATAGTCATAATTTTCTTGACTTTTAGTATATGTGATATTATAATTTAAGTATAAGTTAGAAATTTCTAATATGATTGATAATCATAGAAAGAGGATTGATAATGAAAGTAGAGAAATTAAGTAAAGGGAAGAATAAGAAAATTATATTATTCATAACAATAATAGTATTAGCAATAGGAATAATATATATAACAAATAGCAAAGCAAAATATCAAGTAACCAAAAGTGTGCAAATAGTTAATGGTAATGTTAATTATAGTTTAGCAGATTTAAATGTGTTAGCTTTATCAGTGCAAAGTGCAAAGGGAAGCAACACATATAATCCTACAGATACAGTACCTACTGGAGATTATGAAGTTAATACTACAAAAAGTTATTGTACAATTGGAAGTAGTACTGCCCAATTAAAAAATATACCAATGGAATATAAAGATAATAAAGTTTATATAGGAATAACTAAAAAAGGAACAAAATGTTATGTATTTTTAGATTATGCAATTGCAGCATCGGAAAAAACGTTAGGGAATTTAAAGTTAACCTTAAGTTCTTCTGGATGTCCAGCTTATTCGGCTCCAACAATAAGTGATATAGAAGCATCACAGAAATTATTGTGCAAAGGCAAAGATTATGATGGTGATACATATTATTTTAGGGGTAGTGTAGCTAACAACTGGGTAAAGATGGGTTCTACATATTGGAGGATTATTCGGATTAATGGCGATGGAACAATAAGATTAATATATAATGGAACAAGTGCAGGAGCGACAGGAACAGCTGCAAATTATGGAAGCAATGCAGCATTTAATTCAGCATATTCTGAAGCAGAATACGTAGGATTAAAGTATACATTAGGAAGTAGAAATGGACATGATACAGCTTCAAATATGTTTAATACTTTGAATACATTTTATAATAACAATTTTGGTAGTGGCAAGTCTTTGGCTTCTTATGCAAGTAAATTAGACATAAATGCTAAATTCTGTGGAGATAGAACAAGTACAACTTCATTTGCAACAAGCACCGATAATACTGGTGGAACAGGAAGAACATATACATACTATGGAGCATATATAAGAGTATATAGGACAGAAAAACCAATATTTACTTGTCCAGATGAAGATAATGATCTATATGCAAGAAGAGGATTAGTACAAGGGAATAGAGCATTGACAAATCCGGTTGGTTTAATAACAGCAGATGAAGTGGTATATGCAGGCGGATTAACCACTGATAATAAAAATTATTGGTTATATACAGGGGCTGATTATTGGACCATGTCGCCTTGTAGCCTAGATGGTTCTTACAATGCTCGTGTATTTTATGTAAATTCAAATGGTTGTCTTAATTCCAATCCTGTGTATAACACATATGGTGTGCGCCCAGTAATAAATCTGAAGGCTGATACTAAATTTACAGGAAGTGGGACGACAGGTAGCCCATTTGTTGTTCAATTATGATAAAAGATACTTGCCTAAGTCGCTCTAAATTTATTCTTAGGCAAGATTAAATTCCATGCGAGGAGTATTTCTCCTCATAGAAAAGTGCAGAAAAATTACTGTGCTTTTCGTTATTTTTGGATATTTTTTAAAATTCAGGAACAAAAACAAATATTTAAGACATGGTTCGACAAATATTTCACTTTCTTTATGTTATGATGCTAGTTGTAACCAAAAGGAGGTGAAATAAATTATGATAACAAAA
>CANRIB010000002.1 GCA_947630575.1 uncultured Bacilli bacterium
TGTTAATCCTTTTTTAAAATTTCACCATATCATTATTAGAAATTTCACCAAAATTATGCTGTATAATATCTCTTTTGAAAGGAGATATTTTATATATGCATAATAAAGAATATGCATTAAAACTTGTTCAAGATAAACTTAATGGTTTAAATAACTATTCTTATTCTCAAATTGCTTCTTTAACTGGATTTACTAAAAGACAGTTATTAAACTTTTCTAAACAACTAAATGAAAAGGATATTGATTCTATTTTAGTTCATGGTTTAACAAATAAACCTTCTAATAATTCTCCCTCGACAAAGGAAATTGAATTTATTAAGAACTTTAAGAATAAATATCCAGTTATTAGTATACAACAATTTATGGATATTTACCACGAAGATATTATTTTCAATAAAAAGATGATTCATGTAGTTAAAGATAATAATCTTAAAGTTAGAAGTTATTCATTTTATGAATCTTTATATGAAAAGTTTAATTGGATTAAACCTATCAAGCATAAATGCTTCAATAAAAATTATGAAACCCATCCATTAAGAGAGCCTTCTCCACAAAGAGGCATTTTAATTATGATTGATGGTACACCACATGATTGGTTTCAAAATGGTAGAAAATCTTCCCTACATTTAGCTATTGATGATGCCACTGGGGAAGCTTTATGCGGTTGGTTTATGCCTACTGAATGCTTAGAAGGTTATGTTCATATGCTTGAAATTTTAGTTACTAAATATGGTATTCCTGAAAATATTTACTGTGATAGGCATACTATACTAATTAATCCTAAGGATGGTGAATTAACTAACTTTGGTCATATGTGTGAAGATTTAGGAATAAATATTATCGCAGCTAATACTGCTCAGGCTAAAGGCAAAGTTGAAAAATGGAACAACACTATTCAAAATAGATTAATCAATGATATTACTAGATATAGCATTAAATCTATAGACGAATTAAATAAATTTTTTAATGATTATTACTGTAACTATCTTAATCATAAATATGCCTATGAACCTAAAGAAGAAGATACTGCTTTTGTTCCTTTGGACAATATAGATTTATCTAATATATTATGTATTAGAGATAAAAGAACTATCCTTAATGGTAATATGATTTCTTGGAATAATAATTACTATCAAATATTGGATAAGGACAATTCTATTAAACAAATATATAAAGGAACAGAAATAACGGTCTATCAAAATGTTTTAACAAAAGTTGTAAGAGTTAAATACTATAATATCTTCTATGAAACAAAGCAAGTTGAAGGTCATAGACAAGATCCAGTTAAAAAAGAACAATTAAGAATAGATAATCAAAAACAATTAGAACAAGTTTTAAGAGAAAGAAATGAAAGATTAAAAGCAAGGGCGAGCAAAGCGAGTTTATTTTGACCCTTGCTTTTTAGATTTCATAATTTAAAATACTCCCACAAACAAAGTTCACCTTTGTTTGTTATCTATATTATAAATCGGTGAAATTTTAACTAATGATTAACAGTTTTATTTCTAAAATTTATCGTAAAGACCTTGTTCTAACTAAACTATCTTTAGGAAAACTAAAACCTTTAGTTAAATTATTAAAGTTTTCTTCATAACTTAAATATTCTTCATTTACAAACTCAAATATTTTCGCATAATCCCTCTTCACAACATTAAGATTCTCTTTAATTGCTTGATATATCTTTGAAATAAATATTTGTTTTCTAAATAATATAGTATATTCCCATAATTCTGGTATTTCCAAAATATTTTTCCCTAAATAAGAAGCATCATCTCCCACGATTACCCCATATTTATCTAAATAAAATACTTTATTATTTAGATTGATAACAAAACTATTTTTAAAGTCCAAACAATCTCTAGCAAATGGTCCTAAAACTTTTAATTCTTCTTTAGAATATCTTAAACTATCTAAATTAAAATTCCCATCTTTTAATTTAGCCATCCCTATTTTATTTACTTTTTCTATAAATAAATTAGTTAAATTATTAATTAAATATCTAATATACTGCGAATCTTCATCTAAACCTAAATAACTACTATACAAAACTACTTCTTCACACTTAATACTTTTAGTCTTATTTTTTAGCATTTTTAATTCACCTTTTCTAACCTTTATTATATGAAAGGTAAAAAGAATTATAACAAATTATTTCTTGCTTGTAAAGGATGTATTTTATCTGATTTTTATCTCATCTAAGTTATTTTGTCGAAATATATTCTTCTCTGCAACCAAAAGTAAATCATAATAAGCATTCCTAAACATACCCGCGATAAACGCATCTTTTTCTTCTATTTTCTTAAAAGCATAGTTATATATTAATGATGTTAAATATAATTTATCATAAACCATTTTAACATTGACATCTAATTCTTTAAAATGATATTTATCTTTCACAAAACTTAATATTTCTTCTAAAGTCGTGCCATAAGGAACTTTCTTTTCGACCCCTCTAATCCATAAACTAGTCACTAATCCCTTTAAATCAAACTCTATACAGGAACGAGGTGCCAATTTTAATTTATTTATCATCTCAAACTTTAAATAGTAATAATCTCTAGGAACAATAATATATTTTTCTAATTCTAAAATTGTATCTTCTAATCTTAAATCTCTAAAATTTATATTATTCTTTTTACTTTTAAAATTATTAAGATAAAGATTACTTAATCTATTTCCTAACTTTAAAAAATAATCTTTATCCTGAATTAAATTTCCAAACTTAAGTAACTCTTCTTTTATTATCTCTTTATTCATATTCTTCCATTGCAATAGTAACTGGTCCATCATTAGTTATTTTAACCAGCATTTCTGCTCCAAATTCTCCCGTTTCAACTATTACAAATTGCCTTAATTTTTGATTAAATAACTGATAAAGTTTAATTGCTTCACTGCCATTTAAAGCTTTAATATATGATGGCCTATTACCTTTCTTAGTATTTGCATATAAAGTAAACTGACTAATCGATAAAATAGAACCACCCACATCTAATATAGATTTATTCATAACTCCTGCCTCATCATCAAATATCCGCATATTAACAATCTTTTTGACCATTTTATCAATTATAACCTCATTATCCCCTTCTGTAAATCCGACCAAAACAACTAAACCAGACTTAATACTTCCAATAACTTTATTATCAACTGCCACACTGCTTTCTTTACTTCGTTGAACAATTACACGCATTATTTTCCTCTCCTAACCTCAATAATATATGTTAAATTATCTAAATCTCTTATCACCATATCTAATTCTTCTTTATTTTTAACTTTAATTACTAATTCATAAGCATAACTTGAAGGATATTCTTTAGTTTTTAAAGAATCAATATAAGCATTTCTCTTAGTTACCACCGTGATTATATCCGTAAGATAATTTTTCTTATTATCACTTAAAACATATAAATCGGTTAAATAAGAAGCATCACTATTAGGATTCCAACTAACTTCAATTAAACGTGTTTCTTCATCACTTATATTTGAGCAATCACTTTTATGCACTGTTACTCCCTGACCTTTTGTTATATATCCAATAATATTATCGCCTTTAACTGGTTTACAACACTTAGCAATATTAACTAAAATCTCTGGAATACCTGCTACAATTATATCATTTTTATATACTTTTGGGGTAATATTTCGGGTATTAACTTTTTCAATTAAAGCATCTTCCACGGTTTCTTTAGACCCACTTGCTAGTCCAATAATAAAACCAGCGGTATATCTAAGAGTTCCAATTGATAAATAAATATCTTCTAAATCTTTAAGTTTTAATTCTTTTGTAATTTTCTTAATATTCTCATCATTTAAAACATCCCCAAAAGATAATTTTTTCTTTCTAAGTTCCTTTTCTAATATATCTTTTCCTTTTTCTGTTAAGAATATTCTTTCTTGTTTACTAAAATATGATTTAATCTTATTTTTAGCTTGACTAGTTTTTACAAAAGTTAGCCAATCTTTATTAGGGGAAGCCGTATTATTAGTTTTAATTTTAACAATATCATTATTATCAAGCTCATGATTTAAAGGTACAATATTATCATTAACTATTGCCCCGACTGTTTTATCTCCAACATCTGAGTGAATTCGGTATGCAAAATCAATTGGAGTCGCCCCTCTTGGTAATTCTACCACATCTCCTTTAGGCGTAAAAACATATATCATTTCCGCCAGCATATCACTACTAACATCACTTGCAAAAGAAACATCATCTTGTGTTTCATTAGTTTCAATTAAATTTCGGAACATCTCTAACTTTTGTTCCATAATATGTTGCACTTTCTTAGTTCCATGTTCTTTATAAGACCAATGCGAAGCCATCCCTTTCTCGGCAAACTCATCCATTTCAAATGTTCTAAACTGTACTTCAAATAAATGCCCATCAACCCCAAAAACTGTCGTATGTAAACTTTGATACATATTTGCTTTTGGCATCGCAATATAATCTTTAAAGCGTTTAGGAATTGGTCTATATTTCGCATGAACAAGTCCTACAGCCATATAGCAATCACTTACTTCATCTAAAATAACGCGAATAGCTAATATATCATATATTTCGTTCCACTTTTTTCCTTTTGCAAGCTTATTATAAATGGAATGCACACTTTTAACTCGACCCTTTATTTTAAACTTAAGTCCTTGTTCTTGTAAAATACTTGTTATACTTTCAATCATTTCATTTAAAGAATCATTAAGTTCTTCTCTTGTTTCCTCTAACTTTTCTAAAATATCTTTATATACATCTGGTTTAGTATAATATAAACATAGATCTTCAAGTTCACTTTTAATTGAATTAATCCCCAATCTATGTGCAATAGGTATTAAAACTGCCTGTGTTTCATAAGCTTTATCTTTTTGCTTTTTAGGATTAACTGCATAATTAGTCCTCATATTATGAAGTCTATCCGCTAGTTTAATAAATAATACTCTAACATCTGTTGCCAAACCTACTAAAACTTTTCTAAGATAAATTGCACTATATTCTGAATCATCAACTAACTCTAATTTATTTATCTTGGTAATTGAATCCACGATAGTTGCCACAGTAGCCCCAAATTTTTCTTCAACTTCACTTAATAAAGTATCTCCATTATTCATAACTTCATGAAGTAAAGCCGCAATAATTGTCGTTGCATCCACATTTAAACTATTAACAATATCCGCTACATGTAAAGGATGGGTAATAAAATCTTCTCCATTAAGTCTTTTCATCCCTTCATGTTTTTTAGCTGCATAATTATATGCTTCTTTTATCTGTAATAATTCATTAGTATCTAAAATATTTTGTCTAATCTTTTCATAAACCATCTGAAAAGTTATAGGTTCTTCTTGTATTTTTTTAACCATCTTACATCTCCTCTTGTTCAATATTTCGATGATAATCTTTAATCATATCCGTTACAAATTCATTTAAAGAAAGCTTATCAATATTAAATATATCATTAACCATACAACTTAAATCTAAATCTCTAGATGTTCCCCATTTATAATTTTTTAAATAATTCCAAACATCTTCTTCATGTATATAACTATAACCATCATGTTTTAATTCTAAAACTTTAGATTTTAAAGCTGGTAATATTCTCTCATATAAATCTTCTAAACTTTTAAACTTAAGTTCATTATAATTATTTTCCATTTAATCCCTTCTCACTAAGTCATAAAACTTCTTTCTAAAATATATATTTATTATATAATATATATCTTTATTTTTAAAGAGGTGATGCAATGAAAAATAAATTTTTAAGTGCTACTTTTATTCTCTTAATAGGTGGTTTCATTACTAAAATATTAGGCTTTATAATCAGAATTATTTACACTAGAATGGTTGGAACTACCGCGATTAATTTATATTCTTTAGTTATGCCCACTTATTCTTTAATGCTTACCATTGCCACTTTATCTTTACCCATAGTTATATCCAAATTAATTAGCGAAGCTAAAACTAAAAGCTTAAAAATATTAACTAATGCCACTTTTATAACTATTTTTATTAATATTATTATGATAAGTATTGTCTATTTCACTAAAGATTTTATCGCCAACACTCTTCTTCATGACTCAAGATGTAGTATTCTTTTAATGGCGATGGCTTTTACCTTTCCTTTTGTTTCTTTATCAAGTATTTTAAAAGGTTATTTTTATGGTAAACAAAAAATGCTTCCCCACACAATTTCTAATATTTTAGAACAAATAATTAGAATAATCTTAATTTTCATTATTATTCCCCCTTTAATAGCCAAAAGCATAACTCATGCTGTGATGGGTCTAATTCTTTTAAGTGTTGCATCTGAAACTATATCTATTCTAACTTTCTTATTCTTTTTACCCAAAAATTTTACTATAAACAAAGAGGATTTAAAACCTGATTTTGCCACTTCTAAAGAAATCTTAAGAATATCTTTTCCCACTGTTTCATCCCGTCTAATTGGTAACATTGGTTTCTTTTTTGAACCCATTATTCTTACTAATATTCTTCTTATGATGGGATACTCCATGAATTACATTTTAAATGAATATGGCGCCTATAATGCTTATTCCATCTCTCTTCTTGCTATGCCTTCTTTTTTTATTCAAGCGATATCCTCTTCTCTTCTCCCAGAAATATCTCGCTTTTATTATCATAATAACCTCAAAATGGTCAAAAGAAGATACCATCAAGCTTTAATATTATCTTTAATCGTTGGCACTTTTTTTTCGACAATCATTTTTATTTTCCGTGATTCTTTACTCTTAACTTTATATAATACCACCAATGGCTCTAATTATATCAAAATACTTGCTCCCTTCTTTGTTTTATTTTATCTAGAAGGACCCTTACAAAGTGTTTTACAAGCTTGTGGCAAATTTAAAGTCTGTATGTTCATTACCATTATCACTATTTCCACTAAACTACTTACCATGACTATTCTATCTTTTTGTCATATAGGTATGTATGCTTTAGTAATCGCTGAAATTATTGATATTATTTTAATTGTTTGGCTCTCAATTAAAAACATCAAAAAAATATTTTAAAAAAAGTCCTATCAATTAGGACTTAAACTTAACACATATTTCCACTACCATTAACTATTACATATTTATTTATAACTTCATAATTAAGAACATCATTATTTATAGTATATATTCTCTCTTCTAATACATCTGTATTACTACTATCCATATCAAAATTAACTATTGGAGCTAAATAATAAATTTTATTATTTTCAATCTTTAACACTACATTACAAGTTTCTTTAGAATCACAAACATTTAAAGTATCCTGATACCAAGGACTAACACCATTTTCTAATTCATAAAAAGTATAACCACTTTGGATTGTAAACCAATCTTTTGAACATACTTCAATTGATGGTATATCTTTCGATATTAATTCTAATTTATCATTAAAAACATAAAGATTATCCGCGAATAAACCTTTAGAATTACCTATTATTAATAAATATTTTTTACCATCATTACCTTCAATAAACTTAAAGTTATCTTTGGTAAATTCCTTTTTTATAACATCTACATTAAATATTTTATCTTTACTTGAATCTGTAATTTCATCATTACTATTTAAATATACTTCATAATCTCCAAAGTATCCTAAAACTCTTTCCATATCATTTTCATTATTATACAAAAAATTTAATTCTAAATCATGTTTTTGTCCATCTATAATAACTTCAAAATTTTCCCTAATTTCATTATTTTGTTTAGTCGCATTAACAAACTTAACTCCATCAATCAATTTTTCTTCTTCATTATTATTAGTATTATTATCTTTATCTGTTGTTTCTTCATTAACTACCTTATTCTGTACATTTGACACAACCAAATAAGCCACACCACCTGTAATAAATACTGCTAAAACAAAACATATAGCAATCATAACATATTCTTTTTTTAAAGACATAGCAACTCTCCTCTTTTAAAGATTATAACATATATCTTATTTAATTACAATTAAATATTTCCATTTAAAAAATGTGATTATTTAGTATAACCACATTCCTCACATATAATATTTTTATTTTTTGTAACTAGTAAATTATTACAGTTTGGACAATTTTCTCCTGTTGGAGGATACCATGTTGCATAAGTACATTTAGGATAATTACTGCAACCATAAAATATCTTTCCCTTTTTAGTTTTTTTCTCAACTATATCGTGCCCACATTTAGGACATATAGCCACCTTTGAAGTTTCTTTAATTTCTTTTTTAATATATTTACAAGTAGGATAATTACTACAAGCAACAAACTCTCCAAATTTACCTTTTCGAACCACTAAATCACTACCACATTCAGGACAAAGTTCTCCAGTTTTTTCTGGTTCTTTTTTCTCCATTTCTTTAAAAGCCTTCTCTACTAAAGGTGCAAACTCATCATAAAACTTTCTTAAAACTTCTACATTATCTAATTTATCTTCAGCAATCTCATCTAATTCAGTTTCCATATTAGCCGTATATTCTACATTTACTATATCACTAAAGAATTTTTGCAACTTATCCGTTGTTTCAAACCCAATCTCTGTTGGAATAAACTTTTTATCATCAATAGTAACATAACCTCTATCTTTAATTGTTTTCATGATTGTCGCATAAGTACTAGGTCTTCCTATACCTAAAGCTTCCATTTCTTTTATTAAAGTTGATTCTGTATATCTAGGAGCCGGTTTAGTAAAATGTTGATATTTATTAATTTCTTTTGCTGTTATTTCATTTTTATCTTTTAAATCCGGTAAAGCCTTTTCTTCTGATTCTTCATATTCACTATAAACTTTTAAATAACCATCAAACTTTAATACACTTCCCGTTGCTTTAAATAAATATCCATTATTTTCTAAATCAATTGATGTTGTTAAAGTTTTCGCATTACTCATTAAATAAGCAAGCGAACGTATATATATCAAACGATATAATTTATATTCATCATCACTTAAATATGGTTTTATATCTTCAGGAGTACGCATAATACTTGTTGGTCTAATTGCCTCATGAGCATCTTGAGCTCCTTTAGGTTCTTTAGACGCTTTTACTCCTCCAATATATTCTTCCCCAAAATTCTCTTTAATATAAGTTTTCGTATCATTAACAAATACTTCACTAAAACGTGTTGAATCAGTACGCATATAAGTAATTAAACCAACTGTTTCTGAGCCAATATTCATACCTTCATAAAGCTTTTGGGCAATTTGCATTGTTTTACTTGATGAAAAATTAAGCCGATTAGCCGCCATCTGTTGTAAAGTTGAAGTTCTAAATGGATCTCGTGGTTTCTTTAATTTTTCTTTTTCTTCAATCTTTACAATATTAAATGACTTTGAAAGCTTATTTAAAATATCATCTGCTTCTTGTTCATTATGAATAGTTATTTTTTTATTATGATATTTTTCTAATTCTGCGGTAAAATCTTTAAAATCAGCTTCAATTGTCCAAAATTCTTCTGGCACAAAAGCAAGTATTTCTCTTTCTCTATCAACAATCAACTTAAGAGCAACACTTTGAACTCTACCAGCACTTTTACCCCCAGTTTTTCTTTGCATAAGTTTACTTAATCTAAACCCAATTATCCGGTCTAACATCCTTCTTGTTTCTTGAGACTTAACTAAATCCATATCTATCTTCCGTGGATTATTAATTGAATTAATAACTACATCTTTCGTAATTTCATTAAAAACTACTCGTTCATAATTATCATCTTTAAGTCCCAGTTCATCGTACAAATGCCAAGATATAGCCTCTCCCTCTCGGTCAGGGTCGGTTGCTAGTATAACTTTATCACTGTCTTTAGCAAGCTTCTTTAAAGCCGCGATATCTTTTCCTTTACCCTTTATTGCTATGTAATTAGGCTTAAAATTATTCTCAATATCAATACCCAATCCAAATTTACCCGTTGTTGCTAAATCTCTAATATGGCCTTTACTTGATACTACTTTATAATCACTACCTAAATACTTCTCAATTGTTTTACTTTTAGCAGGTGATTCTACTATCACAACATTTTTCATAAATTTTCCTTTCTAATCTGTGGAAATGGCATAACTATCTAATTTTTTATTTAAATAGTTAAAGTAGTTAGATTTAATAGCTAAACTACTCATCTTTAATTTTAAACTTATTTCTTCATTAATTGCAAGTATTTCTTCGTCACTATACACTTTTTCTGTATAATAGTTCATTTTATTTGCCGTTGCATCATAATAACCCAACTCATTTTTCCAAGATCCATCCGTAAATACTGCAATAGAATTATACTCATCACTTAATATATCACTACCCATATAAAGCCTTGAATCAAAATCAAGTCCAAACAAATTAGCCACTGTTGGAGTAACATTAACATAAGTTGAATATTCATCATAAACTTTATGCTTTAAATCTGGATTATATATAATAAATGGTACTTGATCAACATTATTATCTACATTTACTTCATAACCTAAAGCCGGAGTCAAATTCTTATTAGCAATACCATAAGGATAATGATCACAATATAAAACAATCACCGTATCTTTAAGTATATCTCTTTCTTCTAAACCATTTACTAAAGTTCCAATCGCATTATCTACTTCTTTCATTTTAGACATATACCTTCTAACATCTTTAGAGTATTCTTCAGGCATCATATCTATATATTTATCATTATAAGTACTTAGTGACGAATATGGCATATGCGTTGTAACAGTCGTTATCCAAGACATAAATGGAACATTTACATCTCTTTCATCCAATCTTTCTAAATAAAATTTCATCATATCATCATCACTAGCCCAATCCCCATAATTAGGTCCATATTTAATTTTCATATCTGTTACTTTATAATATTTACTACTTCCCATATTCTTATGTATCTGTGTTCGATAATAATATTGGTCAACATGATCATGAAAACTATTAGTATAATATCCTTTATCATTAAATAAGTTAAAAATACTCTCAAAATAAGTATTATTTCGATAAACATTAGCCGTACAATTATTAAATATAGAATATAAACCTGTCATCCCTGACATTTCATTATTTCCTGTACTACAAGTACTTCTAGGTGAATAATAATTTTCCCAAGTCCAACCTTCATTATATAGTTTATATATATTTGGATACAACTCTTCATTAAGCATAATATTACTTCCCGACTCCACCATGATTAATATCAAATTTTTACCTTCAAACATTCCTGTATAAGGATTAGTATAAGTTATATCATTACTTATAAAATATTTATTTAAAGTATTTTTATTTGCATTATTTTCATTACTAATAATATCTTTCCAATCATCATTATTAATAGTAAGTTGAGCTCTTGGAACAAACTTATTTTCCTCTTCATTTGGTAAAACAATATTAGTATTAGGTATTTCATTTGGATTATAACTAACTTCATAATCTATTTCTTTTCCTGGGAAAAAATGTTCTTTAATATCTAAAATTCCAAAACCCATATAACCAAAATCATTAACTACTAAACTTGGATTAGTAGGCTTTTTAAATAAATCATAACTAGTTAAAGCCTGAGTCTTATTTTGCATAAAATCGGCTTTTAAGCTCACAAAATAGCCAAAAAAACAAAAGATAATCAAAAGTATCTGAAAACATTTAATCGTTGCAATTTGTATTTTATTACTTCTTTTAGGCATATCTAAAGTAACTTTCTTATCTAAAAATATATAATACAAAACTAATAAAATAAATGGCACTAATAATAAATAAAACCATATCTCAAAACTTCTAATATAATCCCAAAAATAGGAAATAACTGCCCCTGCTTGACTACTAGTTTGAATTGATATAAATGTCCCAATAAAATTTTTAAATCCCAACTGCGCTATTCCATATATACTTACAAACAAAATAAATATTACATTAAAAATTTTAGCTATTAATTTAGGAAAAAAACTAATAATAAAACTAAGTACTAATGCCATAATATTAAGCCCTAAAAATATTCTTATTTCGGCTAAATCAAGTATTTCTAACTTAGATATTAATCTAAAAACTAATTCTAAATAGCAAAAAGAAGTAATCAAAATAAAATAATTCTTAAAAAAACTACTCTGCCATAACTTTAATATTTTCTTTTTCATTTTTTACTTCCTCCAATACATTTCTAACTGGTTTATAACTCATACGATATTCTTCATTAATCCCATACTTCTTAATTAAAGAAAGATGTTCTTTAGTAGGATAACCTTTATTCTTTTTAAAGTTATATTCCGGATATTTTTTATCTAATTCATACATAATACTATCTCGCGTTACTTTTGCTATAACTGAAGCTGCCGCGATAGATAATGAAAGTGCATCTCCATGAATAATAGGCTTAGATGGAATATCTATATCATTTAAACTCATCGCATCACTTAAAATATATTCTGGTTTTATATCCAAATTATTAAGTGCTATATACATCGCTTTTCTACTTGCCTCCAAAATATTAATCTCATCTATTTCTTTAGCACTTACTATTCCAACCCCAATACTAACTGCTTCTTTTTGCAGTATTTTATAATATTCATCTCTTTTTTTCTCACTTAATTGTTTAGAATCATTAAGTCCTTCTAATTTATAATTCTTAGGAAGTATAACTGCCGCGGCCACCACCGGTCCCACCAAAGGCCCTCTTCCTGCTTCATCTACTCCTGCAATTAACGTAATATTATTTTTATATAATTCTTTTTCATATTTTAAAAGATTAGATTTCATTATCAAACACAATTTCCTTTACATATTCATCTTTTATATCATTAATTAAACGATTACTAACTCTTTCATAATCAACTTCTCCCCCTTTAATAGCCCCCATCTTCTTTCCTATTATATTATAAGCTTCTTCTATATTAAGGTCCATATTAGTTGGCTCAATTTCATATCTTTCTCGTAATTTATTAGGATAATAATGATTTAATTTATTTAGTATATGCACTCCTACTTCATTAACATCTAATACTTCTGACTTAATCGCCGAAAAAGAAGCTAAATTAAGTGCCACATCTTTATTTTCTAACTTAGGCCATAAAATACCTGGAGTATCTAATAACAATATCCCATGATTAGTTTTAAGCCATGACAAATTTTTCGTAATTCCTGGTTTATTACCCGTACTAGCAACTTTTCTTCCCGCTAATTTATTAATCAAAGTTGATTTTCCGACATTTGGAATACCCACCACAAGTACTCTAACTACCTTTTTATTCATTCCTTTTTCTTCTCTTTTAGCTTGTAATTCTTCCATCAAACTATGAGTTGTATTAATAATATTTCTAATATCATTATCATCATTTAAATTAGCCGCGATTACTTTTGAACCTAAATGTTCATAATATATTCGCCATTTTTCTAACATTATAGGATCTGCTAAATCTTTTTTAGCCATAATTAATATCTTTGGCTTATCTCTAATTATATCATAAATATTATTAATCTTAGAACTTCTCGGAATTCTCGCATCTACAAGCTCATAAACAAGGTCAATGTTTTGATATTCCTTCATCATTAATTTTTTAGCTTTTTCCATATGTCCTGGATACCAATTAATATTTGTCTTATTTTCATTCATTTTTATCACTTCCATAAATTATTTAACTTCTTTAAGTTTTTTTATTTTTTTTCAAAATTCTTTTTAATTTTTCTAAATTCATCAAATTCGATGGAATTAAATTTCATAGATAATAGAACCATTCTTAGCATCTTTATGATTTAGTAAAACTTTAACTTCAAGAGAACTAGGTACAATATCAAAAGCATTTCTTTGATTCATATAAGTAATTGTTTCTGAAATATTTTCAAAATGAAAATAAAAGCCTAAAAAATCATTCGTTACTTTTTTCACATAAGAATTAGTTGGCCAAATTAATGCCGACTCATTATTCTCTGATAATGTATATTCATTAAAATTAATTTCTACTTTTTCACCAGTTTTTATATTATCGATTTCTTTCCAATTATAATATATAAAAACTCGGAAACAATATATACCAGATTTATCAATAATTCTTAAATCACTTTCATCTAATTCAATTTTACTTATGCCAATATTGCTACCATTTAGAATCATCATATTATTTTCCATTTGAATCACTGCTTTCTTTAAGATATTTATTATAAAATTCATCCATAGAAGATATATATTTTTGATCTTGGATTAGCCTATATTTTTCATATTCACTTTCAGCTTTATCAATTGCTTCTTTGTGGGTTATTTTACCAGAATGCGTCAAAATACTTTTTTCTCTAAATTTTAATAATTTATCCGTTACCTTTATCCAATCGTTCATAGTCATAACTGTATGCTCATATGCCATATCTTCTGCATAATCCAAAAAGGCTATTGTTAAACGATTTAACTTATTTAACTCTTCTTCAGTTAAATAGTTTTTAGCTATAGAAACATCATATTTATATATTAAACCATCAGGGCTATTTTTCCAATTAGTAAGCCCCATATTTTCTTTATTAGCATTAGCTCTTGTATAAATTAATTCCGCGGCTGTATGTCCACTTATCGCATAATGCAATTTATTTTGCACAACTTTAAAAAAAGTGTACGCTTCTTCAGTTTTTGGATTATAATCGGATGATGTTGCAATGAACAAATCAGTAATTTTTTGATAAGACATTCTTTCACTTACTCTAATAGTTTTAATTCTTTCTAGTAATTCATCAAAATATTGTGTGCTGAATTTGTTTCCATTAATGAATCTTTCATCATTTAAAACAAAACCTTTTATCATATATTCTTTAAGCACTTTAGTTGCCCATATTCTAAATTCAGTAGCTTTTTTAGAATTAATTCGATAACCTACTGCAATTATAGCATCTAAATTATATATTTTGGTTTTATAATTTTTTCCATCTGAAGCAGTTACCGAGGAATCCTCGACAACTGACTTTTCATCAAGTTCATTATCTTTAAATATATTTTTTAAATGCAAAGATATGTTATCTATAGAACAATCAAAAATATTAGCCATAGCTTTTTGTGTCAGCCATAAAGTTTCGCTTTTATAGATTGCATCAACAACTATATCGCCATCTTTATTTTTATATATTAATAAATTATTTTGTTCTTCTAATTTCTTCATTATCTCATCTCCAATCTATGATTTTTTAAAAAACTTTTTTAACAATATCTTTATTTATAAGAGCTTATGATGTTGTTTCCATAAATCATTCTAAAGCATAATATCTACCTAACATATGTTTTATTTATAACTTCTTCTAATCTAATTTTGTTTTTATCTTCAAAATATTCATATTCATATGTTTTACCGTTACAATAAGTATAAACATTATGAAGTCCGTTTTTATACCAAACAGAATAATTAAAATCATCTGTATTATATATTTCTCTTAATTGTTTTTCAATTTCAATATTTCTTTTATCATAAATTATATCATTACTTACAACTTTTAAGTTCTCTAATTTAGGATGATTAGTTAATGTTTTAAGAATTCTCCATCCAGTTATTTCATTAATATTTAATGGTTCAAAATTAAAATCTAAATATAGTTTTGCTGCTAACCAAGTAGTAGTTTGTGTATGCAAAATTAATTTATCATGTCCCAATTCATTTGCAACACTTATAAATTTAGATATCAATGGTCGAGCCAAATGTTTCCCTTGATATGATTTTTTAATTGCCACCCAATCAACCGCGGCCTTACAACCA
Organism: uncultured Bacilli bacterium; assembly: GCA_947630575.1. GTDB lineage: Bacteria > Bacillota_I > Bacilli_A > RF39 > UBA660 > Caccenecus. The sequence continues at coordinate 15,661 of CANRIB010000002.1, forward strand.
AACTCCTTATTTTTCAATAATGATATAGTTGCAGTTCCAACTTTTTCACCAGTTTTATTATCTATTATAAAAAGACATCTTTTATTTAATTCACCATAAAAACTATCATAAAAATCATGAAAATATTTCATTCCTAAATCTATGCTAGTAAACTCACCACTTTCTATGTGGATATCTATCCAATCGTATTCATCTCCATTTTGGTAAAACTCATAATGAAATCCTACGGGCAAATTATAATGTTTATATTTCGAAGTATCATTATATATCATTAATAATTCATAATATTTTATGGTATTATCTAATGTTCTCATTTTCTCACCTACTTTATCATTAATGTCCTGTTCAACTCTTAATAACATTCATAATCCATTTTTCTAAAATATCCATCCTACATAAAATCATTTCTATCATTTATGACTTAATACTAAAGTATTTACTTTCTAAAAAAATGTCCATTACCATGGACTATTTTAAAACTTATTTTACTTTACCAAACTTTTTAAAAGGATACATTATAAAGTTTGTTGTTCCTTTTATTTCTTTTCTTTTAATAGTTCCAAAAACTCGCGAATCAAGTGAAATCCCTCTATTATCACCTAATATAAAATATTCATCCTGCCCTAAAGTTACTTTATCTATATCATATGTAACTCCATATCCAAAACTATCTTTTAATTCTTTATCATTAATATATATAGCTCCCAGTTTAATCTCTACAGTTTCACCGGGAAGTCCTATAATTCTTTTAATAAGATTATCTTCTTTCTCATCTAACTTTAATACCACAATATCAAATCGATCAATCTTTCCCAATTTATTAAGAAGCATTATTTCTCCCCCATCTAAAGTCGGATACATACTAGTTCCATTAACTCTAACTGGTGTCATAATATAACTTCTAACAAATACTACCACAATTATAATTATTATATATGGTAACATTCCTTTTAAAAATTTCATCTAATCACCCTACTTAAATCTGAATTAATAGTAACACGTTTTTAAATAATCTTCAACTATTTTATTATATTTACTTTACATTTTTCTGTTCAAAATTAAAAAAATAAAGCCTCTAAAATAAAAACAAATAACCACCATTTATTAATTATTTCATATTTAACCATAAAAAAAGAGAACATTAATTTCTCTCTTTAACACGATATTCTTTACGCATTTTCTTAATAAAGTTATTAAGTTTAGCTCGTCTAACCATACCTTTTTTAACTACCACAATTTTGTCAATAGTTGGTGCATTAACTGGGAAAATACGAACTACTCCAATTCCTCCAGAGGTCTTTCTTACTGAAAATGTTTCAGAAACCCCACTACCTTTCTTAGCTACTACTAAGCCTTCAAAAGCTTGGATTCTTTCTTTCTTTCCTTCTTTAACCCATACATCAACACGTACAGTGTCCCCTACACGAAATTCTGGTATGTCGCTTCTTACATGACGTTCATTAATCTTATCAACTAAATTAGCCATTTTGCACATCCTTTCTCTAAATATATTAACCAATAATCATTTAACTAAAATTAAAGCGGATTATCTTTCATTGGGTCTTAAGTATTATAGCATATTAAATCTAAAATAACAATACTATTTAACACTCTTTAATAAAACATCATAAGCCCCATTTGGACTCTCTACAGAAACAGTTTCTCCTGCTTTATGTCCAATTACCGCCTTACCTATTGGGGATTCATTAGATATTTTATTCTCAAAAGGATCAGCCTCTAAAGAACCAACCAGTTTATATTCTTCCTCATCGCCTGGTTCATACTCAATTACAATAGTTGAACCAACATTAGCTACTCCTTTATCTTTATTATCTATAATTTCGCAATGTTCAAGTTTATATTCTAATTCTTTAATTCTACTTTCTAATTGAGCTTGTTCATTACGCGCAGCATCATAATCGGCATTTTCCGATAAATCTCCTAAACTACGAGCATATTTTAAAGCATTAATAACTTCTGGTCTTTTATTTAATTTTAAATCAATTAACTCTGCTTCAAGCTCTAAATAGCCCTCTGGAGTTAAAACAACACTAGCATTTTCTTTTTTCATCAAATTATCTCCTCACAATTTCAATATCTACAAAAGAATACTACAAATAGTCCTTTTTGTCAAATATTTTTAAACGCATCATTGTCCATTTTGGCAACTTTGTGTCAACTTTTAAATAAACATGCATTCTGGGATGTCTAGCAACATCTATCAATTCTTCATTTTCATCATATATTTCTTTAATAGTCATTTCTATCGGCTCAAATCCTAGTCCAAAAAATTCTACAATATCTCCAACTTTAAAATAGTTTCTTTGTTCTAAAAGAATTTTATTTTCCAAACAATCTAAAACTATTCCTAAAAAATCTTGATTAGATACTTCATCTCTTCCCAAATAATATTGTTCTTTATCTGTCGGCAATTTATCATAAAACTGTGGCACACTTTCTCTATTTGCACATCTATTTATAATATCATTAGAATATAATATGTCTTTATTAGTTAAAGTATTACTTTTTATCTTATCAAGTAATTTTCTATATTCATAAATAATAGTTGCAATATAATATACCGAGCGCATTCTTCCTTCTACTTTAAAAGAATTAACCCCAATATTAATCATATCTTCTAAATATTTTGCCATATTAAGGTCTTTAGGTGTCATACTAAATATTTCATCTTCTTGATCTATTTTAAAAGTCCAACGACATATTTGTGCACAACCACCCCGATTAGAATCTCTATTTGTGGCTACATTAGATAAAACACATTTCCCACTAAAGCTTGTACACATAGCGCCCTGAATAAAACACTCTAAATCTAAACTTGTTTTATCTTTAATTATTAATATATCTTCTCTAGTTGCTTCTCTTGCTAATACAATTCTTTTTACCCCTAAATTCTTATAAAACAAAGCAGCTTCATAATTAAGCGTACTAGCCTGTGTCGATAAATGTATTTCTAAATTAATATTATTCTTTCTAATAATATTTATAACCGCAATATCACTTACAATTACTGCATCTATTCCCATATCTTCTAAAGTAAGTAAATAATCTTTTAAACCTTCTATATCTTTATTATGTAAAACAATATTTACAGTTACATATATTTTTTTATTTAAACTATGGGCAAAATTTGTTGCTTCTTTTAATTCTTCTATACTAAAATTAATCGCATTAGCTCTTAAAGAATAATTGTATCCCCCAATATAAACTGCATCAGCCCCATAAAGATAAGCAATTTTAAGTCTTTCTAAAGAACCTGCGGGAGCAAGTAATTCCATCATTTTTCTTCCTCCTTTAACTTAAATATTGTTCCTCTTTCACTCAAATATTTATATGGATATTTACTTTCTAAATTATCTTCACTATTAAATATATTTATAACTTCATCATCACTTAAAAAAACCGTATTAATAAAATTATATAAAACATTATCTTTATTTCTTAAACATAACCCATTAAAAGGACTTTCTGTATATATAACCGTTCCATATTCTGATTCCCAAATATTAAATTTCTTTTTAGTTAATTCTTCTTCAAGTTGAGCTTTATTCTTAACTTTTCGCTTAAAATTCTTATTATAATTCGTAATTAAAGTTCTTCTTGAATACATAATGTTAATATAACCAAAAGTATATAAAACAACTGGTTTTATTGCTTTTTTTAATATCTCATCTATTTCTTCAAAAGTAATGTCGGTGCTTACAACTACACTTTGAACATAATTTAAATAAGCATTAATACTCTCATAATTACAATTTAAATGATTTAAAAATAATATTTTTTTAATGTTTAAATTTAACTCTAAAAGAACATTTAAAACACCAATATCATCAAATACTATTCCTTCAATTTTATTTGGTAAATTCCTAAGCACTTTTTTAAATTCCTCAATAGTCTTATTATCCATAATTCGATTAACAAAAATAAACCCTTTTTCTGGAATATCATCCAATTTAAAAGTATTCGGAAAGCCTACCGTATATTTCTCTAATGGAAAAAGGAAAGAGATATCTCTTTCATCTTTTAATTTATCAACAATATTTAAATTATTAACTAATAATAAAGTCTTATTTTTTTTCATTTTTCTTAACACTCACCGAGATACCATCTCCTACATCGTAGAAATTAGTTTCAAATTCTTTATTTTCTTTTAAGAAAACAATATAATCCTCTAATTTAGTTACTAATCCTCGCAAGTTTTTAGATTCAATTTCACTTGATTTTCCTACATGTCCATGAAATTTTAAATTATCTGATATGATTATTCCCCCATCTTTTAAGAAATATTTAAACTTTTCAAAAAACTTCGTATATTGCCCTTTAGCAGCATCAATAAATATCATATCATAACTAACATTACTTAAATTAACTTCTAAAGCATCTTGAAAAACAACTGTTATCTTTTGTTCAAAATTACATTTTTTAACATTTTTTAAACACTCCATATAACGTGTTTCATCTCTTTCAATAGTTGTAACTGTGACATCTGGTGCAACACTTGCCATTAAAATTGATGAATATCCAATTGCACTTCCAATTTCTAATATATTTTTAATATTATTTGCTTTAATTATTTTCATAATAAAAGTAATAGATTCTTTTTCAATTATTGGGACATTATGCTCGGAGGCATATTCTTCCATTTCTAAAATTAATTCTTTCACTAAAACTCATCTCCATTAATATTCGTACCATACTCCTTGAGATTTTAAACTATTAATCATTTGATTATGTTCAACATTATTATGAGTAAAATACAAATTTTTAAATTTATCTGCTACAAAGAAATAATAATCATGATTAACTGGCTCTATTGCTGCATCTATCGCTACTTTACTAGGACTACAAATTGGTCCAATTGGTAATTTTCCCATATTACATGTTCCCCGTGTATTATAACCATTACTACAATCATCTATTTCATACTGATATAACTCAGTGGTAAAATCTCTTTTAGCTCCATAATAAGTAGTAACGTCACTACCAAGCGAATCTCCTGCCTTAAGTCTATTAAGAAAAACTCCCGCGACCATTTTCTTTGGATCATCATTTGTCGTCTTATTTTCCTTAGTTCCTGAAGATTCTAATTCTACAATGCTAGCTAAAGTAAGAATTTCATGTACAGAATACTTAGAATTATTAATTTCTTCTTTATATTCTTCTAGAATATTATTTGTTCCATCTAGCATTCTTTCAATAATATCTTTTGCCGTACTTCCCTTATAAACATCATATGTACTCGCGTATAAATACCCTTCTAAAGGATAATATAATTTTTCATTTAATATATCATCATTTAAAAACCAATATTTATTAATTAATTCTTGTAAATATTCTTTATCACTCATTATTTTTAATACTTCATCTTGAGTACTATCCGTTTTATCCGCGATTACTTTCGCATAATCAGGAATTCTTTTTCCTTCAATAAATGTTATTGTAAAAGTATTATCTTCTTCTTTAATCTCGCCCTTATTAATTTTATCAAGCATTTTGGTAGGTTTCATATTTGTATATAATTCATACACACCAGCCTGTAAGTTTAAACCTCGATTTAAAGCTACATATATATATAATGAAAACTTACTTTTCACTAATCCCGCTTCTTTTAATTTATCTACTATTTCTAACTTACTTGTTCCTGCATCAACTGTAAATTCTACTTTTTTACTTTCCTTCGAAACCGGTGATAATCCATAAAAATATACCCCAATTAATACTCCCACCAATACTATAATTAATCCAATAATTATTACTATCTTTTTTTTCATACAACCTCTTAATTTTATTCTCCAATTTTATCTTCAATCTGTGCTAATAATGTTTCAATCAAATTCCATTCTTTCTCTGTTTCTATATCTCTTAACTCTAATTTTTCTCCATCTTTGTCATAAGTTGCAGCATAAGTCATTAAACTTCCATCTTTATCAGTCGTATTATCTGTAAAAACAATATAGCTTTTCTTTGTTTCATCAGAATCAAACGTAAAAAGTATCTCATACTCTACCGTCTTACCAACATTATCCGTAATCGTAAAAACTCTTCCCTTTTCTTTATTCATTTTTATTCTCCTCCATTTTTATAAATGTTTCTAAAATTATTTGTGCTGCCACACCATCTATAACTTTTTTTCTTCTTCCTCTACTTAAATCAGCCTCTAACAAAATATTTTCAGCTTCAATTGTACTTAATCTTTCATCAACTAATATAATTGGAATACTTGTTTCTTTTTCTAATAACTTCTTAAAATTTAAACTTCTTTCACTTGCAAAGCCTAAAGAACTATCCATATTTTTAGGTAACCCTAAAGCAATTTTTTCTATATCATTTTCTTCTATTACTTTTAAAACTTCTGTTATTGCTTGCTTATAATCTTCATTTTGAAACCTAACTACTTTAAGCATACTCGCAAAAGTTTTAGTTTTATCAGTTATCGCCATTCCCAACGTCTTAGTTCCTAAATCCAAGCCCAAATAACGCATCTTAAAATCATTCCTTCTTAAGTACATACACCATTTTAACAAATTTTCTTCTAAATTACAAGCCAAACCTACTTTTTATAGTTATCACATCTTCCTCGCCATATAATTTTTGTATTGTTATCATTATCTAATTTAAAGGCATAACAAGATGTTTTATCCTCTGTACAAATTGCTATATCACAATATTTTTCTTGACCCTTTTTTTCTTCACTATGTCTTATTAATGGTATAAAAACCAACATAATAAGAACTTCTAACAACACTAGTATCGCAAGGACTATTAAAAAAGTTTTTAATTTAATTTCTTTCTGCATAAATATCACCTCTATATATTAGGAGTTACATACTTAACTAATATCACAAATATTAGTAATAATAAAGCTATCCCAAAAAATATTGCCTCATATAATTTAATAGTTTTAACATCTTTTTCCTTAGATTTTTCTTTTTTTTCAACTTTCTTCGTCATTTAACTCACCATTATAATTGTATCACAAATAAAGACATATTAAAAGGACAAGATTAAATCTTATCCTAAATACTTCTCTTAAAAATTATCATTTACACTAACTAACTTATTACAATAATCACATAAAGAATTTTGAATAGAATTAATATAAACAATTAAAGCTTCGGCAAAATCATCTTCTGTATAATTATCTTTATTTATATCAATTAATTCTCTATTAAGCAATATCTCATTATCAACATTTAATTCTTTACACATAGAATTAGTCAAAATAGCTAACATTTTTAACTGCTCAATAACAATGTTTTGTTTATCTTTTAAGGAACGAGATTTAAAAGAAAGCATATATTTATTAAAATCTTCCTGCATTCTATCTCCTCATCGTAGAATCATCTTGTTTAGTTTGTTTATTCAATTTGTTTTGCATATTAGCTAAAGTCTGTTTTAATTTATCAAAGCCAAAAAATTTAGACTGATTATTATTACTTTGAGCTTTACTATATTTTAATAATTCTTCAGCGGAAATCTCAAATAACATTTCTTCTTCTAAATATTCTTTCATTATTTGTTCTAATTTAGCATTTATTTCTTCAGCATTAAGATTTTTTAGATTCATTTTTTTCAAAATCGTCAAAGCAAAATTCTTTTGTAAAATTTTTCTTTTATCACTATTTAACTCTTGATTATCCAAGCTAGATACTACTCTTTTATAGATACCAACCATTTCTTTTTCATCCATATATGAACAAGCATAATTAATATTATCTGAAACAAATTCTTTATCTATCATATAATTTTCTTTTGCTTCTACCATTTTTTCTATAACTTTTTGATTAACTAAATTCTTTAATTCTTCTGGTGTAATTATGGTAAAATCATCTAATTTAAAAGTATCTTTAAATACTCCAAATGATTGATTAAAACTAGCTTTAATCGCATTTTTTTCTTCTTCAGACATATTATTATAATAACGCATATAAATATCATAACAATACTTGTAAGTTTCTAAAGATTCATGAACTTTAACAGTATTTATTAAATCTTGAGAATAACGAGATTCAGAATCAGTAGGAAGACCATTAAGTAATTCATTAGGCAAATTATTATAAATTAACTCTGCTAAAGAATATAAACTATGTAAAGATGGTCCTAAATAACTTGAAGTTCTTTGATACTTATTAAATTCTTCCGCAATTTTTTGAATTTTAATTCCAGCTTCTATTAAATCAAAAGTATTGTAAAGAAGATATTGTTGATCACTAAAACCATCCGCGAGTAATTTTTGTTCATCTGGAGTTAATTCCCCAACATTTCCTGCATTTATTTTATTTTTTAAATATTCCAAAGCTCCAGCCTTCTTTTCTTCGAGAGTACCTTTAATTAATGGAACATTCTCTTTATTTGGAGTTGCAATAAATTCTTCTTCAAAGTCATCATCTGAAATAGAAGCTTCTTCAATAATAGGCTTTTGAAATTCTTCAACACTTTTTTCTTCAGCACTTCCCCCTCGAGCCTGACTTTCCCTTAAATTATCTAATTTATCTAATTCATTAACTAACAAATAAAGACAATTTCTGTATGTTTCAATTAAATCTTTTTGAGCTTCCACTGAAATCTCATCAACATCACCATCATTTAAAGATAAAGAACCTCTTTCTTCAAAAAAGTCTTCAATAGCTTTAGTAACAGAATAACTGCTAACTGATTTAACCATAAAAGCTTTTCTATCATCTAAAATTTTTAAAGCCTTATTTAAATTAACCCCTCTAATATCAGAATTACTAGCTTCTAATATTCTATCTATACTTTTATCTAATGCTTTTAGCTTTCCCAATTTACCCATCAAAAATTGTTTTAAAACTTCCAAAACTCCCTTATATAATGTAATATTATATTCAATATCATTCATTTCTTCTCTATATTCAGCATCGCTCATAATAAACCTCCATTCAGCAAAACCTCTTAAATATTTAACATATTACTTAAAATAAGAATACCACAATTTAGCCCAAAAGTAAATAATTTTAGTTGCATGCTATATTTATTTTCCAAAATACAAAGCAAAAGAAAATTACTTATTTTTCATTGCCAACAACTTATCTAAAATCCTGATAAAAAGATTATCCAAGAATTTAAATGCTATTTAACTAAAGATAAAAACTCATCTGCAATCTTATTCAATTTATTGCTAACTAATTTAAAATCGTGACTCAAATCAAGATTTGTTATAGTAATTTTATTTCCATCAAGGCTGTAAGGTTTATATTCTTTCATATAATATTTATCCATAAATAAAAAATGACTCAGGTCTTCTAAAGTTTCCTGAGTACCACTCAATATAAAGCATACCATATATTTATACATAAAGTCAACATTTTACATCATTGATAAGCATTAAACTTGTCATAGTTCTTCTTTTACATTCTTAATGTTTAGTGATTTTTCCATTTAATTATATACAAATATCAATAAATAATGTTTAATATTAAATTTATTTTATTTCTTCTAACATTTTTTCTTTTAGCTTATCTATATCCGTGAAAAAAACTTTAATTCCTCTATTATGAAGCTTTATTAAATTTTTAAAATTTTTAAGTATTATTTTTTCTAATTTTTCGGGAACTCTAGCTGGCTTGCCATCTATTGTATGTACATGATCTATGTATTTTTCTAAAGTCGGAAAAGCATTTTGTAATAAAATAACTGAATTTTCATCAAAGATTTTCTCAATTAATATTGTATTACAAAAACCATATTTTTCTATTTTCTTATCAACTACTTTCTTATATTTTTCAACTTTAGAACTAATTGGAATAAACCATAAAATATCTTTATCTTTAATTGTAAAATAAGTAGGTCTTTTCTTTCCTCTTTCATGATTTTGCATTAAGTTTTCATCATTAACGACATCAAAAAATTCATCTTTGATGTGATATAAATAACCTGTTTTTATTTTCATTGTCATCAACTCCATAAAAAGTATATCATAAAGTAAAAGAAAACCCCATCACATGATGAAGTTATTCTCCATTTTCAACCGGGATCATTTATTACTCGCTAGCCACCCGGAAGCGAGAAACATTGTCGACCGGGATTATTTATTACTCGCTAGCCACCCGGAAGCGAGAAACATTTTCACACTTTTTCAAGTGCAATATAAATATACTATATTTTTATGAAAATGTCAAATAGTATACACTAATAATATATACATTTTATCAAAAAGAATTCCTTATTCTCTTAAGATATTCTGATATTGTTAATTTTTACTCCCATTTTTGATTGCAGCTTGTACCACAGTCAAGTTCGGAATGTAATTGATATTTAAACATAAATCTTCTTTAAAGACTTATTTCATCAATAACATACAAATTAATTATATCACAATCACCAATTAACAAAAATACCTAATCTCTTAAAAGAAATTAGGTAGATTGACTTAAGGCTTCGTAAGTTTCTTAAATACTAATCAATAATATTATATGAATTATCAGTATTATTTATACATTAGGATATCCCATGATTTTCAAAATTATTCTAGCATCTATTGATTTAATAGACTCATTTAACTTATCAAACTCTTTATTAATCAAATTTATTAAGTCATTGTAATCTTGTTCATTTAAGAATTTTTCCATACTTCTAATTAACATATATAAATTAGTTGAATTGTTATTTACTTTATATGTGTTATCTATTAAGCTAAAAGTCATAAAAAATTTACTATGAAAAGAAAATAATCTATCAGAATGAGCACAAATATTTCTTGCTAATGTCATATTAATAAGAATTTGCTTTAATAATTTTGGTGATACATTAAATTTTTTAGCTATTTCATTTCTATCTGATTGTTTTAATAATCCATACCATCTACTTATTTGTCCAAAAGATAATATTTTAATTGCAACAAATGGAGGTATAAAACCATAAGTTTGATCATAATGCGTAATAGCTGGATGCTTACCTTTATTTTTATCTGTTTTCATATTGATAGAATCAATTAAATCATTTATATTATCTTCATTTGCTAATTCATCAAAATTTTTCTTGTTAAGATAATCTTTAATCCCATAATTCTTAGCGATGATATTTCCCATCACACCTCTTATTTTTAATTCGAATTCTAAAGCATACTTTAAAAATACAGCTCTTATATTTTTATCAAAATTATATAAAGAATATATTTCATTGAAATGAACATTTTCAAAATATGTATTATCATCTTTTTTAAATACATATTTATATGTGTTAATAACAGAATAATATGAATAATTATCTATAATATTTAAAGCTATATTCTCATCATCAATTATTACATTTTTATTTTTTAAATGTTCCAATAATTCTTCATTATGTTTATATTCTTTCATATAATATTCCCTCATAAATAAAAATTGACTCAGGGCTTCGTAAGTTTCCTGAGTACCAATCGATATAAAATATATCATATATTTATATATAAAGTCAATACCTTTTTTATACTAAATTTATATGGTTAAAATATTTGCTATTTCTAAAGTTCTATCATCCTTAGGATTTCTTTCCCCTTCTCATATCTTGTCATAGTTCTTCTCCTAATTTGTCTGATACATTATCCTGTATCATTAATCTAAATTGTTTTGCAAAGCAATTCTTGAACCTTGTGACAAATCTTATAATTTTGTTTTTTTGTATATTAATCACATTTGTATTACCTCCAATTCTTTGTCGCATATCACATAAAAAAGACTAAAATATACGACTGAATAAGTCATTTTAGTCTTTAATTTATATACAAATATCAATAAATAATGATTAGGAATAAATTTTATTCTTTTATAAAATTCCCATTTTTTCCTTAAATACAGGCATTCTTGATATTATTAATTTTTACTCCCATTTTTGATTGCAGCTTGTGCCGCAGCAAGTCTTGCAATTGGAACTCTAAATGGTGAACAAGATACATAATCAAGTCCAACACTCTCACAGAATTCTACTGAAGCAGGATCTCCCCCATGTTCTCCACATATTCCTAAATGAATATCTTTTCTTGTCTTTCTACCTTTTTCTGCAGCTATCTTAATTAATGAACCAACACCTTCTGTATCTAACTTAGCAAAAGGATCACTCTCAAAAATATTATTTTTATAGTAATCATTTAAGAACTTACCAGCATCATCTCTTGAAAAACCATAAGTCATCTGTGTTAAATCATTAGTACCAAATGAGAAGAATTCAGCTTCTTCGGCAAGTTTATCTGCTGTTAGAGCCGCTCTAGGTATTTCTATCATTGTTCCAACTTTATATTTTAAATCACTATTATTTTCTTTAATTATAGCATCTGCTGTTTCACATACAATATTTTTAACAAATTGAAGCTCTTTAACATCTCCAACTAAAGGTATCATAATCTCTGGAGTTACTTTAATTCCTTCTTTGCCTACATTTATAGCCGCTTCAATAACTGCCCTAGTTTGCATCTTAGCAATTTCTGGATAAGTAACCGCCAATCTACATCCTCTGTGTCCCATCATTGGATTAAATTCTTTTAAACTATCAATTCTATTTTTTAATGCTTCAAAACTCATCCCTAAAGCTTCTGCAAGTGGTTTAATTTCCTCATCAGTATGTGGTAAGAATTCATGTAAAGGTGGATCCAAATAACGAATAGTAACACTATAAGGAGCCATTGCTCTAAATAATCCTTCAAAATCACTTCTTTGATATGGCAAAATATCCTCTAAAGCTTTCTCTCGTTGTTCTAGAGTTTCCGCTGTAATCATTTTTCTAAAATTAAATATTCTTGATTCTTCGAAGAACATATGCTCTGTACGACATAAACCAATACCTTCAGCCCCAAATTTTCTTGCTTGTTCAGCATCTTTAGGTGTATCCGCATTAGTTCTAACTTTTAGACGACGAACACTATCAGCCCAATTCATAAATGTTTCAAAATCTCCACTAATACTTGGTTCTTCTGTTTTAATTAAGCCATCATAAACTTTACCAGTTGAACCATCTAAACTAATTTCATCACCTTCATGATATACTTTACCATTTTTTGTAGTAATAGTTTTAGCTTCCTCATCAATAGTTAATTCTCCACATCCTGAAACACAGCATCTACCCATACCACGCGCAACAACTGCCGCATGACTAGTCATACCACCACGAATAGTAAGTATTCCTTCCGCATGATTCATTCCTTCAATATCTTCCGGACTAGTTTCCAAACGAACTAAAATTGTTTTTTCACCCTTTTTCGCATGTTCTGTAACTTCTTCAGCTGTAAAATAAATTTTACCAGCTCCAGCCCCCGGACTTGCTGCTAAACCAGTTGCAATAACTTCACCTTTCTTTAAAGCATCAGCATTAAACATTGGATGTAATAAACTATCTAATTGTTTAGGTTCTACTTTAAGTAAAGCTTCTTCCTTAGTTATCATTCCTTCATTAACTAAATCAACTGCTACTTTTAAAGCTGCTGTAGCGGTTCTCTTACCATTTCTAGTTTGAAGCATAAATAATTTACCATTTTCAATTGTAAATTCCATATCTTGCATATCTTTATAATGATTCTCTAAAGTTTTCGCAATTCTCGCAAATTCTTTATATACTTCAGGCATAACAGTTTCTAGTTTACTAATTGGCTCTGGAGTTCTAATACCTGCTACAACATCTTCACCTTGTGCATTAATTAAATATTCTCCATATAATTTATTTTCCCCAGTTGCCGGATTTCTTGTAAATGCAACACCAGTTCCTGAATCATTACCACGATTACCATAAACCATTTCTTGAACATTTACTGCTGTACCCCAACTAGATGGAATATCATTCATTCGACGATAATATATAGCTCTTTCATTATTCCAACTTCTAAATACAGCTGTAACAGCTTCTATTAATTGAATTTTCGGATCTTGTGGAAAATCTTCTCCTGCAATTTCTTTATAAATTTTTTTAAATTCTTCTGTTACTTCCATCATATCAGTATCAGTTAAATCTGTATCATATTTAGCACCTTTAGCTTCTTTAATTTCATCTAAACGACGTTCAAAACTACTCTTTGGATAACCTTTAACTACATCTGCAAACATTTGAATAAAACGACGATAAGAATCATAAACAAATCTTCTATTATTAGTTGCTTCTGTAAAACCAATAGCCACTTCATCATTAAGTCCTAAGTTTAAAACTGTATCCATCATCCCCGGCATACTAGCTCTAGCTCCACTTCGAACACTAACTAATAAAGGATTTTTCTTATCTCCCAAAGTTTTACCTGTAATTCTTTCTAATTCTTCTAATTTATCATAAATTTCTTTCTTAATAGCTTCATCAATAACTTCTTTATCTTCATAATATTTATTACAAGCTTCAGTAGTTACTGTAAAACCTCTTGGAACAGGAAGTCCAATTGAAGTCATTTCTGCTAAATTAGCTCCTTTACCCCCTAATAAATCTCTCATATCTTTATTACCTTCACTAAAAAGGTATACATACTTTTTTCCCATAATGCCTCCTTCATGGTCACAAAATGATTATATCAAAATACTATCTTATCAGCAACAAAACCCCATTATATTTGACATAAAATATACAAAAAAAGAGGAGAATATCCCCTCATGGAATTTAATCTTGCCCAAGAATAAAAAGTTAGAGCAACTTAGGCAAGTTTTTTATAATTTATATTTAAGATATTTCATATGGAGAATCTATTGTTCCTTTTCCTGATATTGTTACATCAGACTTCAAATTTATTACAGGACGAACACCCCATGTATGCACTGGAGCATTATCACCAATTGATCCATTACCAGTAGACATTATAAATACATAACTAAAATGAGAGGAAATAGCATCAAAAAAGGCAGGAGACATGGTCCAAAATCCATATGTAGTGTAAAGATAATAATCTTTATTTTCTTGATTATATAATCCACCGGCATACACTACTTCATCAACAGTTATTAATCCCACTGGCCATTCTAGGCTTTTTGTCCCTTCTAAAGTAGATTGATTCGATAATGGTATACCAACTGACTTTTTATAAGTAAAATAATCTTTTTCTATTTCTTTACACTTAAATGTTGGTATGGATTTATTAGTTAAACTTGAATCATTCCCTCCTGAAACTAATCTTAAATATGCTCCATAGTATGTTTGTGTTGTTCCAGTTCCACCTTCATCGTCCTCACTTCCCCATGCTGTTGTCTTATCAGTTGAATTTCTTCTATCATTACAAAAACCTACATTTGAATCTATTTTTCCATCTCCATTATTAAATTCATCCTTTAAATTTTTATCAAACCATTCATTTAGTACAGTCAATACATTGCTTTTAGTAGCAGTATTTCCAAATCCATGTTTTTGATCAATTTGATATTCGAAACCCACGTATTCAACTCTATCACTATTATCATTATACTTTACATTTGTAGAATTATTTATTAACGCAGATTGTCCACTTGTTGTGTATCCTCCATCACTCGTTGCAGGCTTGCCCTCACCAGCGTATATCATTCTAATTGTTCCATTTCCATTTATTCTAATAATTTGCCAATATATATCCTGACCCAAACTATTTTTTCCAAATTTTACCCAATTATCTTTTACTTTTCCTCTAAAATAATATGTTGTTCCTAAATCATCTGTATCTGAATATAATATGGACTTTTTATTTCCATCTATATGTTCTTCTTTATCTATATCTGTAAATCCATCTTGTCCAATATTTGTAGTTCTATTAGATAAAATTACTTCAGAAGCATTAATTTTGAAATCCAAATACACATAACATTTAGTACCCTTTTTAGTTATTCCTATATATACTTTATTATCTTTATATTCCATTGGTATATTTTTCAATTGGGTAGTACCACTTCCAATTGTACAATAACTTTTATTTGTATTTACTTCATAACTTCCACTTGGCACTTCGTCTTTTAAAGTATAGTTTTCACTACCTTTACTATCTTGTACTTTTAATGCTATTACATTTAAATCTGCTAAACTATAATTAACATTTCCATTAACTATTTGTATACTTTTGGTTACTTGATATTTTGCTTTGCTATTTGTTATATATATTATTCCCATTATAAATAGTAATGTTATTATAGCTACTATTATTTTCTTACTTTTTCCTTTACTTAACTTCTCTATTCTCATTAATCTTCCCTTCTTTATAATTGATTTATTATCAATCATATTAGAAATTTCTAACTTATACTAAAATTATAATATTAATAATGACAAAAGTCAAGAAAAATATAGATATTCTGAACATAGAATTTTTAAATACCAAATATAATGAGAAAATTAAATTCAGAAAAGGACGATATATCATGAATTATAATATGAATTTAAAAAACATTAGAATAAACAATAACTTAAATCAATCAGAAATCGCCAAAATTTTAAAAATTGCCAGAGTTACTTATACTCATTATGAAACTCAAGAAAACATTATTCCTCTTAAACATTTAATAGTTTTGGCCAATCATTTCAAAGTTTCTTTAGATTATTTATTAGGTCTAACAGATAAACCAATTAAAACTATAGAAAATATTGACTTAAACAAATGCTCTATTAGGCTTAAAGAATTTAGAAAAGAAAATAAATTAACGCAAGTTAAATTAGCAACATTTTTAAATATTGACCAACCAACTTGGTCTATCTATGAAAAAGGTAAAAGTCTTATTGGTACCCCTTTCCTATACATGATATGTGAAAAATACAACATCTCCGCCGACTATCTCTTAGGTCGAACTGATACTCCTAAATATTTAAAAACAAAATAAAAATGCTGTTACAATTATATATACAAGATATATAATATCAGCATTATTTTTTTAAGTCTAAACTTAGGACTAATCTTGTATCCTAATTCTACTATACTAAACCTTAATCAAGTATATGAGTTTCTTTAGGATATTGGGCGCACACCATTCGTGTTATCCACGCGGTTGTTGTTGAGGTAGCCACTCGAATTCACATTGAACACGACAGCATTGCCACTGCTGTTGGTGTTATACGGAGACTATAAAAAATCAAACGTTTCAAAGATTAGCCCTTAACTAGTTATTTTTGCCATTTCTTTTTTAGCTTTAATAGTTTTATTTTCAATAGATACCCTCTCTACCATAAATAACATAATTATAACATTAACGGTAAAGGAACCTCCATAACTAAGAAGTGGTAAAGGAACACCTGTTAAAGGTATTAAAGCTAAAATACCTAACAAATTAATTAATATATGCATAAGTAAATATAAAAATACTCCATAAGCCAAAATACTTAATCGCAAATTCTCTGCTTCTCTTGCAATTTTAAGTATTCTATAAAGCATAATCATATAACCTAAAATTAATAATACCCCTGTAACATATCCTAATTCTTCTACTATAATAGGAAAAATAAAATCAGTATGACTTTCCGGCAAATACAGATATTTCTGACTGCTATTTCCTAAACCTACCCCAAATAATCCCCCATTATGAATCGCAATAAACCCATTACAAACTTGATAACCTGTATCTTCTGTATATCTTGAACAAGGATTTCTAAATTCAAATCTTTTTAATTGCCTTGAATTAAGTAGTTCTGTTCCACTATAAAGTAAAGCAAGAAGCCCTACTCCAATACATACAACTCCTATTTTTAACACTTTAATAATATTTCTTTTAACTAAAGGAATACTTATAAATACAAAAAAAGTAATTCCACATATAATTAAAGCTGTTCCTAAATCTGGTTGTAAAGCAATTAATATTGCAATTATTAAAGCAACAACCACCGGAAACAAAAAAACATAAATATTCTTTGTCTTCATTTTATCAAGCTTACTATAAGCAACAGCCATAAATATAATTATAACTGATTTGGCAAACTCGCTTGGTTGTAAAGCAAAAGGTCCTATATCATACCAACTTCTCGCATTATTAGTAATACGTCCATAAACAAATAAACCCACTAACGCGACTATTATTCCTAAAACCATAAAGGGTGTTAAATATTTATATTTTGATGTTGGCACTCTAATAACTATTAAAAATCCCACTAAAAATGCAACTACTAAAAATATTGCTTGTCTTACAAAAAAATAATATTGAGGAACATTATATCTTAAAACTGTCGAAACACTAGAAGCTGAAAAAATCATAATCAGTCCTAATATACTAAATATGAACATTAATACTAATAACCATATATCCATTTTTGAAAACAATTTTTTCACTCTGTTCACCCTACTCTAATTTTAACATACTTATCTTCCAAATAAAAGAAATTTTAAAAATTAGGGTATTTTTAATGTCAAAAAAGCGCCCAAATGAGTAAACTATAATAGATACATAAAGGAGGTATAAATATGTATTACTATGGAAACAATGGTTACTACGGTGGTGGATACGGTGGATACCAACCTTGTTGTAATAATAATGGAGGCGGCTATGCTGGGTACACTAGTGGTTATGGCTTAGGTGCTGCTATCTGGATTGTCTTATTCATTTTACTTGTAATTATCATTGGTGCAGGTTGGAATTTTGGCAATAACAATAATAACTAGGAAGCAAAAACTTCCTTTTTAATTGAAAAAAAAGCAATTTTATGTTAAAATAATACTTGTTTTAGGGGTGAAGAACATGAAGTTACCAGATTTAGTAATCTTAGACGAAAAAGATAAAAGATTAAGAGAAACTAGTAAAGAAGTTATATTTCCACTTAGCCAAGAAGATAAAGCTCATATTCATGATATGATAGATTATCTAACTATGAGTCAAATACCCGAATATAGTGAAAAATATTCTCTTCGTCCTGGCATGGGTCTTGCTTATATTCAAACAGGTATTCCCAAAAGAATATTTGTCATTGTAGAAGAACTTGATGAAGGAGAATTTAAAAATTACATTGTTATTAATCCCAAAATAATTAGCCACAGTGAAGAAATGATTTATGTTGGCGAAGGCGAAGGTTGTCTAAGCGTCAATCGAGAGGTTGAAGGAATAGTCCCTAGATATGCTAGAATTACTGTTGAAGCTTATGATGAACTTGGAAATAAGTATCAAATAAGAGTAAGAGAAGATATAAGTGTTGCCTTCCAACATGAAATAGATCACTTAAATGGCATCTTATTCGTTGATAAAATTGACCCTAAAAATCCTTATAAAAATAGATCTAAATACCGTGAAATATAAGATAGTAACCCTATCTTTTTTAATTAAAAAAATCTAGACAAGTCTAGACATTTTCTAAATTAACACTTACTAGTTTACTAACTCCTGACTCTTGCATTGTAATACCATATAATACATCGGCATATTCCATCGTTCTTTTTTTATGGGTAATTAAAATAAACTGACTAGCCTCTTTCTTACTTTGCAAATATTTACCAAAAGTATCTACATTAGCTTCATCTAAAGCTGCTTCTACTTCATCTAATATACAAAAAGGACTAGGTTTAACATTTAATATTGCAAACAAAACTGCAATCGCCGTCAAAGTTTTTTCTCCACCTGAAAGTAAAACAATTGATTTTAATTTCTTTCCTGGAGGTTCTGCTTCTATTTCTATCCCAGTATTTAAAATATCATCTGGATTAGTTAATCTTAAATTACCTTTACCCCCCTTAAATATCTTTCTAAATACTTCATTAAACTCTTTACTAATTAAATCAAAAGTAGTTTTAAATTTATCAATCATAATTTTATCCATTTCTGAAATAATATTATTAAGTTCCAAAGATGATTCCTCTAAATCTCCACTTTGTTTAAGTAAAAAATTATATCTTTCACTAACTCTTTCATATTCCGCAATCGAACCTGTATTAACCGTTCCCAAACTAAATATTTCTTTTTTTATTGCCTCTACTTTACTTCTAGCTAAATCAATTGGTAAATCTAACTCATAATTAGTTTTAGCATATTCATAAGTTAAAGAATAATTCTCCGATAATTCTAAAAGTAAATTATCTAATTTAACATCATACTTTCCTAATTCTATTTCTTTTTCTTTTAAATTATTTTGAACATGATTATATTCTAAATTAATCTTCCGATATTTAGTTTCTACTTCATTTATTTCTTCATCTAATTCAGACTTTTGTTTCTTTAACTTTTCTAATTCTTTTAAAGCTAATTCTTTTTCACTAGCTACTTGATTAGATTCTTCCAAAATACTTATTAACTTTTGATCTAATTTATTAGTACTTATCTCTTCGTTTCCTTTAATTTCTAATTCTTTCTTATTTAAAGCTTCTTCTATTCCTCTAATCTTATTAGTTCTTGTATTAAGTATTTCATTTAAATTAATTAATTGTTTAGAAATCTCACTTGTTTTATCTTCTAAAACCCCATAATTATTATTAAATTCTCTTTCTTCTTTTCTTAAATTATCTAATTCTATTTTTGTAACTTCTAATTGTTCCTGTAATTCACTCAACTTTAATTTATCATTTAAATGACTATTATTATTTTTTATTGACCCTCCTGTAACAGAACCTCCCGAATACAATATTTCTCCTTCTAGTGATACTACCCGATATTTATATCCAAGCACTCTTCCTATTTCATTTAAAGCATCCATATCTCTTACAACAATTACATTTCCTAATTGATTTTTAATAATATTATCATATTCTTTATCATATTTCACTAAATTAGATGCGATATTAATAAAACCATTATTGTACTTAATCTTTTCTATATCACTATCTAAAACATTTTTACCCTTAATAACATTAAGTGGAAAAAAAGTAGCTCTACCTAGATTATTTTCTTTTAAATAACTAATACACTCTTTCGTACTATTATCATCTTCTACTACCAAGAAATTAATAGCCCCACCTAAAGCTGTTTCTATTGCTATGTTATATACTTGTTCTACTTGAATAAGATTCCCAATTGTATTATGAACTCCTCTAAGTCGCATATTATTAAGCACACTTCTAACAGCACTCGGCATTTTTGAATTATTACTAATGTTTTCTTCTAAAATATTAATTTTATTTTCTAAAATTAAAATATTTTTCTCTTTTAAATTTATATCATTACTTAAATTATTCTTTTTAACTTTCGCCATAATAAGCTTATTATCAAGCTCATCTTTTTCAATAGACTTTTCTTTAATATCATTAATAAGATCTGTTAATTTAGACTTTTCCGTTGTCATATCTTTTTTTAAAGCTAATTCTTCTTCTTTTAATTTTATTAAAGCTTCTTCTAAATTACTTTCGTTAGTTTCATATTTTTTTCTTTCCATTGTCACTAACTTTTCCGCTTCCAAACTAGCTAAATTCTCTGTAAGTTTAATATATTCATTATTTTTAGCTGTAATCTCTTCTCTTAGTTTTAAATCATCTAATTTTAATTTTTCCAATTTCGAATTATCTTCTGAATTATTAGAACTCATCTTCCCTAATTCTTCTTGAAGTTTTGCTACTTCTACTTTTATTTTCTTATAATCAATATTAATTTCTGAAATATCATGAGCAATTAAAGCAATTTCAATATTTTTAAGTTCTTCTGTTAAAGCTAAATATCTTTTGGCAACTACACTTTGTTTCTCTAAAGGTTTAACACTTTTTTCTAATTCTTCTATTACCAGTTTAATTCTTGCCAAATTCTCTTGCGTTTTATCAAGTTTTTTTAAACTTGCTTCTTTTCTTTTTTTATACTTTAAAACTCCCGCGGCATCCTCAAATATTACTCTTCTTGCTTCTGGCTTATTACTTATAATATCCATTACACTACCCTGAGAAATAATATTAAAAGAATCATTACCTGCTCCTGTATCTAAAAACAAATCTGTAACATCTTTAAGTCTTACTTTACTATTATTAATATAATATTCATTTTCTCCTGTTTTATATATTACTCTTTTAACTTCTATTTCTTTAAATTCACTATTTAAATAATGATCACTATTATCAAACAAAAGAGAAACATACGCTCTAGATAAAGGATCTCGTGTTGCCGAACCATTAAATATAATATCACTCATTGCTTCAGTTCCTCGTAAAGATTTTAATGATTGTTCCCCAAGTACCCATCTAACTGCATCAACAATATTACTTTTACCCGAACCATTAGGCCCTACAATCGCCGTAATACCTTTTTTAATTTCTAAATCTATTTTATCGGCAAATGATTTAAAACCAAATGCCCTAATATTCTTTAAATACAACTTTAATCATCCTTTACTTTAAGCTCTCTTATTAAGTGCCGCCTTAGCTGCTTGTTGTTCAGCTTCTTTTTTACTTTTACCGACACCTCTACCATAAACTATTCCATCAATAACCACATCAAAAACAAAAGTTTTATCATGACTAGGCCCCTTCTCACTCACTAACACATATTCTAATGTTTTTCTATCCGTTTGGACTAATTCTTGTAATCTTGACTTATAATCTCCCAAAAACATATGATGTTCTTTAATATAAGGAGTTAATACTTGAAGAACATAATCTTTAGCAACCATAAAACCTTTATCTAAATATATTGCTCCTAAAACACTTTCAAAACAGTCCGCGATAATCGTATCATTAACATCTTTTAATTGCCCATTTCCTACTTTAATATATTTATCAATACCTATATCTTTCGAATATTGTGCCAAAGCTTCTTCACATACAAAACTTGCTCTAACCTTTGATAATTCTCCTTCCCCCACTTTTAAAGTATTATAAAAGTATTCACTTGTAATTAACTGTAAAACTGCATCCCCCAAAAATTCTAGCCTCTCATAATTTTCTCCCCCATGTTCATTTGAATAACTACTATGAGTTAAAGCCATCTCTAAAAGTTCTTTATTATCTATCTTAATTTTAAATTTATCTAAAAAATTCATATCAATCAATCCTTTATAATCTAAAACCATTATATCAAAAGAAAACAAAAAAATAAACAGCAAGCTGTCTATTTAATCCATTTTTCTCTTTATCTATTTAATTTTTCATTCTTTTCCATATTTACAACTCTAATCTCAGATTCTAATATCTTCCCCTCAAAAATAATATAACTACACCAATTAAAATTGCCATCAAAATAACTAATTAAACCACTTTCTAAATCTACTGCTCGATAAAAGTAAATTCCCTTATCAAATATCATTTCCACCAAAAATTCTCTTTCGGGATCTTCTAAATCATAAATTTGGCCTTTATAATATTCTGTTTTTAATAAAACTAAAGCCCTTAAATCTTCTTTCATCTTTTGATATTCTTTAATTTCATTTAAAGCTAAATCTTTATAAAAATGATTAGCTAAAAACTTTTCTTTATTAAGAATCCCCAAATTTATTCTTTTTAATAAATCACTCAAAATTAAACTTTGTTCCATAATTTTCTCCTTATATCTATTATAAGGAATAATCATTAAAAATCAAGTAATTATATCCATTTAGATATATATATCTTTCTCGTAACTTCTAGTTCATACTTTCTAAATATACTAATAATACTTTCTACAATTGCTCTAACGACATCTGTAACATTTCTTTTAATTCTAATTGAACGCATTTCTTGTTGTAATGTTTTTCTAAAACTATAATCATCCACATATTTTCCCATAATTCTATCTATTTCCATCGCATTTTGTGTATCTTCTTCATTATCTAAATCTATTCTAAAAATAAAATCATGATATATTTTAACTAATTCTAAAGAAATATTATCTCCCTCTAAAAAATCTGTATTCATAATTCTATTAAAATTTTTACAATAACTAAGTATTTTCTTATTATTTTCTACTTTCATACCCTCACCTTTACTTTTTACTTTACAATATAATATTAACTCTGTTAATTTAATTTGTCAAATAAAAATTTTCTGTTATAATAATATTAGGTGATAATATTGAAAAAAACTAAATTAAAACTTAAAAAAAGTGTATGGGTAGGTATAATTATATTTATTTTCTTAAGTCTTGGCCTTTATGCTGGTATTAATATTTATCAAGATATCCAATATAAAAAGACTGATGAATACCAATTATTACAAATCGGTTACACTAAAGATGAAATAAATATCTTAGAAAAAAACTTTAAAAATGGTATCAAAGAATTATTAAATAAAGAAAAAGATGAATTCTTACTATCTCTTTTTCAAGAAAAGTATTACCTTAGTAATAATTTAAGTCGCTATCGGGCTTTTTATGAAATTCATCCCGATTATTCAGCCTCAAAAATTATAACTTATGTTAATACCAATAATGATTATGATTATTATGAACATGACATTAATACTGATTTAACCCAAGATTATTTAATATTAGTAAATAAATATTACCATTTACCTAGCGATTATGAACCAGACGATTTAGTAAAAGTAAACAATAAATACTACTATGGCGAAAACCACCAAATTCGTCAAGTTACCTATGATGCTTTTAAAAATATGTGGGAAGCTGCTTATAATGAAGATATTTATTTAATTATTAATTCTAGTTACCGAACCTTTGATGAACAAAAAAGCGTTTATGATGATTATAAAGACTCCAAAGGTACTACCTATGCCGATAGTATCGCCGCCCGTCCAGGTTACTCAG
Organism: uncultured Bacilli bacterium; assembly: GCA_947630575.1. GTDB lineage: Bacteria > Bacillota_I > Bacilli_A > RF39 > UBA660 > Caccenecus. The sequence goes on from CANRIB010000002.1 coordinate 40,155, forward strand.
AACATCAAACTGGTTTATCTTTAGATATATTTAGTAAAACTCATACCACCACATCCAACTTTAAAGATTCTCCTGCTTATATCTGGCTCCAAAATAATGCTTATAAATATGGCTTTATTGAAAGATATACAGAAGAAGCGGAAGAAATAACTGGTTTTTCTGCTGAATCATGGCACTGGCGCTATGTTGGAATAGAAGCCGCGACATACATCCATGAAAACAATATAACTTTTGATGAATACTATGCTTACTTTATTGCTAAGTAAGCTTTTTTATTCCAAGAAAAAACTCAGAATCTAAAATTCCAAGTTTAATAATCAAATTTGGTGACCAGTACGAGATTCGAACTCGTGAATGCTGCCGTGAAAGGGCAGTGTGTTAAGCCGCTTCACCAACTGGCCAAAAAAATGGTGGGACTGGGGGGACTTGAACCTCCGACCTCACGCTTATCAGGCGTGCGCTCTAACCAGCTGAGCTACAATCCCATAACAAATTAATGGTGTCCCCTTAGGGATTCGAACCCTAGACCCACTGATTAAGAGTCAGTTGCTCTACCAGCTGAGCTAAGGAGACATCTTTCAAACGCTCTTTAATTATATCATATTTTTAATAAAAGGCAATAGTAAATTATATATTTTTCCCTTTTTTATCAATTTTGTAGATTATTATTGAAAGTGCACAATTGTTGTGCAATAAGTTTTGTAATGATATATAATATCTCTTAAGGCAATTTATTTGTCATATAAAGGAGGTATTATATACTATGACAAATTATTGTCATCTATCTTATGAAGATAGAAAAAATATTGAAGATGGATTAAATGATAATAAATCTATCAATCAAATTGCTAAAGAAATTAATAGATGTCACTCTTCTATTTTAAGAGAAATAGATAGAAACAAAAAATATTCTGAACCATCTAGTTGGAATAATTATAAAATTAATCACCCTGGTTTAGATTTATCTTGTGAAAGATTGGAACACTCTCCTTATGTTTGTAATGGCTGCAAATCTAGAAGTGGTTGTAGAAAGATTAGATGGACTTATTACGCAAGAGAAGCTCAAAAATCATATGATGAATTAATTAAATCATCTAGACAAGGTATTAATTTAAACTACGATGAAATTTATAAAATAAATGAAATTATCTATCCACTTGTAAAAAAAGGACAAACTATAAATCATTTATATATTAACCATCCTGATATTCTTGATTTTAGTAAAAGTTCTTTTTATAAGTATGTTAATAATGGTGTATTTGAATTTGGACCTTTGGATTTTCCTAGAATTGTTAAATATAAAAAAAGAAAAAATAATCCTAATAGAAGAACTAGAAAAGAAAGAGAAATTTTGATTAATAGAAAATATACTGATTTCTTAGATTATACATCTAGAAATCCTTATTTAAATATTGTTGAAATGGATACTGTTGAAGGATTACAAACTGAAGAAGATTGCTTTCTTACTCTTTTTTGGAGAAAATCTAATTTTATGCTTATATTTAAATTGGAATCTCAAACTACTGAAGAAGTAACTAGAATATTTAGCATTCTTCAAACTTTTATACCTGAAGAAGATTATAAAAAACTATTTCCAATTATTCTCACTGACAATGGTCATGAATTTTTTGATGTCAATAATATTGAGTATATTCATGAAACTGGTGAATATGTTACTCATCTTTTCTTTTGTGATCCTTCTGCTTCTTGGCAAAAAGGAGGCATAGAGAAAAACCATGAATTTATTCGTTATATTTTACCAAAAGGTTCTTCTTTTAAAAATATTACTCAAGAAGATTGTGATTTATTTATGAATAATATTAACAGTTTATGTCGTGATTCTTTAAATGGTAAGTCTCCTTATGAAGCAATGTTATTTCTATGTGATGAATATATTCTTAAAAAACTTAATTGTTATTATATTAAACCTGATGACGTTATACTTAATGATTCATTATTAAAATATTAATTTAAAAAAAGATATTTATAACTACCAATTATAAATATCAATTTTGACAAATAAATTGCCAATCTTATAAATTTTAAACTAATGTAGATATTGTGCATTTAGTTTTAAAAATTCACACATACCTGCACTTTTTTGCATGGAATAATTTCCTTTTTGCAGTAATAATATATCACTTCTTTTATTTTTTGTCTATTTATTTTTTCTATATTCTTTAAAATTCATTAAAAAAAGTGCACTTTCTTATGAAAATGTACTTTTTTAACTCAATTGCACTTATTTGTGCACTTTACTTAAAATTTAACGTTTTTATCAATTTTAGTAGCATTTAAAGATTAAAACTAAATTTCCATTTATTAATCTAACCATTTTTTGTTATTTTTATATTCACAACTTTCATTTTAAATTTATTAATTATCTAAATCCCCCTCCTGAAGAACCACCTGATGAACTACCACCACCGGAGTAACTACTGCCTCCTCCCCCAGTATCTCTACTAGACCCACTGTAACTGCTAGAACTTCTCGCGGCAGCCCGAGCAACCCCTTCTTGCATCCCTTCATAGCACAATATAGCCATACTTCTAACTGCAACCGTAGTCATTTCGGTATTAAGTAAAGTTTCATGATTAAAATTAGGATATAATTTACTAAATTGTTCTTCAACTTTATCTGCAATTCCTAAAATCATGGCAAAAATTAAATATTCTTCCCAAATATGCACTTCAAAATATTCTCTTTCAGGCATAATACTAAAATCTAATAAAAACTTTTTTAAGCCCATCATTTGAATTGCTTCTTCTTTTAAATTTGGATTAACATCTTTAATAGTATTCTTTCTCTTAATACCAAATGCCCCTTTAGTTTCTTCTACTCTCCTTGTAATTAAACCTTCTTGTTCTAACATATTTTCTTCTCTACTACTTAAAGTGGCAAACCAATCTTTTATTTTAATATAATTCTTCCGACTCCATTTAGCAAATTCTTGTGCTTCCAATATTTTATTGTATCCTGCTGCATCTTTTAACATATTAAATAAATCTCTTTCCGTATCATTTAAATCGATATTTATATCATTAAAATGAATCGCATAATTATTATCTTTTAAACTAAATAATCCTTTTTTAGTTTCTGTAACTGTTATATAACCATTTTTAATTCCTTTTAATAATATTGCTCCAATAATTCCCTGATTTAAAGTTTTTTCCGGAACTACTCTATATTGTAAACATACCCAATAAGCTCTTTCTAAATCTTTATTACAAGGTATATCTCGCCAATAATTAATCTCTGAATCTGCAGGCAATTTTCTTCCTTGTGCCCCAAAATTAAGCGTTGAAGAAGGTTTAGTAGGAACTGTTAAAGTTATTAATACGACTATACAAATAATCCACGAAATGGGATTAACCGCCGCATATAAAATAACGATTGCTAGTCCAAAAATTATATCTTTAAACTCAATCTTTTTATTATTGGTATTATTATAATCACCATCAGGAACATCACTAAATGCTGAATCATATACATCTTGAAAAGATTCATTAGACTTATTCGCAGTCTTAAATAAATTATCTTCAAATCTAATTAAACCTACCATATATTGACTTACTGCTAAACTTCCATTAGAATCTAAAATAATCGAACCATCCGAAAAAGTATCACTTCCTTGATATCCAAAAGCCCAAATTCTAGTATTATCAAGTGAAAATGGTATATCTGAATGAATAGTAATTCTAGCGGCTCCCACTTCTTGATCTAAATTTAAAAAATCAAAATAAATTCCCTGTGTATCAGTATATTGCACAACAAAATTATTAATATCATAATTTAAAGTATATGTTCTCTTTCCGTATTTAGAAATACCAAAACATAATTCCACCCCTTGAGAAATATAATGTAACCCACTTTTATAAGCTTTATAATCAAAATTTGCCCCAGTATTCCAACTTGCTAAGGCATCATAAACTCGCCCTGAATCATCACTAACTCTAAAATTAGTAATACTAGCCCCATTTAATTTAGTATAAGGTCTATAGCCTTCTGTTCCTTGATTTAAATAAGCATCCCAAACCTCCGTAACTGAAGCATTACCATCACTATCTATATAAATATCCATATCTATTCTATTTATAGAATTAGCTTTTACTAAAGGCAAGGAAAAAAAGAAAGCCATAACACATAATAATATTTTTTTAATTATTTTCTTCACTCAAACCACCAATATACTCTCTATCTTATATTATAATAACAAATTAATAGAAATTTGTCATTATTATTTTTTTAATTTATAAAAAGATAACACCCAATTAAAGTGTTATCCTTTATTAACTTTTAAATCACTGACATCTTGCTGTGGGGTATCTAAAAATATATCATCTAGAAAATCATCAGTTTCTTTTTTAAGTGCATAATATAAATCTCTTCTTACTTGATTACTTTCTGTAAGTCCAAGTAAAGGTGCTAATTCTAATCTATTACACCAATAATCACTAATACATGTCGGTTTTCTTTCTAAAAGTTTTCCTACATCTGTTCTATAATGCTCTGCATCTTTTATTAAGGCATCATAGAATCTTTGAACATAATCTTTAACATTAACTACTTTATTAAGTTTTGCTAAATTATCTTTTGTTTCTTGAAATCTATATTTTTTATATGTATCAAAATCTTCAAACTTACCTTCTGTTATTGTTTTAAGAGCCATCGTATCCGTTTTATAATTAGCATAAGAAACTCCTTTAGATGGATCATCTATATTATTATATATTTCTTTTCTTATATAATTAATATTACTATTATATTCAATATAACCCTTTTCATAACCTGCATAACCAAGCATTTCATATGCAATCCATTTTAAAGCATAAGAATCAGGTCTACCATCTGGATTATTTGGCTGATACCAATGCACTGAATTAAGTCCTTCTCCTCCATAAGAGTTAGAGCCTCTACTAGCTACTTTATAAACTCCTGGATAAAGCATTAATCTATTATTAATTAAATCATCTATCGAACTTAAATGCATATCTTGAAAAGCTTTAGTATCTAAATAAGAATATCTTGTGGTCTGTCTTGCTCTAAACTTAGAATATTCACTTCCCCCATATTTTTCTTCATTTGGATAAGATACTTGAACCGCCGTATTAGCCTGATCATCAGGATCAAGTTGTAAAAATGCCATTGCTTCTATATAATCCATTACATATATTGTTTTAAATACTTTATTATAATAATCATATATTTCTGCTGGAGTATCTATTCTTTCTGGAGTATAATTTGACCCAATTTGAGTATCTTTATCAAAATATACTGATAAATTCATAACTATATCATTAGGTCCAAAAGATTGCATTAAATTACTATCCGCGTAATCTTCTCCACCCGCATCAAATCTTCGTCCATTATTTCGTAAGAATAATCTTGCATCAATATTATGGGCTGATTCATGTGACCAAGTATGATATGTATATTCTTGTACTTCCCCATATTCTGGAATTAAATTACCATCCATTAAACCTTCGGCACTCCAATCAATCCTATCACCCCACGCAACCGCGGCATTACCATCACTATAAGCCCATTGACCTACAACTTCATTAAAATTCTTATGGAACGGATCACTTGTTGTATAAGGTTGCTGATAAGTTGAAGAACCATTTATATCATAAGTATATCTTTTATCTGTTTGGAAAGTATGAATATCATTAAATACTTGAGCATCATTAAGTAATTTATAAGCTGTATCATAATAACTAGCCATTCTAGTTGTATAACTCTCCACTCTTCTTTTAAACTTAACTTGCTCATCTGGATTTTCTGGATCAACCATATAAGTCCTCTCTGAACCTATAATAAATTGCACTGGACTTGAAATAATATAAGCCGCATTTTTAGGTAAAGTAAGAATTGGTAAAATAAAGTTATATGGCTTATAGCTATTACCTTTATGATTTGCATCTTCATTACTAAAATGATCCCATAAAGTATATTGCACTTCAGGATGATCTTTAATTGGTATTTCAACTAAATAACCTTTAAATTGTTCTTTAGTCCATATATCCATATCCTTATCACTAAACTCTGTTACCACATATTCCAAGAACTTAGCAATTGTCTTTAAATTAGTATATTCTCCTAAAACAGAAGCATATCTTGTATTAGTTTCATTTGTTTTAAAATTATTACTATCTTTAAAGAATAAATCTGTTATTCTTAAAGGCGTTAAACTATTATCAAACCCTTGCATATTAAATAAAACAAAATCATATAACTTCATACCATCTATATCAATATCATAAAAACGTCTTAAATAATTATACATATATAAAACTTTTTCTATTTTTTTATCTTTCTTAATTTCTCTTTCTATATAGCTATTAATACCATCATTATTCGTAGTATTTGTATAATTACTATTTGCTAAAAATTTTAAAACAAACTCTTTTAATTCTTTACTTGTTACCTCATTATAAAAATCCCGATATATTCTACTATCATCCATAGATGTTAAAATATCTAAATTATTCGTATAATCTAAACTACTTAAATAATTAGTTAAATTATTTACAACCTGTGAATTAGCATCTATTACATAATGATTATAATTATAATCTATTCCTAGTTTATCAATTCTATAACTAGCTACCATATCATATGTATTATCAAATCTAACATCATATTCTATCTTTTCTTTAGTTTTAAATACTATTTTAATCTTACTTATTTTTTTAACATTATCACTAGTTAAATAAGTAACAATACCCCCAGTTTTATCTACTGGTACTATATGACTTATTTCTTTATTATCTAAATAATCATCATTAATATATTTCGCCGTATTTATTATTTTATCTTTATCATAAAAAGGCATTAATTTAGTTAAATTTTCATATAATATTTCTTTATTAGAATCATATCCTTGCATATCACTATAAGGGGATTTTACTTCAAAATCTTCTCCTTTAAATATTGGTGGATTATCAAAAGATACTCCATCTAAATTCCAGATACTATCATCCCAATGAAGAGTATTTTTAAAGAAACTTGCATTAATTTCCTTTTTAGAAATAACATTAATACTACTATTTTGATTAGAAGCTAATTTTGATTCTTCCAGTTCATAAACATTATTAGCTTTAATCCCATTACCATGAACTCTATAACCACCTGTTCCATCCGCAAAACTTACACTATTATTTAAATAAGTATTATTTACATTGTTAGTCCAACCAAGGAAACCTGCTTTTGTTCCTGAACTTGTCGTTAATTCAACTTTACTATAACAATTTTCAATTGTCGCCTTATCTACTTCTCCAACAATTCCCCCAATCGCATCCCAACTACCGGCAATAGTACTATTATTAATATAACTATTTCGAACTATTACATTATTGTATGATCGCCCAATAAAGCCACCAATTCTTTTACCTCCACTAGCCATACTATTAACAATTGAAGATGCCTCAATTATAATACTATTTTTAGTATCACCAAACATAATACCTGTTCCATCCGTAACTTCATTAGCTTTAATACTACTATTATAAATATGTACATTATCTATTTTTACATCTGTTGCCGTATTAGCAAGTATTCCTCGAACTGCCCCTGATATTTTGGCTTTATCAATAGTTAAATTTTTAATCTCCGCATTAGCCCCTAATTCTTTAAATAATTGTTTATCTAAATTATAAATCTTATGCCCATTACCGTCTAAAATTCCACTATAAGATAAAACATAATATTCTGAATCAGTATTTATTAAGCTTGCATCATAATCCCTCATTAAAGTTACATTTTCATTATTATTTAACTTCTCCAATAATTCTTTTAAAGCTTTATCAGGATGAAATTCATTTCTAACTATTCCCTCTTTAATTTCCCCAAAATCTATTCTAATAGTTCTTGTTTTATTGGTATTTTCTTTTGTCACATATTGATAATCTAAAACAATAAATAGATGCTTATTCTCTTCTACCACCATTTTAATTTTTGCTCTAACGCTTGGCATACTATCCATTACAACTTCAACAAAATAGTCATCTTTATTATTTTTAAGTTCTTGAACATTTATTTCATCTACTAATAAAACTTTTTCAAGCCCATTTTCTTCTGTAACTTTATATAAACTAACATCTGTTATATCTTTTAATTCAATATTATTTTCATCTAAAGAAATAACCTCATCTAAAAGTATTGCGCTCTCATAATAATTAGGACTACCCTCAATCATATCTATATCTCTATCATAATCTACATATACTTTTACATAATATCTCAAAACATTATCTAAAGAAACAAACCTAATTTCTTTTTGATAACTACCATTATATTTTTCTTGACCTTTATCATCCACGATTAAAACTCGAGCATTACCCACAAGTGATTTATCTGTATCTGTAGCTTCTAATGTTAATTTAATTTGTTTATTATCTAATATTTCATATTTAAAATTACTAATCGTAATAACATCTTTTAATATTTCTAACTTAATTTTAGTTTCTTCTTTTAAAGTTATTTTCTTTCCATTATTTAAAATAATGTCGGTAATAACTACTTCTTTTTCTCCACAAGAACTATAACCATTAAGCATAACTTGATATTTATCTTCTATTTTAGTTAAAAGATATTCTTTATTATCAATAATTACTTTTTGAGGCTCTACTCCTAATTCTTCTTTAATTCCAGCAATCTCAAAATTAAGCTTAACATCTTCATTTTTTAAAAAGTACTTATTATTATCTTTACTTAAAGCTACTCCCTTATTAATAGTTATATCTTCATATGTACTATCACTAAATAACCCATATTTCGCCTTAAATATTTCTTTATTACTATATTCATTTTGATCTTTAGCTTCTTCTAAAATATCACTATCTAAATCATAACTAGCCAAAATCGAAAAATCCATATTTTCATCTTTTTTTACATCAAGAAAAGTAATCGTGTTATGTCCTCGTTTAATTTCTTGCTCTTTATCGCCTAGTCTAATTTTTCCCTCTTTAAAGCTATCATCATTATCTTGAGCTTTCTTATCTAATAAAACATCAAAATCAAATGTAACTTCACCCTTTAAATAATCATCATTAATTATTAAATTAGCAATTTTCGGTTCATCTTTTAAAACATCTATTGTTATTTTATTATCTAAAACGGTATAAAAATTATGTATTTTGGTGTAATAACTAGTATATTCTAATTGTACACGATTAGCCATAATATCTAATATTCCTGCTTCATCAGGAACTGTTAAAGTAACTCTTGAACGATAGGTATTTGCTTCATCTGTTTTTTCTTGCTCTGCTACATAATTAAGTCCATTAATTGTAATCGCCGATAATCTTGTATAATTACTTCCTATATTATAATTAGTTTTAAAATCATTTTGCACACTATCGCCAACATAAACATAAAAACTAAGCTCATATCTTTTCTGTCCTTTAGTTGGATATTTAGTATTTGGTGTTTTAATTTCTATTCTCTTAATATAAATATCATTTACTATTGTTATTTCTTCTTCACCAATACTTGTATCTGTATAAGTGTATTTATCCCCTAATTCATAGCTGCCTAAAAACTCTACTTTATAATGTCCATCTGTATTTTTATCATAAGCTAACAAAATCTCTTGCTCTTTATTATTAACTAAATCATCTATATCTTTTGATACTACTATTTTTCCTGTTGAATCAACTAAAACAGCCTTTAAACCCTTTAAAGTATTATCTCCATCTTGGATTTTAAAATTAACTTTAATACTTTTAGTATCTTTAATATCTTGTAGCTCAATATTGGTAACAACCGGTTTAGTTTTTAAAACATTATAAGTTAAAGTATTCGCATGATAATCTTTTTCATTTAAAAATGTTCTTAATGTTCTTAAAGCAACACTATCTAAAGTAACGGTATGCTTACCCGGAGTAGTTAAAGCATCAGTTAATTCTACCTCATACAAATCCCCTGTTACTTTTGTAATCATATATTCATTAGTATTATCTTTCATTGTTAAAGTTGCTCTTTCAATTGGCACATTTTTAACATTAGAGCTCTTAAAAGAAACAATCGGCTTCTCATTTTTCTGAATTGCATCTGTAATTCCTACATCAGTTAAAACAAAATCATAATTTCCACCCAAAGTAAACGTATGACTAAATATTTCTTGTTCAACATATAAATTATCTTTATTTGTTTTATCACTATCTAAATCATAAGTAGCTAAAACTACAATATTATAAATTTTATCTTCCAAAAACTCATAATGAATAGTATTATCACTCTTTAATACTTCACTCATTAATTTATTATTATTTTCATCATAAATATAAATAGTTCCTTCTATTAAAGCATCTTCTAAATCATGCAATTTAAAACTTAAAGTTTTAGCTTCATCATTTAAATTAAACATATTAACTGCCGGTATATCCTTCAATACCTCTTTTTTAAACACTAACTTACTACTAACTTCTTTTTGATTACTTAATAAAACATCCGTAATTACAAATTCATATTTACCAGATTTCGTTGGACTATCAATAGTAACAGAATAAATTCCATTATTAAATTCTACCGCGTAATACTTGCCATCAACTTTAACTTTTACTATTTTAGCATCTTTAGGAGTTATTGTGGCCTCAAAACTAAGCGTAACTTCCCCTTTTTTAACATAATTATTATCTTCCTTTATCTCATTTAAAATAACTTTACTATTCTCTGTTACTTGTTCTGTAATATGGCCTGCATCATCAACATCAACTTTCCCATCCCCATCTACATCATGAGAAAAATTATCATCTTTATTTGTTGTTGGCTTTTTATTATTTGTTGGTTTCTTAGTATTACTAGGCTTTTTAACACTTTCATTTTGATTTCCTACTTTATCATTATTTGTATCATTATCTTCATTATTATTTAAAGTATTATCATCTTGCTCCCTACCAACATTAATTAAATATTCAATAATTTCTTTTGCATCTTGATAATCTTTAACTCCATCATCATTAACATCTTTTTTCTGATTATGTACTCCGAGTAAAATACCCACGATAACTAAAACCGCAATTTCACATATCATTAAAAGATAAAATTGTTTTTTATTATTATATTTAAATTTAACATATAAAATAGCTAAAAGTAAAATACCCGCCACACTTAAAAGACCAGTCATAAAAGGTATCACTGTTATTGTTTTTATGATATTTTCATTATCTTCCTCAATTTTATTTTCTGAATTATTTGGTAATGCTTCATCATCTACAGCATCACGAGTTACCATTAATTTAATAGATGTCGTAGGATAATTAATCATTTTACTACCATCAGAAGAAGAAATATTTGTTAAAGCAATATTGGTATTCCCCACATTTGCTTTATCTTTAACTTTTAAATGCACAGTAAAAAGATTATTGGAAGTATCCCCAGATTTATTAATTATTCCAAACTTATTATTATATTCATTATATGTAACATCTATCGTATCATTATTAACATCAAAATTTGTATCATCTATTTTCTCAAAAACATTTTCATCAAATTTTAAAGTAGCAATAACCGCATATAATTTTTTATCTTTTGGAAAACTTGCTTTAACTACCAGCTCATCCCCAACTTCTAAAACATCTTTGTTAGCCCTTAATGTTACCGCATCACTTGCCTTCACATTTATGGGTATTAAAACCATCATTAATATAAATATTAACAAATATTTTACTCTATCTTTCATAATGCCAAAACCCCTCCAAATAAATATGCTCAATATTATCTCACATTTTTACATATTTTTCCACTATTTTTTACTTTTTTTCCATAATTTTCAGCTTAGGAAACTTTTCTCGCATATATTGATCAGTATATACTTTATCAATTAATTGAAATATTTTATTAGAATTCCCTATTTCATTTGCTCTTGCACTATATCTAATGGTCGCAACTATAGTTAAACTTACATCAAAAATCATAAATATCATTATAAAATAAGTCCCAAAATTATATATTTTTATTGGAATCTTATTAATAATTTTTAATAAAAAAGGATAAAAATAATCTAATACTAAAACTGCGAGTACTCCCCAAATAAGACAATATGGAAGATAAAGCCTTTTACCCAAACTAAGTTTAAATGCTGCATAATTCCAAGTAGAAGTTTTAAAAAAGACCTCTTGAAAAAGACTTCCAAAATATTCAAAAGCACTTCCAATAATCACCCCTAATATAAATTTTTGCCATAACTTCTTATCCTGAAATTTATTCATAGTTAAAACAATAACCATTAATCCCAATCCATATATTGGTTTAAATGGCCCATAAAGAAGTCCCTGCTTATTAATAATTACTCCATGCTTTATAAAATACCAAATAGTTTCTAATATAAAACCCCCTAAACATCCAACCAAAAATAGCCAAACTAATTCTTTAATCGTGGGCCTCTTTTTTTCCATCAAATCACCTATTTATATATTAAAAATTATATCATGCAAAATAACTAATGTAAATTCTTTTTATTTATGATACAATATGGATGAGGTGTCTTATGAAAAAATATTATCAAACTTTATCTAAAGAAAAAAAGCAAGAAATAAAAAAGTTATATCAAAAAGAATATGCTAAAACTGATTTAAATGCGCGCTTATCTAGACTATTAGTCTTTTCTATCTTAGGTATAATTAGTGCTATTATTATTTTAGTAATATCATTTAAATATGAAAAAGAACATCTAACAAGTATTTTCTTAGCCATCATTTTAATTATTTCTGCCCTATTTTTTGCTTTAGGAAGAAATTATGTTAAAACCAATTTATTAAATAAAATAGCTTTAAAAAATAAAGAAAAATAAAAAAGCTATTTTATTTTTATAGCTTCTAATATTTTTATTTAATTTTTTCAATTAGTTCTAATATTTCACTTTTACTTCTAAAACCAATTATTTTATTTTTTTCTTCTCCATTTTTAAAGAAAACAACTGTTGGAATACTCATAACTCCAAATTTTTGAGCTAAATCTTCATGTTCATCAACATTAATTTTTAAAACATTTTCTGGAATTTCTTCTAATATTGGTGCAAGCATCTTACATGGCCCACACCAATCAGCATAAAAATCTACTATCCAAAGCCCTTCTTTAATAACCTCTTGCATATTTTCATCTTTTAAATGTTTAACCATCATTATCCCTCCTTAAATGAATCTAATATACTTTGTGCTCCTGTAAAACTTAATCTATGACTATCAATTAATTTTTGTGTAACCTCCGGTGTTACCACTTCATAATCTAACATTATAGCTAAAATTTCACAATTATAAGCATCTTTATTAGTATTATCTTTATATTTATCTCTTAAACTATTAATATCTTGTATAGCCTTATAAGTATCATTTACCATTGTTCCAATTATTGGTGTTTTATCAATAATACTGGTTGCTATTGTACTACTTGTAATATATTCACTAGTAACATTAAATTGCAACAATACAAACAAAACAATAAAACTAAAAACTAAAGATTCCACAAATCCCAAAACTGCCCCAATAATCTTTGATGGAATTCCTAAAATAATCGTGGCATTTAATATTTTTTCTACTATCCCTGATAACTTAATTACTAATGATAAAATACTATATAAAACCACAAAAGCTAAAACATACGCAACTGCCTCATATAATAAAATATTTAATGTTATAAGACCATTCCAACTACCACTAAAATTTAAAAATGGCACATACTGAAACATTATCTCGGCAACTGGATTCTTTAAATAATAAGCCGCGACCACCACTATTAAAGTTCCAAGCAATGCCACTAAACTTCTAATTGCTCCTTTTTTAAAACCTAAAACTGCCCCCAATAACAAAAACAATATTACTATCGCATCTACTATTGTCAATTAAATCACACTCCTACTATAATTATATACTAAAGTTTTTGAAAAATAAAGTAATATATGTTATTATATTTATAAAGAGGTGTCAAAATGACTATAGTATTTAAAATAAGTGAAAACATAAAACCATTAATGATGGAATTCTATAAAGGACGCATGGAAGAAAAAACTCCCCCATATTCCATATTCCAAGTAAAAGACTTTGACTGTGTAATTACCCTTTATGAATCTGGCAAAGTCATGTTTCAAGGAATTGGAGCCGACATAGAAGCTAGTTACTGGATTGAAGAAGAACGCATCAAAAATGGTCGAATTATTGATATAAGTGGTAAAGAAAAAGAAAAGAAAGAAGAAAAAAAATTCTTTCTAAATATGAGTACTATTGGCTCAGACGAAGTAGGAACTGGTGATTTCTTTGGCCCTATTGTTGTTACTGCAACTTATGTATCTAAAGAAAATATTCCCTTTTTAACTAAACTTGGCGTAAGAGATTCCAAAAAAATAACTGATGCTAAAATAATAAAAATAGCTCCGGAAATAATCAAAAATATTCCTTATACTACCTATATATTAACTAATGAATCTTACAATAAAAATTGGAGCGAAGATATTAATATGAATAAAATTAAAGCTATCCTTCACAACAAAGTATTATTTTCTCTTAAAAATAAAAACTTTGCCTATGATAAAATTGTTGTCGACCAATTTGTTTATCCTCAAAAATATTATGAACATATTGCTAGTGCCAAAGACAAAGTTACCGACATCACCTTTATGACTAAAGCCGAAGACAAATGTTTAAGTGTTGCTGCTGCCTCTATTATTTCTCGCTATATATTTTTAAAAGAAATGAAAAAACTAAGCACCACTTACAACATCAATATTCCCAAAGGTGCCGGCCCTTTAGTTGATGAAGTAGGTATTAAAATTGCTAAAGAATATGGCTTTGATAAATTAAAAGAAATAGCTAAACTTAATTTCAAAAATAAAGACAAAATAAAAAGTGGTTTAAAAAATAATTAACCACTTTTTTCATGCACAAATATCCATAATAAAGAGCTCTAAACCTATAAATTTATCCACTTTACCACTTTTAATATCTAAATCCAACTGTGCTAGCTTAATTATAATACTTTCCAATTCTTTTATTTTATAAGGAAATACTTTATTAAGATATTTATTAAACTGCCAATCAGCTAAACCTAAATTATTCATCATTTCATATTCTCGCATACCCTTTTTTTGCATATCTTTAATATTAAACATAATTCTAAAATCTCTTGCTAAAAGAGCTAATAATACTGTTGGTTCAACTTTCATAATCTTTAAATCATTTAATAAACTTAAACTTTTTTCTAAATTATTATCTACCACAGCATCTACAAACAAAAAATTATTTGTATTTATTGATTTAGATACAATATTAATTATATCATTATAATTAATTATCGTCGGTTCATTATAATATAATATTATTTTTTCTGCTTCTTGCATAATCATATCATAATTATTTAAACAATTATTAATAATATACTTTAATATTTCCGAAGATACTTGAAATTTTTTCTTTTCAAAAAATTCCCTTAATCTATTTTCAATTTCATATGGTTTTAAACTAGGAATAACTATCAAAGAATACTTATCTTTAACTACTTTAGTTATTTTTTTACGCATATCTATTTTATCATAGGAAATAAAAATTATTACAGAATTATTATTAGGCTTCTCTAAATAATTAAATAGCATTTCACTTTCTTTATCCTTAATTTTTCCCTGCCCAAAAAAATCTGCATTTTTAACAATAATATATTTAACTTCATCAAACATTGAAAAATAGCCAGCTTCCAAAATAACTTCTTCCATTGTATTCTCATTTAAATCAAATGTTGTTACATTCTGACTATTTTTAACTATTTCATTTACTTTTTCATTTATTAATAAAAAACTATCACTACTAATTACATATACTTTCATAAATACCACAATCCCATTATAACATTAAAACACTAAAAGATATAGCTAAGACTTTCATTTTCTCATTTATCTTCACTATTTTTATAAATACTTAAGGCTCATAAGTTTTAATTTTTAATTTATCACTTATTTCAATTTCAATCGTCCCATTTATATCTGTCCGATATATTTTACTATTCCTAAAATTATCCAACACTTCAGCATTAGGATGTCCATATCTATTATTTCTTCCTACTGATATTATCGCATATTTAGGTTCAATTGTATTAATAAAATCTTTCCCTGAAGAAGTATTAGACCCATGATGTCCAACTTTCAAAAAATCAATATTTGAAATCTTATATTTAGCCATAATATCTTGCTCTCGCTTAACTCCAGCATCTCCCATAAATAAAAAACTAAAATTATTACATTTAAAATACAAAACATTAGAACTATCATTTTCATTATCATATTTCCCTGTATTTAAAAATAATATTTTATTTTTATCTATATCTAATTGTTCTATATTTTTAAAACATTTAATTTTCTTTTTCTTTAAAACTTCTATTAAACTAGACTCTAAATCATTATAGCTATCATTATTTAAAATAACTTGCTCTACTCTAAAATGTTTAACCAAATTATTTGCTTCTCCCATATGATCCATATCCCCATGCGACATGATTAAATAATCTATCTTTGATATTCCTAAACTTTTCATAAAAGTAATTGTATTATCACTTAATTGATAATTACTATTTCTTAATTGCCAATCTTCTTTATTATAAGTAACTTTACCTCCTGTATCAATCATTATAACTTTTTTCTTATCAGTAACATATAAAGCTGAATCACCCTGTCCTACATCTAAATAATATATATAAGCATTATTATTCATATAAGGTAATAATTTATAAAAAACTATTAATATAACTAACAATAGACTATATTTAAAGCCCTTTTTATACATTAACCAAATAATTAAATAATAAATAATTATAAATATAATATTAATTTTAGGAACAACAATATTAATACTTAATTTACTAACAAATATACTTATAATTTCTAATACTTTAAATCCCCAACTTAATAATATTTCTAAAAAAGGAAAAACAAAAGTAAAAAGAGTTAAAGGAAACAAAATTAAACTAACTAAAGGAACAATTAAAATATTATTAAATATCGTTAACAAATTAAATTCATAAAAATTATAAAGTGTCACTGGTAAACTAAAAAGAAACGCAATAAAACTTACTTTTAAAAGTGTAACAACATAATTACCCTTAATTTTTTTACTAAACAAAATAAGTCCAAAAGATGTCAAAAAAGAATAAATAAAACCTAAATCATAAACATAAAAAGGATTAATTATAACTAATAATAAAAATAGTAAATATAAAACATTTAAAGTAGGTAATTTTAAATTAACTTTCTTATTTAACATTAAAAATAAATATAACAAACTAGCTCTAACCACTGAAGCTGTAAAGCCAATCAAAAACATATAAAAAGCCAAAAATAAACCAACTATTATATTAATTTTATTTTCTTTCAATTTTAATTTTTTAAGTAAACTATTTATTGCCAAAACCAAAAAACTAATATGCATCCCTGATACTGCAAATAAATGTGTTACTCCATTAGTCTGAAAAGATTTATAAACATCTCCATCAATATTACTTTTATTTCCCAAAATAAATGCTTCCATATAAGAAGAAATTAAATTATAACTCTTAACTCTCTTAAAAAAAGCATTTTTAATTTCATATAAAAAAGAAACTTCATTATTCTTAATTCTTAATGATTTAGCATTAAAAATATAAAATATTTTCTTATTATATAAATATTTCTTATAATTAAAAGTATTAGGAATAGTATTATTAGTCGGTAAAGAAAAAACTCCCTCCAAAACTAAAGTACTACCAAGCTTCAAATTATTTTTAACTTCTTTTAATTCTTCTTCAGTCTTAAAATAATAATTAACTTGCACTTTTTCTTTTGCATCTAATTCTAAACTTAACTTATCACCATCAATTTTAAAATTAATTAGCTTTCCCTCAATTATTGTTTCTTCACCTGTATATTTTGAGTAATATTTAATCACATTAGTAAATAAAAACACATATAAAACTAAAAAAATTAAACTTATTATGAAAAATGTCTTAGACTGTAATAAATTCTTTAATCTTAGCAAGTAATGCTTCTCCTATTCCATTAACATTTAAAAGATCAGTAACACTTTTAAAAGGTCCAGATTTAGCTCGATAATCTATTATAGCATCAGCTTTAGATTCCCCTATACCCTTAATACTTGTAAGTTCTGCTTTGGTTGCCGTATTAATATTTATAGGAGAATTACTATCTGAACTATCAGTCTTATCTTCTTCTTTTGTAGTCGAATTATCTTCTGTGACATTATTGTTATTATTTGGTTTAGTTTCAATTACACTTTCTTTATCCGAAACACAATCACATATATCATAAGTTGGAGCTTCACAAGAACTTAAAGCCGCATCTTTAGCATCTTCCTTTTCTTCTTTATCTTTTATTTCAGTCTTAGTATATACATAAATAACCATTTCATCAGTTACTTTTTTACTAAGATTAATCCCATTTTTATAGGCATTAGAATTAAAACCACCCGCAAGCTTTATAACATCATTTATAATTGCACCATTATCTACCACATAAACACCAGGAGTCTTAACAGCCCCTTTAATATCTACATTTAATTTGGCTTCTATTTTCTCTTCTTGTTCTTCTTTTTCTTCATCATTATTAATAGCTACCATAGAAACATCATCTCTATCTTTATCTTCTTCCCCATCATGATAAAAATTATAGCCAATTAATCCTAGACAAAT
Organism: uncultured Bacilli bacterium; assembly: GCA_947630575.1. Taxonomy (GTDB): domain Bacteria; phylum Bacillota_I; class Bacilli_A; order RF39; family UBA660; genus Caccenecus. The sequence goes on from CANRIB010000002.1 coordinate 58,815, forward strand.
CATTATTAAAAGAAACAATCCCAAATCTTTAACATGGCTTTTAACCCAAAATAAAATATTTTGCATGAATATACCTCCTTTCCAAGCATATCATAACAAAATATCTTAATATGTGCAAAATACAGATTTTACAAAATTATCTAAGCAGATTTTATAAAATTGTCTAGCAGAAACTATAAATTCTACTTACTAAAACTATAATTTTAATATTTTTTATTTTTTTTAAATAAAAGTGTAAAAAAAAGTAAAATAAAAAGAAAACAAACCACCCCAATACTAGGAGCAACATATAAAGCAGGCTTATCTGCACTAACATTTAAAGTTGTTTGATTATTATCAATCATACTTATATTAGTAGTTTTTTCTTTATACACTTTAAAATAATAACTCATTTGCTCTTTATCATTATAAACCGTAAAAATAACCTCATTTAACCCCTCTTCTAAATTATTACCATAAACACTAAGACTATAACCATCATCTATCTTATATTCATACTTCAATTCCTTATCGTCATTAACAACATTAACTGTATAATTCGTATTTAAAGAATCAAAATCTAAAGCCATCTCGCCATTTAATATCTTCAAATCTTTAAGCATAATACCACCATTAAATAGTATAAATAAAAACCACCACTTTATACAAAACAAAAAGAACAGAGATAAACTCTATTCCCGTATTATGTTTGGGTAAAGGTAACCCTATTCTTGTCTATTAATAAAAAGGATAAGCATAATAGACAAGTTTTTTATTTTAAGTTATTGGACTATGTAAGGGTTAGAACTTGTTCCTATATCTTCTCCATCAGTGAAGGTAAATGTTGTATCTGCCTTCAGATTTATTACTGGGCGCACACCAAAACTGTATGTTATTCCAGCAGCCCAAAGAGCTCCATTTTCTGAAACGGTTATCATATTAGCACCATAATGAGATGGAGACATGGTCCAATAAGTTTGATTTGTATATAACCAATAGCCATCATTATTAGCACCAAATCCTCCTGCATACATTACTTCATCGGCGGATATTAGCCCTACTGGATATATCAAAGATTTATTTCCTGTAATTGCCTCTTTATTTGTGTAAAGATCATTTTTTTGTAAGCAACTAAACATAGGCTGATGTTTTTGAAATACTCTTATATATCCTCCATAGTATGTTGTTGTTTTTTCTACTCCATAATTATTTTTATCAATTATAGAATTAGAAGTATATCCATCATATGGAGTTCTATCACCACAAAATCCTGCATTTATATCTAATTTAGATGTTAATTTTTTATCATCTATTGCTGTTTTATACCACAAATCAATAATCTTTTTTATTTCACTATCATTAATATTGCTATGAGTATTATTATATCCTAATTCACTTTTAGGTTGATTTACATTTCCATACATATATCCTAAATAAGCATTATCTTCATATTTTGAATTAAATTCATAGGTTTCATTATTTAATTGTGTATTTACTCCCGAAAGTTTAGTTGTTGCTCCATTATAAATTAATCTAATTGAACCATTACTATTGATTCGTATAATTCTCCAATATAAATCTGCAAATTTTATCCAATTATTCGTTACATTACCACGAAAATAATAGGTATCCCCTTCATTATCTTTTCCTTTACAAAGTAAGCCTTCTCCTTCATATTTTAAATTAATTGTTGGTTCTACTTCACTAGGACACCCTTCATCGATAGAATTGGATTTCAAATTTAGAGTTAATAATGTTTTATCTGCTGTTGGTTTAGAAAAATATAAATAACAAGCTGTTCCACTTTTACTCACATTTGATAATATTATCTCATTATTTTCTATTCTTACTTTTACTTCTTCATTATTACATTTTGTTTCTTCTTGATTTAATATATAATTATTATCAGGGATTTCTTCTACTTCTTCATATTTGCCTTCTTCTGTTTCTTTGTAAAACGCTACTAAGTTTATATCGGCTTTAGTATTACTTATCTCTCCATATACTTTCCCTTCAAATTTATTTCCTATATCTATACTTTGATTTCCATTATCTGGATATTCTACTATTATATAATAATATTTCTTTGCTCCTTCTTCTTTTGATGTTATAAATTCTGTATCAGTTATCTTTATTGTTTGTTCTTCTGTTAGTTTTGGTATCTCTCCTTCATTTATTGGTTCTCCTAATTCTTCTATGTTACTTGTACATACTTCATTTAATTGTTGGGCTCCATTTACTACTTTCTTTTTCTTTTCACAAGTTAATTCTATTTCTTTTTCTATATCTGATACATATACTTTATATTTTAAATTAGTATTTAAATTATTTGTTCCTACCCATGTTAAGTTATAGGCTATGAGTTCATTATTACCTGTTGCAGTTGCTGTTACTTTAGATAATGTTTGATGTCCTGGATATATATCTATATCACCAAAATTTATATTACCACTTATATCTAATGTTGAACCATTTACAGTCGCGGTTCTTCCTTCCGTGGTTGCACCTGTTCCTTTAAAAATAGTTTTACCTACAAAGTATGCTAAAGATACTCCTATTCCTAATATTAATACACTTAACAATAATATTACTCTTTTATTCTTTTTCATATATCCATTTCCTTTACCCATATCATTATAACATATTGTTATATCAATATTATTTTATAACAAACTGTTATAATTGTCAATGTGTAATTTTAATTTGTTTTAAAATATATAAAGAGGTAATTACTTATGTATGAAGATTTGAAGTTAGAAAGATTAAAAGGTTTAAGAGAAAATAAAGATTTAAAACAAGAAGAAATAGCTAGACTATTAAATATAACTCAAAGTGCTTATAGTTATTATGAAATGGGAAAAAGACAAATCCCCAGTGATGCTCTAATTAAACTAGCATTATTTTATAATACTTCTGTTGATTATCTTTTAGGTTTAACTGACGAAAGAAAACCTTACCCAAAAAGCTTTTTAACCAAAAATAAATAGTGGTCATTATCACTATTTATTTTAAATTAATTTAATTAATATTTCGTTCATTACATAAAGCTTTTTAGGATTAATATATATTCTATTATCTTTATATATTAATTCTCCACTTTTAATTAAAGGTTTTAAAGGAAAAATATTTTGCATATTCTCTTCATATTTATCAAAAAATTCTGTTAAGCTTACGCCCTCCAACTTTCTTAATCCTAATATAAGCTCATTTTCCATATTATCAACTTTACTCATTAAAGCTTTAGAACTAATAAAATTACCCTTTAAATATTCTGTCAAACTTTTAGTATTTTCATATCTAACCGCGGCCACATAACCACTAGCTCCACAACCAAACCCATAATATTCTAAATTATTCCAATAAGTTAAATTATGTTTAGATTCTTTCCCTTTTTTCGCAAAATTAGATAATTCATAATGAATATATCCCGCTTTTTTTAAAGTCTTACAAATAGTTTCATACATTTTAGCATCTCTATCTTCTTCTATTGGTTTTATTTTATTTAATCCCACTAAAGTATTTTTTTCTATCATTAAACTATAAGTACTAATATGTTCTGGTTTTAACTTTAAAATCAATTGCAAATCTTTTTGTAATACTTTATTATTTTCTCCTGGAATTGCATACATTAAATCAACATTAATATTTTTAAATCCTATTTTTCTAGCCAAATCTATTCTTCTTTTAGCATCTTTAAAATCTGCAGTTCTGTTCATAAACTTTAACTTATCACTATTAAAAGATTCTATTCCCACACTAAGTCTATTAACTCCATTTTCATATAATAATTGCAGTTTTTCTTCTTCTAAATCATTAATATTTGCTTCCATAGTAAATTCTATATCTTTACTTTTTTTAAACTTCTGAATTATTTTAAAGAATTCTTCCAATTCATTAATATTTAAACAAGTAGGAGTTCCTCCCCCAACATATAAAGTTTTTAATTCTTCTCCCATATAAGCATTATCTATTTCTTCTTCTAATCTTTTAAAATATGGTTTAATCCAATCATCATTATAAACCACTTTACAAAAATCACAATAAGAACAAATACTATTACAAAAAGGAATATGAATATAAACCGCTCTTATCTTGTCCATGGTTTATCCTCAACTTCAGGATGATCATATATTATTTTTATTTCTTTCAATGTTTCTTCATCCGCTACTCTCTTTATTGCTTTAGCAACTGTTGTATGACTACAATTATATTGTTTTGCAATAGTTCTTAAAGGCATCCTATTAGTTAAAATTTGATTAATAATTTGATAAACATCTGCATCACTTAAAACTTGTCTTCGCTTACTTTTAGCTCCCGCACTTTTTCTAGCCTCTAACTTTAACTTTTCTAATGTCAAAGTAATTTTTTCTGCTAAACTTTTATTATAAAAATTACTATCCTGATTCATAATAACATCTAAATAATTATATATAGCTTTCCTAGATTTATTAAAATATAAAGCTGTTTCAGTTATATTATGTCCACTTAATATATAACTTGCAATCGTCATTACATAAGTTATATCCATTACTCTTCCTCCCCACTTAATATTGCTAAAAAAACATCACTTGGAACTTCTACAGAACCAATAGTTTTCATTTTTTTCTTTCCTTCTTTTTGTTTTTCTAATAACTTTCTTTTACGAGAAACATCTCCCCCATAACATTTAGCTAAAACGTTTTTACGCATCGCACTAATATTCTCTCGCGCAATTACTTTTGAGCCTATACTTGCCTGAATTGGAAGTTCAAACATCTGCCTTGGAATTAATTCTTTTAATTTTTTAACAATTGCTCGACCTCTAACATACGCAAAATCTTTATGTACCACCACTGATAAAGCATCAACTGGTTTTCCATTTAATAAAATATCCATCTTTACTAAATTAGATTCATTATACCCACAAACTTCATAATCAAATGAAGCATAACCTTTAGTATAACTTTTAAGCTTATCAAAAAAATCATAAACAATTTCTGACAAAGGTATTTCATAATGAATATTAACTCTTGTTGCATCTATATATTCCATCGATTTATATATTCCTCTTTTATCTTGACATAACTCCATAATCGGACCAATATATTCACTAGGAACAATTATATTCGTATATATAAACGGTTCTTTAATTACCTTTATTATTGAACGTTCTGGCATTTTATTAGGACTATCTATTTTTAATACTTCCCCATTAGTTAATGTTACTTCATAAATTACAGAAGGAGAAGTAGCAATAATATCAATATTAAATTCTCTTTCTATTCTAGTCATTATAACATCCATATGAAGTAATCCCAAAAATCCTGTTCGAAATCCAAAACCTAATGCATCTGATGTTTCAGCTTCAAAACTTAAAGCCGCATCATTAAGTTTAAGTTTATTAAGAGCTTCTTTTAAATCTTCAAATTTATTTGGTTCCACTGGAAATAACCCTGAATAGACCATTGGCTTCATTGGTTGATAGCCTTTTATTGGTTCATCTGCAGGATTATTACTTAAAGTTATGGTATCCCCCACTTGCACTTTTTCAATATCTTTAATACTTGCACAAACCCAACCAACTTCACCTGCTTTTAATTCTTCTTTTTTTAACTCTTTAGGGGTATTAACTCCTAATTCGACAATTTCAAAATCAGCCCCTGATGCCATCATCTTAATTTTATCTTTAACTTTTAATGTTCCACTTTCAATCTTAACTAAAGCAATTACTCCGCGATAAGCATCATATCTACTATCAAATATTAAAGCTCTAGTTTTATCAGTTTGAGGAATAATGGGTGCTGGTACTCTTTTAATAATTTCTTCTATTAACTCTGGTACTCCTTCTCCCGTTTTACCACTGCAAAGAATTACTTCTTCCTCTTTAAAACCAAACACATTTTTAAGTTCTTCTAAAACTCTTGGAATATCAGCATTAGGTAAATCTATTTTATTAATAACCGGTATAATTTTTAAATCATTATTTAAAGCCAAATATAAATTAGCAATAGTTTGAGCTTCTATTCCCTGAGCAGCATCTACAACTAATATTGCACCTTCACACGCCGCCAAACTTCTCGATACTTCATAAGAAAAATCAACATGACCAGGAGTATCTATTAAATTTAAAACAAATTCTTCTCCTTTATAAGTTGTATGTAATTCAACTGCATTAAGTTTAATTGTAATACCCCGTTCTCTTTCCAAGTCCATGCTATCTAAAATTTGTTCTTTCATCTCTCTTTTATCAATCGCATGAGTATATTCTAAAATTCTATCAGCAAGTGTACTCTTACCATGATCTATATGAGCTATAATTGAAAAATTTCGTATATTTTCTGCCTTCATAATAAACACCAATAATATTATACCTTAAAAAAACAAAAGATTAAAGTAAAACTTCAAGCAAATAAAAAGAAAATCATTACAAAGAATCTTTTAAATCATATCCTAATTTTTCTAACTCCATAATCGCTATCATAGATAAATTATCTTTTGTTAATTTTTCTATTTCAAAAAATTCAGCCCCCAAAGAATCATCATTTATTTCATTAATTTCCATTTCTCTTTTTATTTCATTATTAAAATCTATTACTTTATAAAATACTCCTGTATGATGTACTTTTATCATTTCTTCTTTCCAAAACCACTCAAAAAGAACCGAATCAACATCAAATAATTCTGCATTAATAACCTCAATTCCAACTTCTTCTTGCATTTCTCTTTTTAGTGCCTCTATCGGTCTTTCACCAAATTCAATTGTTCCGCCTGGTAAATCTAATTTTCCATCATAAGGTCCACCATTTTTATGAATCAACAAAATTTTATTATCTTTTAGTACTAAACCATAAGCACCTAATTGTTCAAATCTTTTCATAATTATATACTAACAAATTTATTATATTTTGTCATTACTAATTTTTTAATTTTTATTTAATAAAAAAATAAAGACCATTAACAAAAATTTTTGTTAAAAGTCTAAATTGAAATTAATTATTTTGGATTTCTTTTAATTCTTCTATAGATAAGCCTGTTATTTCTTGAATATCTTTAATATCCATATTATGTTTAAACATATTTTTGGCTATATCAATAGCTTTCTCTTGAGCACCTTGTTCTATACCTTTTCTGATTCCTTTTTTCTCAGCAATATAATTAGCCCACTCTCCAAATATCTTCTTTGTCTGTTCATCATTTACATAATCTTGGCACCAAGTATCTAGTTCCATTAATAACTCATCTCCTTTGGCTATTTCTCTTCTCTCTTCTAAACTTCTAGCCCCTATAAATCTTAACCATCTTTGTTGTATGTTATTTTTATCATATACCATCTCTCTTGCTCTGTCAAGTCTTAAACATTTTATCTCAAACATATTTGATAGTATTTCTTGTTTATTATTCCTACTTGTCAAAACAATTTCATTTTCCATTATGTTCTCTATTAAATCTTTTGGTGTTACATCATCTACTATATTTATTTGGATAACACTTTCTAAGGTATTATAATCTTTCCCTCTATCTAATTGAGTTGAAAATATCCTCATGATATAACTTATTGATTTATTTAATGAATCTTTATCAAATGTTGAATATGCTTCTAAATTTATTATATATTTATCAAACTTTATTATTACATCTCCTCTTAAGTTTTTATCATTTCTTTTACTTTTGGTTAATATACTTTCATATTCTACTTTTATATTTGTTCTTTCTAAATACTCTTTATTAAATTCTGTAAAACATGATAAGAAATATATTAATTTATCTCTATTATCGGGATGGGCAAATGTTTCTTTAAACATTAAATCATCACTTAAACTTAAGAATTCTTGTTCTTTTGTTATCATAATTTATTTCACCTCCTTTTGGTTACAACTAGCATCATAACATAAAGAAAGTGAAATATTTGTCGTTCTATGTCTTAAATATTTGTTTTTGGTCCTAAATTTAAAAAAAAGTAGACTAATTCTTTTTAAATCTGTCTACTTTTTTATATAACTTCAAAAATAATACTTTTTTAATAATTCTATTTTTCAAACTGTGAATTATATATTTGTGCATAAAAGCCATTTTTATCTAATAATTCTTCATGCTTACCAACTTCCACAATATCTCCTTCATTCATAACTAATATCAAATCAGCATTTTTAATTGTTGAAAGTCTATGAGCAATAATAAATGATGTTCTGCCTTCCATAACTTTATCCATAGCTTTCTGGATTAATTCTTCTGTTCTCGTATCTACATTACTTGTTGCCTCATCAAGTATTAAAACTTTTGGATTAGCAAGAATTGCTCTAGCAATTGTAAGTAATTGCTTTTGTCCTCCACTTATATTACTAGTTTCTTCATTTAACATCATATTATAACCATCCGGTAATGTTCTAATAAAATAATCTGCACTAGCAAGTTTAGCCGCTTTAACCACTTCTTCATCAGTTGCCTCTAAATTTCCATAACGAAGATTTTCCATAATCGTTCCATTAAAGAGCCAAGTATCCTGTAAAACCATCGCAAACACACTTTCAAGTTCACTTCTCTTATAATCTTTTATATTCTTACCATCAAGTAATATTTCTCCTGAATTAAGCTCATAAAAACGCATTAATAATTTAACTATTGTAGTTTTACCAGCACCAGTTGGTCCCACTATAGCTATTTTTTCTCCTTTATTTACTTTGGCATTAAAGTTTTTAATAATAATTTTATCTTTATCATATCCAAATTTAACATTTTTAAATTCTACATTTCCTTCTACATTTTTACTTAATAAAACTCCATCATCAATAAAATTATCATTATCTAAGAAATTAAATACTCTTTCACTCGCCGCAATCATTGATTGAATTTGATTAGATATTTGAGCTAGCTGAGATATAGGATTCGTAAATTGTTTTGAATACTGAATAAAACTTTGAATATTACCAACTGTTATCTTCCCTTTAATCGCATAAATAGAACCAATAATTGCAATAACTGCATAATTCAAATTACCCACAAAATTCATAATTGGTGGCATTAATCCTGACAAAAAACCTGCTTTAAATCCTGCTTCATATAACTTACCATTATCTTCATTAAATTTATCTAACACTTTATCTTCTGCATTAAAAGCTTTAATAACTGTATAGCCACCAATCATTTCTTCAACTTCTGCATCTACCTCAGCTAAATACTTCTGTTGATTAGAGAAATATTTCTGACTCTTTTTTACTATAAATAACACAAAAAATGAAGCAACAGGAAGTACTAAAGCCGTAATAATAGCTAATGTCACATTAATAGTACACATCATTATAAATATTCCAATAACTGTTACTATTGAAGTAACAAACTGAGTTAATGAATTATTTAAACTTAATTGTAAAGTATCTATATCATTTGTAATAATTGATAAAGTATCTCCTACACTTTCTTTATCAAAATATTCCATTGGTAATTTATTTAACTTTTGGGATACTTCTTTTCTTAATTTATAACTAGTTCTTTGTGATACCCCTGTCATAATTAAACTTTGTATATAACTAAATAAAGCACTTACACCATATAACACAACTAAACATAATAATATTTTTTTAATATTCTGAAAATTAATACCCCCAGTCCCATTTAATTTAGCAATAACTCCAGAATATATCTCTGTTGTAGCATTACCTAAAATCTTTGGTGATACAATTGCAAAAACAGTACTTCCAATTGCAAACATAAAAGATAAAATAATTAAACCTTTATAAGCTGAAATTCTTTTAAATAATTTTTTTAAATTACCTTTAAAATCTTTAGGTTTATCTACTGCTCCCGGTCCTCTTCGAGGCATATTTCTTCTTGCCATTATAATTCCTCCTCCTTTAATTGAGAAAGAGCTATTTCTTTATAGATTGGACAACTATCTAATAATTCCTTATGGGTACCTTCTCCCACAATTTCTCCTTCATTTAAAACAATAATATTATCAGCATTCATAATTGTACTTATTCTCTGCGCTACAATCAAAATTGTCGCATCTTTTGCATATTTATCTAAAGATTTCCGCAGTTTAGCATCAGTCTTAAAATCTAATGCTGAAAAGCTATCATCAAATATATATATTTCAGGTTTTTTAGCAATTGCTCTCGCTATCGAAAGTCTTTGTTTTTGACCTCCACTAACATTAGCTCCCCCTTGAGATATTTCACTATTAAAAGTATCTTCTTTTTCCTTTATAAATTCTAATGCCTGACTTACTTCAGCAACCTTTTCCATTTCTTCTTCACTTATATCATCATTTCCAAACTTAATATTTGAAGCAATTGTCCCAGAAAACAAAGTACCTTTTTGAGGAACATATCCTATTTTTTCTCTTAATTCTTTAATAGAAGCCTTTTTAATATCTATTCCATCAACTAATATAGTTCCATCAGTAACATCAAAAAACCTTGGAATCAAATTAATTAATGTCGACTTTCCAGAACCAGTCGAACCAATAAAGGCTGTAGTTGTTCCTGGTGTTGCTTTAAAACTAATATTTTTAAGCATTGCTTCACTAGCATCAGGATACTTAAATGTTACATTTTTAAACTCTACCATACCTTTTTTCTTATCATCAAATTCTATAGTTTCTTCTGCTTCTTTAACTGTAATTTCTGTCTTTAATATTTCTTTAATTCTCTTAATAGAAACAAGTGCTCTAGGAAGCATAACAGATACTAACGAAATCATTAAGAAAGCCATAATTATTTGCATTGTATAAGTAATAAACGCTAGTAAAGTTCCAATCTCAAGCGTTCCAACATCAATAGCTTTTGCTCCATACCAAACTATTAAAATACTAACTATATTCATTACTAACATCATACTTGGCATCATAATACCCATTAAACGATTAACAAATAAATTAGTTTTAGTTAAATCAGTATTAGCTTTATCAAATCTTTTTTCTTCATATCTTTCTGTATGAAAAGTTCTAATAACCGGCATACCTGTAATAATTTCTCTTGAAACTAAATTTAATCTATCAATTAATTTTTGCATTTTCTTAAACTTAGGCATTGCTAAACCAAATAATATACTAATTAATACTAATATTGCTATAACGGCTACCGCAATTAACCAATTAAGAGGATTATTATAAACTTTAATAAAAGCTCCTATTCCTAGAATTGGGGCAAATACCACAATTCTAAGTAACATAATCACAAACATTTTAATTTGTTCAATATCATTTGTTGCTCTTGTAATCAAACTAGATGCTCCAAATTCTTTAAATTCTGCTGTACTAAATGCTAAAACTTTCTTTACCACATCCGACCTTAAAACATAACTAATTCTTGCCGATATTTTACCCACTAAATAACTAGCCATAATCGCCACAATCATTCCAATCGCAGCCACTAAAAGCATTTCTATTCCTTTATTAATAATAAAACTAATTTGGTAATTATCCATATCTATACCAATATCTTTATACATTTCACTAATACATACAGCCCCAAATTCATTTAAAACTGTTTCATCAAAATTATCTATAGTTTTAAGAAAATTATCTACTGTAATCTTAAAAGTTTGATCATCCAAACTCATTAACCAATCTAATGCTGTTTCTCCATCTTTTAAATTAGTTAATCCCAAACTTTTAACAATACTCTCATTATTAGATTTAAACATATAAGCAAGTATTAAAGGTTTTTCTACAATTCCTTCAATTGTTTTTCTTTCATCTTTATCTAAGTCATTTAAAACATAAATATTTTCTTTTTCTAAAATTGGATACTCCCTCTTATAATTTTCATAATCTACTTTACTTAAATTATCTCTAATAATATAAGAATAACCCGTAAGCATACCCACATTTTCATCTGTAATTTTAAGTACTGCATTATAAATATCTTCTGTCATTACTTCTGGTAAATTAGAATCTATTCCTTTAGATGCTATTCCATCATTAATTATACTAGAGGTATAACTAGGTAACTCTAAATCACAAAAAGCTTGAACAACAAGTAATAACACAACTAAAAAGATAGGTATAATAAACATTAAACTTTTCTTTTTCAAAATTAATCCCTCCTCTAAATCTTATTAGTACAAAAGTAATTATAACACAATTAGATATTTATGTCTAACAATATTTAACCAAAGAAAAAAGTAGACACTAACATCTACTTTTAAGAGCTATTTAAATTAGTTTAAAGCATCTTTTAATTTGCTTCCTGCTTTAAATGAAGCAACAGTCTTAGCAGGAATTTTAATAGCTTCTTTAGTTAAAGGATTTATACCTTCACGAGCAGCTCTTTTCTTTGCACTAAAAGTACCAAAACCAACTAAAGCAACTTTACCTTCTTTTTTAAGACCAGTTTGGATTCCTTCTAAAAGAGCATCTAATACACGTCCTACTTCAGCTTTTGATACTTCAGTTTTAGCTGCAGCAAATTCTACTAATTCAGTTCTTGTCATTATAAATTTACCTCCCTTACAAAAACTAATCTTTATAAGGCCATTTACCTTACATATTAACATTATCAGAAACTTCCCATAAAATCAAGGTATTTTCCTATATTTTTAAAATTTTTTACTACTTTTTATAAAAATCAAAAAATATTTAACCCATATAAAAAAGCTATATTCCTATAGCTAATCTTTTTTCGTTGGTAAATCTATTTTCTTAGGTAAATCAACACTTACATTTGAAGTTCTATTAACTGCATTATTAACATAAACGGAACTAAATTGATTTCCCCCATTATTATTAGTAATATCACTTATTGGTGTTACTTTAGCACTATTACTTTTTTCTAACTCATCTAACTCTGCCGAAATTGTCTTCGCAAGTGCATCAAAATCAATATTTGGCATCTTTACTTCTTCTGCTGACACATTATTAACTGGTTTATAATATGAGCCTCCTATAACAGGTTCCTCAATAATTGTTGGTTCTTCAACCTTTGGTAATACAGGTTTAACTTCTTCATTTATTATTGGTGTAACTACAGTAGGTTCTGTCGGAATATCTATTTTAACTGGTTCTATAACTGTTGGTTCGACATTTTGAACCGGCACCTCAAACTTCACAGGTTCTATTGGAGTATTTACAACTGGAGTTACTGGAACTGTAAAATTATTTACATCTTGTGGAATTACTGGAGCTACAGGCTCTACATTTGAAACAATTTCTTTATTAACAACCGGTTCCACAACATTATTTACTGGTGTAACAGGTTCTTCATATTGAATTGGTTGTACTGGAGCAATAGGTGTATTAACAGGAACCTCAAAATTAGGCATTGGTACAACAGATGGAACATCTTGTTCTAAACTAACTGGTGCAACAGTCTGAACTGGTTCTACAGGTTGTACTGAAGGCGCTGGAACTTCAACTGGAGTTGGCACACTAGTTTCCCTAAACGCTGGTTCATCATTAATACCAGGCACTGCATAGCTATTAGTATTATCATCTAATTTTCTTTTTTGCTCGTCTTTTTTCCCAAAAAATAAAACAACCAAAAATGTAACAACTAAAAATGATATAACTGCAAATAAACCTATGCCAAAATAATTACTTTCATATAATCTATTAAGGAAATCCATCCTTACACCACCTTTTATTCTATTAATAAGTCTACCATATATATATTCCAAAATCAAGAAAAAAATGTAAATTTATTGTTTGATATTTTAAATTTAAATTCTAAAACAAAAAGAACAGAAAGCAAAAACTTTCCATTTTGTATTATGTTAGGGCAAAGGAATACCCATAATCTTGTCTATTAATAATAGGATAAATTATAATTTGAAACTAATACTCCCATTATCTCTAACCTGTATTTTTTATTACATATATCTATTCATTTGTTGCATTACTTGATTAACTTGTTTTTTACTTGGTTTCCTTCCCATACTACTCATCATTACTTCAATCATCTTTTCATTTATAGGTGGATTCTTCTTTAAATATTTCTGCATAAAATGTCTAGCCAAGAAAAATCCTAGTGCAAATCCTATTACAAGCCCAATAATAAACCACAATATTTCTCCCCACATGAGGCACCATTCCTTTCACTCAATATATTACTATAACTTTGCTTTTTTTACAAGCACACAAGTTCATTTAACCAGAAATAATCTTTATTTTTAAAATCACACACAAATAAATTCTTATATTCTTTTAAATCTGTTAAAAAACTTGGTTTCAAAACATTACTTTCAAGTAACAAAAAAGCTTTATTAACCACCAACATTGAATCTTCTGGAATATACTTATTCTGTATTCTATGTACATTATGAAACTTTGAATAAAAATCATTATCTTTAGATTCTCTAAAAATCTTATTATTAATTTTACTTTTATCAAAAGGACTAACAATCTGCAAAAATAAATCATAAGCTAAATTAACATCTTTTTGATCAAAATTATGAATATCCTCCATTGCTTTAAATAAATGATAAGGATTATTCTTCATCAAATTATAAAAACTTCTATTAATATTAAAAATATAAAATGTCCGCATAATTAATCACCTATTAGCATATTACCACACCAAAAGCGCAAAATTTGTCGAACCATGTAATTTTTCTCATTTTTTTTAAACTCCTGTTTTTAAATGATGTCGTCTTAAATAAATTTTTCTCATAAAATCTACCGGAAAAACACTCATTGAAAGCAATAACACTATAAAAAATTCTTGCGCTTTAAGACCATATGTCCGAAATAAATCTCCCCCATTATATATTAAATAAACTTGAACTATTAAAATAAAAGCAATAATAAATATAAATACTTTATTTTTACTTAAATTAGCAAATATATTAAGTCTTTCACTTCTAGCATTAAAAGAATTAAATACCCCAATAAAGATAAATAAAGCAAAATAAGCTGTCATTAAATATTTATAATTTTCTCCTATTCTAATATAATCTCTAACAATTGGCAATTTCAAAAATAATATACATAATATTGCCGAATATAACCCTGTCCATAAAACTTCCCCAATCATATAGGAATTAACAATGGCTTCATCTTTCTTTTTAGGTGGTTCATGCATATAACTCGCAATCGCTGGCTCAAAAGAAAAAGCAAGTCCAGCAAATGTATCCATAATCATATTAAGCCATAACATCTGAATAATGGTAATTGGGGTATTAATACCTATAAAAGGTCCAATAATTGAAAGAATAAGTGCACACATATTAACAGTTAATTGATATATTATAAACTTTCTAATACTTTTAAATATAGTTCTTCCATATAATATAGCTTTACTAATTGATAAAATATTATTATCTAATATTACAATATCACTAGCTTCTTTAGCCACTTCTGTTCCACTGCCCATCGCAAAGCCTACATCAGCTTTTTTTAATGCTGGTGCATCATTTACTCCATCTCCTGTCATCCCCACTACTAAATCCATTTCTTCTAAAATTCGCACCAACCGTGATTTATCTTGAGGAAGCGCCCGAGCAACAATACATAATTTTCCCACTTTTCTTTTTAATTCTTCATCTGATAATTTTTCCATTTCTTCATGAGTAAGCACTATATCATCTTTATTATATATACCCGCTTCACTAGCAATGGCAATCGCTGTTTCTTTAGCATCTCCAGTAATCATAATAATATTTATCCCGGCACTATGAATTAAATCTACTCCCTCACGTGCTTCACTTCTAAGCTCATCTTTAATCGCAACCATTCCCACCAAAACTAAATTATCTAAACTACTATTATATTTGTTATAACACAAAACCAAAACTCTAATTCCTTTATGAGTTAAAGCATCAATAGTATTATTAATAATTTTTTTATTAACTAAAACTTTCTCTTCCCCCATTTTATTAACATAAAAATTAACATTCGGAAGTAATATTTCTGCTGCTCCCTTAATATAAGTAACATTATTATTTAAAGTTACACTGCTATATTTATTTTCACTATTAAAAGGTTTTCTAGCAATTACTTTTTCTTTTTTTAAACTATCAAAATTTAAAAATCTCAAACAAGCTTTATCTGTTGAATTACCCCCAATAACTTTCCCTTTATCATCTATAGTACTTTCATTATTATAATAAAGACTATTATATAATATATCATAATATTTACTATATAATTTAATATCTTTTAAAGACTTAAATCTCGTATTATCTCCCAAAACTATTTCATTTACTTCCAACTTTCCTTTAGTAAGCGTCCCCGTTTTATCTGTCAAAACCACATTTAAACTCCCCGCAGTTTCAATACCTACTAGTTTTCGTACTAACACATTTTCTTTAAGCATCCGCTTCATATTACTAGATAACACTAAAGTAATCATCATTGGTAACCCTTCTGGCACTGCAACAACAATTATAGTTACACTTAAAGTAAGCGCATATATTAAATGATCTGCCATCAATCTAAAATTAGTTAATGTTTCCATAATGAGTTTCCCATCAAAATGATTTTCTAACAAAATAACCGAAAACAAATAAGAAATAGTAACTAAAACTGCTCCCAAATAACCAAGTTTACTAATAAATTTAGCAAGCCCCTGAAGTCTTAATTTTAATGGTGATGTAGGTGATGCTTCTGCAACTTCCCTTGCAAGTGAACCATAAACAGTTTTATCTCCCACACTTACAACTTTCATATAAGCATTACCATTATATATGACTGAACCACGATATAACTTATTATTTTCTAAAATATTATCATTTCTAATTGGAGGATATTTCTTTGCCTCTTTAGTTTCGCCATTTAAACTTGATTCATCAACACTCAAATTACCTTTAATTATATAACCATCTGCCGGCACTTTATCTCCACTATTAAGAATAACTATATCATCTACAACTACCTCTTCTATTGGTATTTCCTGAATAACATTATTTCTTAACACTTTAACTAATATTTTCGATGACTCTTCCTGTAATCTTCTAAATGCCGCTTCACTTCCATATTCCGATATTGTCGAAATAAAAGAAGCCAAAAAAATAGCAATCAGTATCCCTAAAGTTTCAAAATAATCAAAATCTCGAAACAAAAAAACTACTTTAACTGCTAATGCTACTAATAAAATCTTAATAATTGGATCTCCCAAAGATTCTAATAAAAGTTTTAAAAAACTATTTTGTTTTACATTACTAATATTATTAGTCCCATACTTTTTACGATTTCTTTCTACTTCTTCTGCTTTTAACCCTTGATACATATTGTCCCTCCAAAACAATTATATGTCTTAAAATTATAATTAATTCTTATATATTTTTGACTTTTTAACTTCTCTATGTTAAAATAACTTCTAAATTTTGGAGGTATTTAAATGAACGAATTAGCTTTAAATATATTTAATGATTGTAAAAAAATTTCATTTAATAAAAATGAATATTCTAAAATTACTCAAAAATATAAAATAAGTCTTAAAAAATTAAACCAAATTATTACTAATTACATTATAAATAATTATCCTGATTTAAATCTTATGAGTTTCAAAAACTATTACTTTTCTTTTCAAAAATTTGCTACCGGTCTAAATTCTTCTAAAGATAACAAAAGAGCTTTATATTATTTTAATAATTTAGCAACCCCTAAAGAAAAACAAGAATTTAAATCTAAAGTTAATTCTATTTTACACCAAATAAATACCATCAACAATTTAAAAGATTTAATAAACTATTTAAATAGTATTTCTTTATCTCTTACGGAAATTATTAATTATATTAAAAATAGTTCTTTAAATACTCCTAAATTTTATAAAACTTTTTATACTTTATTTGAGCCTTGGTTTTTCTTTGCTAAAGAAAATAACTGGGATAGTAAAGCCATCAAAAAAGAAGCTGAAAAATGGCATGTATTACCCAAAGATTATCGTGCATCTGCCCTAAATTATGGCAAATATATCTTAAATTTAGATTTTAATGTTAATCAAATAATTTTTAAAAATAGATATACCCCTATAATTGATGCTTTAATAAAAACTTCTAATGAAAAAGAAATAATTACTTTAATTAAAGAAAACAATCTTAAATGGTGCACGATAAAAGACTATCTTCACTCTAAAATGTGTTATTTAACTAAAAATGAAAAAATAAAACTTGAACAAGATTTACTCATAAAATATAAACTATACTTAGCAAGTAACAAACAAATTCCCCAAGAAAAAAACATCGATCACATTTTTAAAGACTTTCTAGCAAGTGGCCTAACTCTTGAAGAATATGCCAAACAAAAACAAATGAAACGCAGTTATTTAAGTAGCCTAATAAAAAATATTAAAGATAAAGATTTACAAACTAAAGTTAAAGAAACCATTAAAACTCAAAACTTAAATAAATGTCATTTAAAAAATACTACTTTTAACAACCAAAAAACATTATTATTATCTTATCTTAAAAATGGTATAATTGAAAATGGTAAATTAAGAAAATTTGACATAATTTGGATTTATGTCAAGTTTTTAGACACATTTTTTTGGACAATCTTTAATTAAGCAATTGCTAAATTTGCAATATAATTATTATATTTTTCATTTGGAGTTATATATCCAAGTGTACTATGTATTCTTTGGTTATTATACCAGCCTTCTATAAATTCAAATATTGCTAATCTAGCTTCTTCAAATGTTTCATACGTATTTACATTTACTTCTTCTTTTTTTAATATGGCATTGAAGCTTTCCATACTTGCATTATCATAAGGATAACCTTTTTTACTATATGAATGTTTGATTTTTAATTCGTTTAAAAGTTTCTCATAATCATTAGATGTATACTGACTACCTCGATCAGAATGAAATATTCCCTCTTGCTTTAAACCTCGATTGACTAATGCTTTTTTTAATGCATCTATTACTAGATTATTTGTCATATTTAATCCATATGACCATCCTACAACTTTTAAATCAAATAAATCCATAACTATTGCTAAATATGTCCATCCCGTTTCTTTAGTGTAAATATATGTTATATCTCCAACCCATTTTTCACTTGGTTTTTCAGCAAAGAAGTTTTGCTCTAAAAGATTTAAATATTCTTTTTTATCATCTTGTTTTGAACTTCCTGAATGATTAAATTTCTTAATTGTTATACTTCTTAAACCTAAAAATTTCATTCTTCTTGCAACTCTTTTTTGACTTACTTTAAATCCTTCTTTATTAAGTATTTTGGTTATTTTAGGAGAACCATATCTTCCTTTTGATTTATTATATATTTGTTTTATTTTAATATCTAATTCATTATTAGCTTGCTTATAACTATTAATTGGATTTTTAATTTGATAATAATAATCTGATTTAGTAATATTTAAAGCTTTGCATAATAATGTTATAGAATGTTCTTTTTCATGTTCTTTTATAAATTTAACCTTTTCTTTTATCGTTTTGTGAATATGGCCATGGCTTTTTTTAATATTTCATTTTCTTCTTTCAATAATCTGTTTTCTTTTTGAAGTTTTATTATGTCATTATTACAAGTAATAGTTCCTTCCGATGTAGTTATAGTTCCAAATTTTTCTTTCCAAGCATATACTAAACTTCTGCTTATGCCATATTCACATACTATTTCTGATATTGCTTTACCATTTTCTATAAGTTTTACAATATTTTTTTTGAAATCTTCATCATATTTTTTATTCGTCCTTCCCATAGAACATCTATTCCTTTCATTTAATTTCTATTTTACAATATTTTTTATTAAACGTCCAAAATTTTGTGTCCTAATATCTATTCTAGCACCAATTGACTTTTATACTTTATTTTATGATGAACACTTTTTAAATCGAATTATAATGGATTGGGAAAAAAACTATCTTTATTTCTATATTATGGAAATTATAAAAGATCAAAAAATTACTCCAGAAAGTTTACTTACTTTACATATTGAAACTGATTGTCAAAAAGATAAAGATGGTAAAAGTATCTATGGTACTGGTAAAATATTAACTAATGACGAAATTTTATTAATTGTAGATTATCTAAATCATTTAAATATTCCTCTAACTACTTTAACTTTCTCTGCTGGTGTAAATAGATATTTAAATGGCAAAATAATCAAAGATTCTTTACAATTATAAAAACATTTTTTAAAATATAAACGGTGATAATATGTTTCCCTATACTTTAGATAATAAAAGATATCATACCTTAAATTATTTTTTTAAAACTAAATTTGGTTGTAAAGTTTTCAAAGTTAGTTTAAATGCTAATTTTTCTTGTCCTAATTTCCAAAATGGTCATGGCTGTATTTTTTGCAAACATGGAAGTGGAAATAAACTAGAACATCTAAGTTTAAAAGACCAATTTAATCTTGTTAAAATACCTTTAGATAAAAAATGGCCCCATGCCAAATATATTGCCTACTTTCAAGCAAACACCAACACTTATGCTCCTTTAGATATTTTAAAAGAGAAATATGAAGAAGTTTTAACTTACCCCAATGTTATAGGCTTAGATATTGCTACAAGAAGTGACTGCCTCTCTAATGAAATATTAGATTATTTAGAAGAACTTAATCAAAAAACTTTTTTAATGGTTGAATTAGGTTTAGAATCAGGCCATGATAAAACCCTGAAATTAATTAATCGTGGTCATGATGTTAACAATTTTATTGAAGCTGTAAAAAAACTAAAAAAGAGAAATATCTTTACTGTTGTTCATATTATTAATGGTCTTCCCGGTGAAACCAAAGAAATGATGCTAGACACAGTTAAATTATTAAATGAACTTCCTATTGATGGCATAAAAATTCATATGTTATACATCTCTAAAGATACCCCTCTTGCTTTAATGTATCAAAAAAAGCCTTTTAAATTATTAACTAAAGAAGAATATATAGATATAGTTTGTGAAGAATTAGAATATTTAAATGATAATATAGTTATAATGCGTATCACCGGTGATCCTGAAAAAGAAGATTTAATCGCCCCTAATTGGTTATTAAAAAAATTTTGTGTTTTAAATGATATCGATAAAGAAATGAAAAAAAGAAATATTTACCAAGGAGATAAAACTACTCCAAAGTAATATTTCTTATTTTTTGTTTAATTCTTTGCACTGTATTATCTACTTGCTTTAAAGTTTTATTAGTTAAACTAGCAATTTTTTTACTATCATAACCATTTTTTAAATAATTAAATATTTCATATTCATTACAAGACAAAGACTCTTTTATTTTTTCTAATAATTCTTCATAACTTTCTTTATTAGTCAATTTATTTAATGGTTCCAAATCATCAACATCTTGAATCAAATCTCTCAAAGTTGTTCCTTCTTCATCATAATCATAATCTAAAGAATATGAACTATTTAAAAATTTAGCTTTTTCTCCCCCATAACTTTTAATTATTTTTTGTAATCTTCTTCTAATACAAAGACTAATAAAAGTTTCTAACTTAACATTTTTATCATCTCTAAAATTTATTAAAGCATCACTAAAAGCATAATAAGCTTCTTGTTCAAATTCTTTTAAATCTATTCCTAACTTAAAAGCCACATTATGATACTCATGAAGTAAAACATCAACTATATATTTATATTTATTATAAATAATATCTTTTGCATCTTCATTATGTTCTAAAAACAAAGAATAAACTTCTTCATCTGAATAATCCATAGTTACCTCTTTAACATCCCATAAATAAGTATTGCAGCAGATACACTAGCATTTAAACTATTTATTTTCCCATACATTGGAATACTTATAATTACATCACTTTTCTCTCGCACCAGTTTACTCACTCCAGCTCCCTCGGCTCCAATAACTAATACTCTTTTTTGAGCATAATCAACACTTTGATAATTAACTCCATCCATATCCGCCGTATAAACAAAAAAATTATTATCCTGTAATGTTTTTAAAGCATTATTTATATTACTAACCATTATTATTTTAACATTATTTATAGCCCCCACACTAATTTTCATCACTGTTTCATTAACTCTTATACTTCTATCCTTAGGAATAATAATAGATTTAATTCCCGCACACTCACACGTTCTAATAATTGCCCCCAAATTATGCGGATCTTCCAAATGATCTAAACAAACCACAAAATCTTCTTCTAAACAACTATCCAACTTAAAGTATTCATAATCATTGACATCAATAACTATCCCTTGATGATTAGCCTTAACCATCTTATTTAATCTAACATCCGGCACTAACTCATATTTTATCCTATTATCTCTTAAATAATTTAAAATATTATTATCTTTAAAATTTTCTCTTAAATAAACTTTATGAATATCCTTAATTGGTGTTTCTTTTAAAACATTTTTACCACATACTAACACGTTTATCACCTAAAAAAAGTATAACAAAAAAAGAAAGGTTTGTAAAGCAAGGATTAACCTAAGCCCCATCCCTTTCTTATAACTTATTTACTAAAGCTTTAAATTCGTCCCCTCTATCTTCAAATCTTGCATATTGATCCCAAGAAGCTGCCCCCGGACTTAAAAGAACAATATCTCCTGCTTTAACATTTTTAGTTACTTTATCTATTACTTCTTTTAAATATTCTTCAGCCTCACATAAAATATTATTTGCATCACAAAAGTCTTTAATTTTATTTCTAACTTCCCCAATCGCATATATTTTTACTATTTTATCTTTATAAGGAATTAAATCATCAAACTCTTGATTTCTATCCATCCCCCCAAATATTAAATGAATATTTCCCTTAAAACTTTTTAAAGCTGTAACCGTCGCCGTTGGATTAGTAGATTTAGAATCATTATAATATTCCACTCCATTAATATTTCTCACAAACTCAATTCGATGCTCTACCCCTTTAAATTTCTTTAATACTTCTAAAGCATACTTAAAATCAACTTTAAGAACTTTCATAACTAACAACATAGCTAAAATATTCTCATAATTATGCGTTCCCTTTAAAAGGATATCCTCTAATTCTACAACTTTCTTTTTATCTATATATATAGCTTCATCTGTATAATAATTATCTTCATTATTAAAATAATATTTTGTATCTTTAATATCTTTTATTAATTCTATACTATCTAAATTCTTATTATTTAATATTGCTATATTATCTTTTGTATGACCATTAAATATTTTATGTTTAACATTTTTATAAGCTTCATAAGAACCATGATAATCTAAATGGGTAGGACATAAATTAGTTAAAACACTTATATTTGTTCTAAAATCATCCATATCAATTAATTGATGATCAGAAACTTCCAAAAGCAAAATATCCCCACTTTTAATTTTATTTTCATTTATAATCTCTGATAAAGGTATTCCTATATTTCCCCCCAAAACAACATCAATCTTTGCCTCTTTTAATACTTCATTTATCAAAGTTGTTGTCGTCGTCTTACCATTTGACCCTGTAACTCCAATAATATTAATGTTTTTAGGTAAAAAATGATACGCGACTTCCATTTCATTTACTACCTTTATCTTAAGTTCATGCGCTTTGACAATACAAGGATGGGATGGAAATACTGCTGGATTTTTAATTACTAAATCATAACTTTTATCTAACAAATCTTCTGGTTTATCTGTTAAATAAAATTTTATTCCCAAACCATCTAACTCTTTTAATTTATCATTATCTTGACTTTTACTATCTGTAACAATTATTTGATTATTTCTCTTACCCAACAATTTAGCTACTTGATAACCACTTCTAGCCATCCCCAATATTAATATTTTCATATTTTCATACATCTAAATCACCTAACTAAATTATATGTCAAATAAAAAAAAAAAGCAATTAACTTGCTTTAATTAAATTAACGTAGTAGTTGACATCTTTATGCCAATTTGGATTTTCAGCATATTTTCTATTCATTAACTCTGGAGTTGTAAGTCCATAAGCATAATAATTTTTGGCTAAATTTCGAATAAAAGAATTTATTCCTGTGTCTAAATCGCTAAATGAAGCATAAGAACCACATCCTGAACCCTTCATTCCTCCAATATTATTACAATGTTTAGTTAAATAACTACAATTCCATTTACATCCAGTTTCCACTAAAATAATACCTGTTGCCACAAATGGGTCAACTTCATATTCTAAAGCTATTTTTGCAATATTTTCCCCATAACCACTCAATGTTGAATTAAGAACATTATTAAGTTTCCCACTTAACTCTGTCATAGTATAACCATCATAAACAATTGGTTCTTCATATCTACTTTTAGGTATATTGCTTTCATATATATTATTTTTTATATAATTTTGATATAAAATTCTTTCTTGATTATTTTCTTTATAAATTATGATACTACTACTTAATATAAAAATGATTACCATCATTTTATATAAATAACTTTTCATATATCCCCCTGCTTCTTTAAAAGAAGTAATATAATTGTACCATAAATTATTCATTTTGTCAAATTATCTCCTACTTTTTAGCATACATTAGTTTATATTCTTTCAATATAATCTATATCTTTAATCTTAATTTTCTCCCCATTTAAAGTAAGTAATTCATTATTAGTTTTCCCCACAATTACCGTATTAATAACATCATTTCCCATCCTAATTTCCACTTTACTCTTATAAACATGATGGGGACTAGCAAATATTTCATTAATTTTTCCTGGAATATTATCCATTTTAACATTTCTAACTTCTGTTGTACTCAAAAAAACCTCTTTATTATTACTAAAAGTTTTATTAATTGGATTAGCATACACTTTAGGTAAATTCTTATTCATAAGTTACACCTCTATAACATTTTATGATAAAAAAACTAATTTGAGACATAATAGTAATATGAAAAAGAAAAAAATAATTAACAAATTACCTCTCATAATTCCTTTATTAATACTAATTATTATTTCTTTAATTAACATGAAAATAATCGGTATTAATAATGAAATATATAGCAATTATTTTCTAAAACAAGTATTATGGTTTATACTTGGATTTATTTCTATGCTCATAATTATTATCTTTAAACCCAAAATACTATTTAAATATAGCAAATATTTATATTTATTAAATGTTTTACTTTTAATATTAGTTTTATTTTTTGGCGAAACCATCAATGGTTCTACTGCTTGGTTTAACCTCTATTTCTTTTCTTTTCAACCCAGTGAACTCATGAAACTAACATTAACTCTTTATCTATCTGAAACATTATCCCATTATAAAGAACATAGCTTCAAACAAGAATTTAAACTTATCTTAAAAGCTTTCTTCATAACTTTAATCCCTTCTTTATTTGTATTTTTAGAACCTGACACTGGAGCAATCATAATTTATTTCTTAATCATGTTAGGAATAATTATTGTATATAAACTAAACTATAAATGGTATTTAATTATAGGTATTATTATCACCATTATTATATTAACTTTTAGTTATTTATATCTCTATCAAAAAGACTTATTAATTAATCTTATTGGCACATCTTTCTTTTATCGCATAGACCGCATTTTAACATTTGTAAAAAATGATTCTTTTCAATTAGATAGAGCCTTAATTGCCATAGGAACTTCAAGTATTTTAAAAGGTAGTAATTATATTTATATTCCTGAAGCCCCAACTGATTTTATTATTGCTCTTTCTATAAATAATTTAGGTATTATAAGTTTCATATTAATTTTAATTTGTTTTATAATTCTAGATTTCTATTTTCTTTTAAAACTTTTCAAAGCCCAAAATTTAAAATTTAAAATGTTCTTTTCTGGTTTTCTCTTCATGTTTATTTTTGCTCAAATCCAAAACATTGGCATGAATCTCGGACTATTTCCCATCATTGGTCTTCCTTTACCATTTTTAAGTTATGGGGGCACAAACATAATAGTTTACTTCATGTTTTTAGGCATTTTAGCTAGTAAAAGCAAAAATTTTTAATTTTTTTAAAATTAATACTTGACAAAAAACTCTTTTTGTATTAGTATACAAACTCGAACATTTAATTTGTTTGAATATTCTTTTCCATTCTTTGATATACTTCCTTTACTTAACTAATATCAAATTCTACTAATTCAAGCAATATTTAAATGTTTTTCTGACGAAAAGAGAGCCCTTTGTGGCTTTTTTTATTGCCAAAATTTAACATTTAAAACAAAAAAGTGAGGAGAAATCCCCACATGGAATTTAATCTTGCCTAAGAATAAGTTTAGAGCGACTTAGGCAAGAAATAGACTAAATTATTGTACTACAAATGGACTATTTGTTGTTCCTTGACCTGTAAATTGGGTATCAGCCTTCAGGTTTATTACTGGACGTACACCTCTTGTAGTGTACACGTAGTCGCTCCCAAGGTAGCCATCAGAATTCACACCAAACACGTGAGCCTCGCTAACGGCAAAGCGAAACGGAGACATTGCCCAATAATTTTGTTCACCTGTATACAACCAATAACTTGTATTACTTGAATCTCTTCCTCCTGCAAAATTTACCTCGTCTGCCGTTATTAAGCCTATTGGATTGGTTAATTTTCTATTTCCAGTTTTAGCTCCACTTACTGTATATAAATCATTACTTGCATTTGGACAATCAAATGTGGGTTTTCTTGGTGATTTATATGTCCTTACATATGCTCCATACCGAGTTGATGTTGTTCCAGCTCCATATTTAGTTTTATCTGGTTGGGATGTTGCACTTGTTCCATTCCATTCATATGGTGTTCTATCTCCACAAAATCCCGATTCTGTATCTATATATTCAGTTGCATTT
Organism: uncultured Bacilli bacterium; assembly: GCA_947630575.1. Taxonomy (GTDB): domain Bacteria; phylum Bacillota_I; class Bacilli_A; order RF39; family UBA660; genus Caccenecus. The sequence continues at coordinate 85,384 of CANRIB010000002.1, forward strand.
TTTTCATTATTTTTTGCTTTTGATAATACAGTTTCATACCAATTATCTATATATTCTTTTATTCCACTATCATGGGTGTTTGCATGAGTTGCATTGTAGCCATCTAAAGTTTGTGTTTGACTAGTTTCTCCATACATATATCCTACATATGCATTATCCCCATCTTTTGCATCTTTACTGAATACGTGACCATTTCCATTATCAAGCATTGTCGCTTTTCCTGTTGCATTAGACGTTGTTCCACTATAAATTATTTTGATTGAACCATTACTATTTATTCGGATGATTCGCCAATACATATTTGCAAATAATACATAATTGTTGTTTATCGTTCCTCTATAGTAATATGTTGGTAATCCATTTTCTTCTCCTTCATATATCCCATTAGTTGCTTCTTCACATCCATCTTCACATGATGTTTTATTAAAATCTGGTACATATAAATTAACATCTATAGTTCCTATTGCTGTTTCTACTTTCTTAGTTGTTGTTACATCTAAATATACATAACATTTTGTTCCCTTTTTGTTTATACTTATACTAACTCTATTATTTTTATATTCCATTGGTATATCTTTATGCTCTAGATTATCTCCTGGATATTTGCAATAACTTTTATCTTTGTTTACTTCATAATTACCAATTGGCACAGTTTCTGCTTGATTATATGTTCCACCACCTTTACTATCTTGTACTTTTAATGCTATTACATTTAAATCTGCTAAACTATAATTAACATTGCCATTAACTATTTGTACACTTTTAGTTATCTGATATTTTGCTTTGCTATTTGTTATATATATTATTCCTACTAGCAATACTAATATTGTTATAGTTAATATTATTTTTTTATTTTTTCCTTTACTTAACTTCTCTACTTTCATTAATCTTCCCTTCTTTATAATTGACTTATTATCAATCATATTAGAAATTTCTAACTTATACTAAAATTATAAACTCTTATATACTAAAAGCCAAGAAAAATATAGATATTTATTCGGTTTTATAAGTTACATCTTAGAAGTATGAGAAAATTAAACTGGTGATACATATGAATTATGGAATTAATCTAAAAACTTTAAGAGAAAGAAATGGTAAAACAGCAGTATCAATGGCTAAATTAATTAATGTCAGTGATAGTCTTTACAGCCGATACGAAAAAGAAAAACAAAGCATGCCCCTAAAACATCTAATAACTATATGTGATTACTTTAATGTTTCATTAGATTATATTTTTAATTTTACAAATACTAGACAATATCCCAATAATAACAAAACATATAACATAGAACTAATAAAAATAAGATTAAAAGAATTAAGAAAAGAAAATAATATTACGCAAGCAAAAATATCCGAATATCTTAACATCGACCAACCCACTTGGTCCATTTATGAAAAAGGAAAAAGCCTAATAGGCCTTCCCTTTTTACATATGTTATGTACTAAATATCATATCTCTGCCGATTATCTTTTAGGTAGAATAAATAATCCTAAATATCTTAAATAAGCTCATGTCGAATTATGTCGAACTCTTTTTCTAGACATATTCTTTTTTTATGTTTATAATATTAACTTGAACATTTAAGGCGAAGTGCCTACTTTATATTTCCTTTCCATTTCCTTTACTGAAACATCAGGGGGTTATGATAAAGGAGGTACTAAGTTATGATAAAAGTAATTTTACCATTAAATTTGTTTTTAAAAACAAAAAAGGCACTTCTCTCCATCAAGTTTAAACTTAATGTTGAGATAAGTGTCAACAAAAACTAAAAATTTGTAGGCATTTAGTCCTTAAATGTTCTACATCTCAATTGTACCATTAAATAATTCTTTTGTAAACTAAAAAAGACGTCTTTTTAAAACGCCTTTTAAATTTTAATTATTAGATATTCTAACTTTAACTGTAGATTGAACAACATAATTTAATTTAGGGTCATTATTATCAATCTTAACATCTACATCATATTCCCCAGCACTATATCCTTCTAGATCAATATAAGCATTAATATTACTATCAGATACATTATCAATTACAGATTGAACACCTTTTACAATAACATTAATATTATTAGTTCCGACAATATTCGCGGTAAGTCCACTAGCTAAATTCTTACTTGCAATCGTTGAAACATTAACTTCTTTTTGTTTTTCATCCCCAAATGTTACTGTAATATTTGCTTTAGTTTCACTAAGTGATCTAACTCCTGTCGGTCTATTTATCGTAACATTATAAGATTTTGTACCACTTGCCCCTTGTCCATCAACATTAACTGTTACTGGTACACTAGAAATACCACTTATTGTTTCTTGCTCTCCATATACTGTTACAGAATGACTATTACTATTATTTATTAAGATTGACGCGATAGCTTTACCGGTAACTAATTTACCTGTTGTTAGTACTTCAATTGGCACATTTTTAGAATAAGTATCTAAAGTTACACTTGCCGTTAAAGTAACAGGTACTATTTCTACATCTTCTATTATTTTACCCTTACTATCATAAGCTAAAAGTGGAATATTATCTATATCATAAGTTCCAGCATCATTTAAACTATTATCTTTTAAATCAATTAAAGCTTTAACTGTTGCAATCTTATCAATCGCATCTTTACTACCTTTAACTACCACTTCACTCTTTGATAATTCAACATTTTCTACACTTAGTCTTTCATTTAATGAATCAACATTAACTAAATCATAATCAATAGTTCTTGTAACACTTATTTTATCTTTAATTGTAACCGAAACATAAGAAGGATCTAACTTATAATTAATGCTATCTATTGATTTAGTATAAGTTAAATAAACTTTATAAGCTGAATCTCTTGCTTCATAATCTGAAAGATCAAGAATTACTGTATTTGTTCCTAATTGTTTAGCTAAAGATATATCCCCTTTTCTTCCAATTAAAACTATATCTACTGTTTCAGGAATTCCTTCAACTACATAAGCTTCTTCATTATAATTAGCTTTTACTGGTACATTAGTAATTACCTCTGCTTCTGATTCTACTAAAGTAATAACTCTTGAATCAATTAATAAAAACATTATTACGGCCAGTATCAAAGAAACATATATAATAAAATTGGGTCTACTAATTATATAATCAATTTTTAAATTATGAACTCTTAAATATTCTCCAATATTAAATATTAATCTACTAATAGGTGTAACTATTATTTTATCTATTACTCGGTATATTGCCATAAATATACCTTTAATTGCTTTAAATAAACCCTTCATTATTCTTCACCTGCACTATCTTTATTCTCTGCTTCATAGAATACTTCTGGTCTTGGATTTAAAGCATCTATTAATAACATCCTAAATTCATCTAAAGTTAAATTATAATTAAGTTCCCCATCGCATGCAATACTTAAACGTCCATTTTCTTCTGAAACAACAAGGGCAATTGCATCACTTTCCTCTGCAATACCTAATGCTGCTCTATGTCTTGTTCCAAGTCTTTTAGAAATATTAGGATTCATACTTGTCTTAAATACTGCTCCCGCAACTGTTATTCTATCTCCTTGAAGAATTACTCCTCCATCATGAAGTGGTCCATTAGGGAAAAATATTGTTTCTAATAAATCACTAGTTAAATCTGCATAAATCTTTGATGCTGGTTCAATATATTCTTGCAAAGATATTTCTCTTTCAATAACAATTAAAGCCCCAATTCTATTTCTTTTGAAATATTCTATGGCTTTCATTATCTCATAAACAACTTTTTCTCTCTCATCAATTGTTAATACTTTGTGTCTTCCGAGTAACTGTGTTCTACCAATAGACTCTAAAACACTTCTAATCTCTGGTTGAAATATTACAATTATCGCGAGTGGTCCCCATTCTAAACAATATTGTAATATAATACCCACTGTATATAAATTTAATAAATCACTTAATAATTTAATTAAAAGTACTAAAATAACACCCTTAAATATTAATACCATTTTTATATTATTTCTAATATTTTTTAAAATAAAATAGAATACGAGCCAAACAACACCAATATCAATAATTTTAGTGACGATTTCCCATACCATACTTAACGTCATATTTTCACTCTTCCTTTTGTCCTTTAATTATATCAAAAAAAAGGATGTAAATCTATAGTTTTTAAAGAATTTCAACTTGCGCTTTAAACATCCTTGTTAAAACTGCAATTAGATTACTATCCTGAACTTTTGACACATAAGTGTCAACCCCACTTACATGTTCTTCTAAAATTATGACACTTCCCGTATCTACTTCTCTATTCTCATTTAACCCCATACCCAAGAAATATTTTTTGCCATAATACATCGCTTCTTTAAGGATTAAAAATTGTTCTTTATCCTCAAGTACAATAATTGTATTTAATTTAAGCCCCATCATTTACCTCCTCGAGTACTATTAACTGGAATTACTTGCACTACTTTAAGTTTTGGCACTTCATCTTGAAATAATACTTCTTCTGGAACTTCTGTTTCTTTTATTAAATCTTCTTTAATATTATTTAATTCTTTATCTTGTTTTTCATTATTTTCTATAACTTTATTATTTTCATTTAATAAATCATCAATATTTAAACTTTTATTTTTTTCTTCTCTAGAAATATTTGGTGCTTTCACATTTTCTATTTCTGGGCTAATAGAAGCTAAATACATATCTATCTCATCATATATTTCATCTGGTGTTTTATCAAATTTTTGTCTATTCTTAATTGCTTTTATATCATCATTAATTTGTTTTAATTTTTCTTTATCTTCCTCTTCTTCAATTAAATCTTTTGTCTTTAAATCATATAATGATACTCTACTTAAATTCATTGCTTCTTTATTAAACTTATTATTTTCATCTTGTAAACTATTAATTAACTCATTTATTTTATTAGTATCATCTATTTTTAAAACTAAGTTATTCTTATAAGCATTTAAAATCTCATTTAAAACATTTTTTTCTTTATCTTTTTTAGTTATGGCACTCTCTAATGCTGTTCTTTGTTTTTGGGGTTTACTTTTATCTTCTAGCATACTTCGATATGAATGAATAGTCTTTTCTAATTTTAAAATATTCCCCTCAAGTTCATCTATCGTTGGTCCCAAAGTAGAACTTACAAATTCATCTATATTCTTAATTTCATTTTGATAATTACTTATAGTCTTATTATTATTTTCTATTGCTAATTTTATATAATCTAATCTCTTATTAACTGTATCATTATCTACATCTTGATAAGTTTTATTATCAATTAATGTCGATAATTCCATTCTTAAATTCTCTTTTTTATCAAGTTCTTCATCAAGCACACTCGGTGTATTAATATCCATATAAGGCTTAGACTTAACAATTGTTACTAATTCTCTAATCTTACTTAAAGCATCAATAATATTATTATTTAAAATAAATTCTTTCGCATCTGTCCCAATCATATTAGCATCTGTAAGTAATTCTATTTTTCTTTTCTCTAAGTTTTCTAACTCTTGATTTAAAGTTTTTAATTTTTCATCATCTTGTTGTTTTAAATCATCATCTATATAAGCATTAGGATTCTTTAAATTATCTTCTATATCATTAAGTCTATTCTTCTCTGTATTTAATTTCTCATTTAATTCATTATAAGCTTGATTATTAAGTTCTAACTCTTTTAAAACATTATTATATTGCTTATTCTTATTTTCTAATTCTTCTTTTAATTCTTTAACACTATTTTGTTCTTTATTTAAAAGTTCTACATAATAAGTATTATTACTACTTTGTTTAGCTTTCTCTTCTAAGGTAACTACATAACTTTCATTTTTCTTTAATCTTCCCTTTAAAGCTTCAATATCATCATATATACTTTTCTCTGTATTTTTAACTTCATCTATTTCCTTTTTTATATCTTTAATTTTTCTATTTAATCTATTAATCTTATTCTTTAAACTAATCTCAATATTTTTATCTACTAACTCATTAGACGCATTAAAATACCGTGATTCTGTAATTAAACTTTTAAAATCTTCAATCTCATTTTGTTTATTCTTAATATTTCTATTTAATGTTATTAATTCTGTATTTATCTCATCTATATTTAAAGGAGAATCTGCCATTTTTATAAGGGTGTCAATATTATCGAAAACTTCTGTATGCATAACTAGCCACCTAACCTTTTCTATTCTAATATAATACTATCACATCTAAAACTTTTTTGCAACTTTAAAAACATGAAAAAAGTAGTATTTCTACTACTAAATTTTATTCATAACCTTTTTTCTTATAATATTCATATAATTCCTGAAAACGATTAAAATGTACAACTTCTCTTTGTCTTAAAAATAATAATACTCTTATTACATCTTCATCATCTGTTAAATTTATTAAATTTTCATAAACTGCTCTCGCCTTTTGTTCTGCTGCCATATCTTCCATAATATCCGCGATAGGATCTCCCGTCACCGCAAAATAAGTAACTGTAAATGGTACTCCATTCGCATCTGTTGGATAAGTTCCCTTACCATGTTCGGTATAATATCCTCCAAGTCCCGCTTCTTCTAGTTCTCTTACTGTCGCATCTTTAGTTAATTGATGTACCATTGTTGCAATCATCTCACAATGTCCTAATTCTTCTGTTGCTATATCATTAAGTAATGCTTTTCCATAATCATCTGGCATATTAAACTTTTGGGAAAAATAACGCAATGCAGCCGCCAGTTCTCCATTAGCCCCTCCAAATTGAGAAAATAAATATTTCGCCATTTTTAAATCTTTTTTTCTAATATCTATTGGAAAGTTCGTGTGTTTTACATACTTAAACATACATACTACCTCCCATTCCATCCCAAGGCCATGGTGAATCTATCCAATTATATTTTGAACCAGTAGTTTTATCTAATGTAAGAGGACCATAATTTTTAGCATATTCTTTTACTAATACTTTTTTATCTTGAATATATTTTTTAAATAAATCAAAAGTTTCTTTATTATCTGGATGTAAATCTAAATATAAATTTAAATCATTAATTGCAAAACTAAGAGCCATTATTTTATATAACATCTTTTCTTTTTCATTTTTAGGATTTAATTTATAATAAGTTAAATTCTTATATGGCTTATATTCATTTCGAAACATATTACCTCTTAAAAATCCTTCCATTGGTTCTAATATATTGCTATCGCGACTAAACTTTAAATCTGGTATAAATAAGGACATATTAACATCAAAATTATTATCTTCAAATAACACTTCTAATTACCTCCTGATTTATAATATGTCGTCATTAAATATTGGTATAGACAATTACCCAAAAAAAGAAAGACTATCTTTTTTTATTAGTCTTTCCTTTACTTTTACTCTTTTTTCTATTTTTATTAACAGTATTATTATTCTTATTAGTTTTCTTTTTATTTCCCTTATTTTTATTGTTACTTTTCTTATTATTTGGCTTACTTGTTTTATTAGTATTATTCTTTTTTGTATTCTTAATTTGTTTATTACTTATATTCTCTTTAACTCCATCTGTTTTCTTAGCTACTTTTTTATTATTATTTATCTCATTATTTATATTTTCTTTTTTATCTTCCTTCTTAACTTCTTCCATAAATAATTTTTGAATCACTGGATTATCTTTTAACTTTATCTTCTTTTTATCTTTATCTTTCTTTCCTATCTTTTCCTTTTCTTCTTGAACTTTCTCCATTTCTTTTTCTTTAGTTACCGAAGAGCTAACTATATCTTCTTCCTTAATTTTATTTTTATTATTTAAAAGTATTTTATGGATTTTTAAAATAACTAAAGTTAATATTAAACATCCTAAAGTTATAAAATAAGTACTAATTAAAGCGATAAAAAATATATCAATAGTATCAAATTTACCCATAAAATCACTTCCTTTTTTAATTATTTTCTATAGTACTAGGATTATATGAAACAACTTCTAATTTATTATTATTTTTAATAAAATACAAAGTTCCTTCAGTATCATAACCTAAATTTTTATCATAAGTATAACTCATCGTTACTTTATATGCTTCTTCTTGTTTTTCATTTAAATCAAATGTTGTTTCTTCCACATCTAATATATCGACGCCTGTTATTTCTGGCAAATCTTGTTTTCGATCATTATATGTATTATCAATAATATCATTATATATTGTATCCATTGCTTTCTGTTGAAATTCTTCTTTTTTATCTTCTAATACATATTCTAAACTACCCACATCATACTTATTAATTTTATTATTTAATGTATAAAAATCAATAACAAACAATTTAGCTAAAGTACTAGCATATTCTTTATAATCTATTTCTTCTTTCTCCAATATTTCTTTCAAATTCTGAAATTCATCTCGCATATATCTTGAATCTCGATTATCTAAAGTATATCCATACTCTTTAATATCCATCTCTACACTCGTAACATTTTTAATTCTATTATCTTCATTATTATTATTTCTAAATAATTTAGACAATCCTAACAATATTAATAATAATATTAGTATCACAATAATAACAAGCCATATTTTATATCTTTTTCTCATTCGCTAGCCCCATTTTCTTTTATATTTCTTACTTTATCTCCCTCTAATTTAATCAAATCATGAACAATCATTGCATTAGATGTATCCAAAATATCTTCTGACTTTTTAATTAAATTAGTAATATAATCACTTGTAAGTTCTGCTCCCTCTTTAATAATTTTAGACTGTCCTTTAGAACTATTATAATAAATTAAATTAGTTACAAAATTCCCATTAGGAAATACTACAAAATTATCATTTTTAATATTAAATATATCATGTCCAAAAGCAAAGTCATTATGTACACCCAGCATATTACCTAAAGTTGGCATTACATCATACATCCCCATTACATAATTAACTTCACCATTTAATTTATTTCTTAATTTTGAATTTTTAGTCCATATAATTAATGGTGTTTTCTTATTAAGTTCATGATCATAATAATCATAATCTACATATGTTGGATCATCTTCACTCTTTAACTCTCCTGTTTTATAATCATAATTATATAAATAATTTTTTTCTTTTCTAGACAATTTTGCATCATGATCTCCATATAACACAAATACTGTATTATTAAAATAATCAGAATCATTTACATATTGAAAGAACTCCCCTAACGCAGCATCTGCATAATGAGCACTTGTAATATAATTACCTGCTGCTCTCTTATATGCTTCCTTACTAGTTCTTAAATAATCCGTGGTAACTTCTGTACAAACATTATCTTCATCACAATCTTGATAAGTAGTCGATAAATCATATTCTCCATATTTATTAAGTGCCGTAAATGGTGAATGATTCGATAAAGTTATAATTGTTCCCATATAATTTTTATGTTCCTTTTCTATTCCCTCTAAAATAGGCATAGCTTCTTTAAAAAATAACTTATCACTTATTCCTAGAGTTATATAATCCATATTATCAGGATCATCTTTATCTTTATTATAATCAAAATAACTCTCAAAATACATATCATCATATCCTAATTTAGGATGCATCTTTTTTCTATTCCACATTGATTCATAATTACCATGCATACTAAATGTATAATAATCTTTTTCTTTTAATAGTTTAGGAAGAGTTATATAATCTCTATCATAATATGTTGTAAATACTGCCCCACTTTGCGCTGGCATCATACTTGTAAGTAAAGTAAACTCTGTATCACTTGATGTTCCAATACTTATCTGAGGATAGAAATTGGAAAAGAACATTCCCTCTCTTGCTAGTTTATTTACATTTGGTACTGCTTCTACTCCATTAAACTCTAAATCCATCAAATAAGTTTCCATACCTTCCATATGAATAAAAATAACATTATAGCCTTTTAGTATATTAGTATATTTATTATTTTCTTTATATTTATCCGCATCTTCACTTGTAAAATACTGTGTAAACTTCTGTACTGACTTTTCATATCCAAATAAACTATTAAATTTAGGTGTTAAAGTTTGAATAACATCATTACATTGATATAAAACAAGTCCAAATCTTTCTACAACCATACTTCTATTCCATTGTTTAGCAAGCCTTGAATAATCTGCCCCTTCTGCTGTTACAAAAGTATAAGCAAGAAATATACACCCCACAAGTAAAGTTGCACACCACATCTTTTTACCTTTTTCAACAAAACTAACAAAATTATAATAAGTCGTTCTAAGCAATCTTTTATGAATAAAATAAAATATAAATGGGAATAAAATATAAATTAAATCTGTAACTTTAAGTTTTTCATAAATAGAACCCATGACTGTTTCTGTTTGCCCTGCGGTTGATAACTCTCCCAAAGAAGCAAATGAAAAATAAAATGTATAATATATGGAATTAATAAGTTCCATTATTGTAAATACTATTATTAGTATCAAAAAATACCTATATTGTTTCTTAGGTTTAACTAAATAACCAAAAGAACCAATAATAACTACCAATGCTAAATCAGAAATAAATGTTTCAAAACTACTCATATTTCCAATTGTAAAATGTCTAATTAATAATAAACCAATCATTGCAATTAATACATAAGAAATAAACAATCTATTAGTAGCTATATATTCTACAACATTTTTTCGCATTTTCCGGAGATTTAATTTAATTTTTTCTTTCATAATTAACCTTCTTACAAAACAATTATATACTATAAATAAGAATTTTGCAATTTTTACTTGATTTTTTTTTCATATTTTGATAATATCAATATGTAGCAAATGCAGGTGTAGTACAGCGGTTAGTATGCGACCTTGCCAAGGTTGAGACGGCGGTTCGATTCCGCTCACTTGCTCCAGTGACGTTTCTGTTCGAACTTTTATAGTTTGAACTTAACATATATAATCAATCCGTTCGGGTTGATTTTTTTGTATTTTACAAAAGAATTAACAAAGAAAGGACGGTGTTTTATGATAAAGTTTACGACGCAAGAGTTAGAAATGGAAAGTAACTTAAAACAAAGAATAGAATTTATTTGTGAATTTTGCCACGTTACACCAAAGATTATCAATGGTAATATTAAAAGAATAAACAATACTAACTTAAA
>CANRIB010000003.1 GCA_947630575.1 uncultured Bacilli bacterium
AACTAAAAACACATAGCTATTCTCAAAGTAAAAACTCATCAATTTAAAAAAGAGCTTTTACTTTGAGAATTAAGAAATAACTTAAAAATTAAAAAAATTACTTGCAAAAAAATTTTAAAAGTTTTATAATTAACAAGTCTGATCCAGCATAATGCGTAAAAACAAGACAGTTTTTTACGCATCTTTTTTTGCCCTAAAAAGACTGGATTGATATTAAAAAGGAGGAAAAAATGAAAGAAGAAAACAAATTTTTAGGAGAAGAAAAAATATCCAAATTATTATTAAAGTTCTCAATCCCATGTATTTTATCTCTACTTATTAGTTCTTTATATAATATTGTAGACCAAATATTTATTGGTAATAGCACTTTAGGTTATTTAGGAAATGCTGCAACAGGGGTAGTATATCCCATAACTATTATTGCTGTTGCATTCGCTTGGTGTTTTGGGGATGGTGCTGCTGCTTATTTATCATTATGTCAAGGAAGAAAAGATACTAAAAATGCTCATATAGGTATTGGTAATAGTATTTTAATTACCTTTATTATTAGTATTATCTTTTTAATATTAGGTTTTATCTTTGAAGATAAATTACTATATTTATTTGGGGCTAGCTCATCAAGTATTAATTTAGCTCATGATTATTTCACTATTATTCTTGCCGCCATACCAGTATATATGTTAGGCAACAGTATGAACGCTGTTATGAGAGCCGATGGTTCCCCAAAATTTTCTATGGCATCAACTGCTCTAGGAGCTATTATAAATATTATTTTAGATCCTATATTTATTTTTGGTTTTAACTGGGGAATTAAAGGTGCTGCTTATGCCACTATTATCGGTGAAATTGCTACTTTAATTGTTTCAATTATTTATTATACTCGTACCAAAACTTTTAAATTATCTCTAAATAGTTTTAAAATTAATCTAGGTGTTTTTAAAAACGTTCTTAAACTGGGAGTTTCTACTTTTATTACCCAAATAAGTATTGTTATTATTTCCTTAGTATGTAATATAATGCTTGCTAAATATGGTGCTAAAAGTAAATATGGGGCAGATATTCCCATTGCCGTGATAGGTATTGCTATGAAAGTATTTTCTATCGTTATAAATATAATTGTAGGTATTATCTTAGGTGCTCAACCAATATTAGGATATAACTTTGGGGCTAAAAATATTTCTCGCGTAAAAGAAACATTTAAAAAAGTTACTATCATATCCTTTATTGTAGGCATAATATCAACTATTATTTTTGAAATATGTCCAAGTGCTATCATAAGTATTTTTGGTTCTAATAATGAATTATATATGGAGTTTGCAACACTAACTTTTAGATTATTCTTGATGTTAGTAACTTTAACTTGTTTAATTAAAATGTGTTCTATATTTTTCCAAGCTGTAGGAGAACCCTTAAAAGCAACGATTTCATCTCTTACTAGAGATATTGTTTGTTTTGTTCCTTTAGTAATTATTTTACCAAAATATTTTGGCATTAAAGGTGTATTAATCGCATCACCTATCGCTGATTTAATAGGTATTATTATAACAACTATTCTAGTTATAAAATTCTTTAAAAATATTTCTATTATAAATGCCAATGAAGCTCCAAATATTTCCTTCCAAGATTCTAAAAAAGGCGTAATAATTACTATTTCAAGAACTCATGGTAGTCAAGGAAAAGAAATTGGTAAATTAGTCGCTGCTAAATTAGGTATCCCATATTATTATAAAGAAATGACGGCTCTGGCTGCCAAAGAAAGTGGCTTAGATAAAGAGTTTATTTCGAGTATTAATAGTTCAAAAGATATTATGCATGAGTTATATTTAACATCTACTCCTGTAAAATATGCAATTGAAGCCCAAGAAAAAGTAATTAAAATGATTGGTGAAAAAGGTTCTTGTGTTTTAGTAGGCCGTGCCGCTGATTATGTTTTAAGAAACAATAAAAATGTTGTAAGAATATTTATTTATGCGAAAAAAGAATATCGTATCAAAAAAGTCATGGAAATGTATCATGATAATAAAGAAAAAGCTCTTAAAAACATTGAAAGATCAGATAAAAATAGGGCTAGTTATTATGAAATGATATCTAATCAAAAATGGGGTAATCCTGAAAACTATGATTTATGTATTGACTCATCTATTGGTAAAGAAAAAACGACTGAAATTATCTGTGATTATATTAATAAACTAAAATAATACTTTATTAACATAAGTTGTAAAAACTTGTGTTAATTTTTTTCTATGATATAATATAAATGTTTAAATACTTATTAAGGAGTGCCTAATATGGAAAAATATCAAGAAATTGAACGTAGTATTATTAAAAAATTTCGTAAAGGAATATGGACTAAATTTATTAAAGCTGTTAAAGACTATAAATTAATTGAAGAAAATGATAAAATTATGGTCTGTATAAGTGGTGGTAAAGATTCATTTTTACTTGCTAAATGTATCGAGGAAATAAAAAGGCATGGCAAAATACATTTTGAAGCCCATTATGTGGTGATGGATCCCGGCTATAATGAAAAAAATAGAAAACTAATTGAAGAAAATGCTAAACTTATGAATATTCCTCTTGAAATATTTGAAAGTGATATTTTTGAAGTTGTAAATACTATTGTCTTTAAAAGTCCATGTTATCTTTGTGCTCGTATGCGAAGAGGCCATCTTTATAATCATGCCAGAGAACTCGGCTGTAACAAGATAGCTTTAGGCCATCACTTTGATGATGTAATTGAAACAACTTTACTATCTATGTTTTATGGTGCTGAAATAAAAACTATGCTTCCTAAATTACCAAGCGATAACTTTCCTGGACTAGAATTAATAAGACCAATGTATTTAGTAAAAGAAGAAGATATTATTGCTTGGAAAAAATATAATAATTTAACATTTTTAAATTGTGCTTGTCGTTTTACTGAAAAAAATCAAACAATCAATGATAATAGCAAAAGATTAGAAATAAAAGAGCTAATTAAAAACTTACGCAAGATAAATAAAGATATTGACCATAACATTTTCAAAGCTTTAGATAACATTAATTTAAACTGTGTTTTAGGCACTAAAAAAGATGGTGTATATAAAAGCTTTTTAGATGATTATGATAAAAACAAGTAGGTGAACCATGAAAAAAATATTAATTGTTGAAGATAATTTAACTATTCATAATCTCTTAAAAGAATTATCGGACTAAACCTTTTGATAATGCTGAGTTACTAACTATTGAAATAAAATTTCCTTTAATTTAAAATATTAAAAAAAGAAGTTATAAACCTAAACTTCTAAGTCTTGTAAACTCATTTTGCTCTACTTGCGCTTTAATAGTTTTATTTAAATGAGTAGTATATCTATTATAAACAATATCTATTATTACATGTAATATATAAGCTTCTACCATCGATAATTGTTCATAATTTTCTGCCTTAATTCCTTCTTTAATTTTAGCATCTAATTGTTCTTTAGACATTTTGCTTAATCTTGTTATTTCTTTTTTAGCATCTTCTAATTCCTCATGATTTAATTTCATGAGCATAAGATTTTCAATCGACTCACTACACATATAATTATATACTTTAATATAATCTTCTTCTGAACACTTATCTTCCCAATAATCTTTAAATAATTTAGCAAATAACTTATTTCTTTTATAATTATAAACTTCATTAATTTCCTCACAAGATAGTTCTGAAAATACTTTAGAATTTAAATGTTCTATTCTTTTTTTCTCAAATTGAGGTTCATAATTTAACCATTTAATCCATTCTATAATAGGGGAAATACCAAATATATTTCCATGAATAATTTTAACTTTCCCTTTAGATTTTGCCATTTCTTCTAGTAACATATCAAAATACATAACAAACCACCCATCTACTTTCATTAATAAATTAATTCTATCATATCAAAAAATTTTTTGTCAACTTAAAAAATATTAATATAAACATTAAAACTTGTTTTTCTATAAACTTATTTCAATTTATTAAAAACATTACTTAAATTATCATGTATCACTAAATTAGCATTATTATCATAAAGAGTAGGGGAATTATTAATTATTACTAAATTTTTTCCTTTAAATAAAGATACTAAACTTGCTGCCGGTTGTACTACCAAAGATGTTCCTGCTACAATTAATAACTCAGCTTTAGCTATTAATTCTTCTGCTTTAATAAATGCATCCGTAAGTGCTTCTCCATATAATACTACATCTGGTTTAATTATCCCGCCACACTTAAGACATTTAGGAACACCTTCACTTTTAAAAACATATTCTGACTCATAAAACTCATTACATTTAATACAATAATTTTTATATATAGTCCCATGTATTTCAAGTACATTTTTACATCCTGCCTTTGTATGTAACCCATCAATATTTTGAGTAATAATTCCTTTTAATTTTCCTTTATCTTGTAATTTTTTTAAATATAAATGCGTTATATTAGGTTTTATATCTAAAGAATTTAAATTATCTTTATAAAATTTATAAAACTCTTCTGGTTCTTTATAAAACATATAAGAACTAAGCATTTCCTCAGGAGCATATTTATATTTCATATTATATAAGCCATATTGACTTCTAAAATCTTTAAGCCCACTGTCGGTAGAAACCCCAGCCCCACTAAAAAACACAATATTACTTGCCTCATCTATCATTTTTTGTAATTCCTTTATTTTATCCATAAACAATCTCCACCACATCCATTATAGCGTAAATCTAAAAATAGTTAAATAACAATACTAGGAAATAATGTTAAAATATGATATTATAAACATAAAGAATAAACAATAATAGGAAAGGAAAGTAGCAATGAAAAAAGATCCTAAAACTAAAATAATTAAAGTATGTTTTCTAATTTTTTTAGCTTTAATACCCATTTTATTCTTTATTTATGCCGGCTATACTAGCATAATGTTTCTTTCTTCCCAAATTAGTGCTAATAATACACCTATTATTGATGCTACGAGAAATGCTTTTAATTTCTTTCTAAGTTTTGTATGGGAATATTTTATATATACTATCCTGATGTTTTTAAATTATTTTCTCTATCAAACGAAATATTCAAAAGTACTTATAACTCTTAATTCTATTCTTTTAATAATCATAATTATTGATATAATTAGAGCTATTATTTATCATTCTTATTCTCCAAGTATTCTAATATTTTTAATAAATGCCCTTATTGGTTTAATTTTAGGCTTCAAAATAAATAGAAAGGAAAACAAACATTAAGTTTAGGTGAATATTATGCAAGCAGAAATAACTAATTTTTTAAATAAAAAAGGAATTACAGATGAATTTATTAGAGAAATAGTAACTAATTTTATAACAGTCCATACAAATTTATATGGAAGTGTTATTCCTTTTAATGAATTATTATCAAGATTAGACATGAATTTAAATTCTATAATATTAATACCTCCCGAAAAAGCGGCCAATGATATTCAAACATCCAAAACTATCGCCGAATATCAAGGCTTTGATAAAGGTAATATAATCATATATTTTTCCAAAGAAGATTTAAATAATATCCAACTAAGAAAACATTTTATAAGTATTCTTCTCCATGAATTAACCCATTGTGCATATAACAAAAAAGAAAATGATATTTACGAATCTGAAACTCAAATATTTGGCACCTATGAAAGTTTACTTAATGGAAAAACTCTTTTAACTAAAGGCCATAATATATATCTGGAAGCAATCGTCAACTATATTTCTTGTCGTATATTTGGTGAAACAAATGAACTTTATTTAGCTGAAACTGCAAATATAGCTAAATTAGCTAGTATAGTAAATGAAAAAGAATTAATAAGAAGTGCCTTTTATTCTGATGAAAAAGCTTTCCAAGCTTGTTTTCAATCATTATCTCCCTCTGCCTATGAATATTTTACAGAAGGGATGAAATGGTTAAATCTTCGGGACGAAATAGGTTTTAAAAAAGGTACAGAAATAATGAATAATTTTTTCATGGGTAATATTCCATCATTAACTCCCTCCAAAAGATTTAAAGAAATAGAAAAAGCATCCATTCAAGAAGATAATCAAACTTTAAGACGTGGCTTTATAAATATGTTTTTACTAGCTTTAATTTTAATAATTCTAATTATTGTAGTCATAGTTATAACTATTGCTATTAAACAATAAATATTTACAAATAAAAGTTTAGCATGATATAATTATAAAAAGAAAGAGGTCCCAAAATGAATCAAGTAAATTTACATACCCATTCTAAATATTCTTTAGATGGATGCCTAGATATTAACGAAATAATTAACAAAAGTTTTAGTAATGGTATAAAATATTTATCAATTACAGATCATGATAATTGTGATACATATTTAGATTTAGACGAACCCAAAATTAACTCTCAAGGTACTTTAATATATGGCATGGAAGCAGATGCTATCATTAATGATGTAACATACGATATTTTATGTTATGGCTTTGAATTAGACAAAGTAAGAACTTGGGCTAAAAATTATTATGGAACTGTTGCTACAAGACAAACTAAAATATTTAATGAATTAGTTGCTACTTGTAAGAAACTAGATATAAAACTAGATTTATCAATTACCTATGATTTTGAAAAAGAATTTGCTCATGCAACAGTATTTAAAATGTTGGAATTAGTAGAAGAGAACCAAAAATTTTTAGACACCTACAACATAACTAATTTTAGTGATTTTTATAGACTAAGCACCATGGATAAAGAATTTCCTTTATATATTGATATGAAAGCCGTCTGGCCAACTATTGAAACATTAAGCGAAGTAATCCATAACAATGGAGGGAAATTATTTCTAGCTCATCCTAACAAATATGTTAAAGACTTTAATGTTGATAAAATTCTAGATATGTGCTCACCATACATTGATGGTATAGAAATATCTAATGAGCCTAATAATCAAGAAGAAGTAGAACATCTTTATAACTATGCTAAACAAAAAGACTTATTAATAAGTGCTGGAAGTGATTTTCATGGTACGGAAAAACATAGCAATTTAAATGTTAGTTATTTAAATGAAGACATGATTAAAGATATTGAAGATTGGATTTCCAAGATTCCAGGTAAAGTAAATTTTTAAGTATCTAAAAAAGCCTCAATAATAAGAGGTTTTTTTCAATTTTAAAAATAATAAATATAAAACTAATTCTTACTAGATAAATTTATTTAATAAAGTACTACAACATAAAAGAAAAAATTTAACTAACCATTTAAAAGATTGTAAACATAACTAATAAATGCTATAATTAAAGCAAGAAAGTTTAGGGATAACATGAAAACAAAAATTTTAATATTAATTAGTGTAATATTCATATTTTTAACTTCTGGTTGTGCTAAAGTAAATAATGCTAAAATCAGTATTAATAATAATGACACTCATACCAATAAAGATATTAACAAAGTTATAAAAAGATTGAAAAGTGATTTTAAGCATGAGTTTAGTGATTGCAATGGTGAACTTTTAAACATTGAATATAATAATATTTCTGTAGATAAAAAATGGAATGATATTATGTATTATGATGTTATAAAATTAGAATTTGAATTTGTTTGTAAAAAGAATACTCAAACCTTGCTTAAAGACAATACTTATGGATATAATGCATATTATGGTAAAAAGACTAAAAATTCTAGTTGGCAAAGAATAGATTGGGGACAAGGGTAATTAAATAATAATAAAAAAATTTCTATGTAGAAAAGTATATAAAAAATAGAGAATTATATTTAAGTACGTATTAAGATTAGAATAACATTAACTCTCATTTTAACAAACAATCATCAAAAATATCATTAAATTTATATTCTGCAATCTCATTACCATCTTTATCTAACATAATTATCAAATATCTAGGTACCCGTGCTATTGTAATTTTATTCTTTTTTCTTAAATCTAATTGATTAATGATATTATCTATATCTTTTTCGTCTAAAATTTCATTTATTTTGTAATATTTATCTTTTATTTCTTCAGACAATTCAAATGCTTCCAAATCACCCACAATTATTGATTTAGTATCTTCAAGTTTTTTCAAATCGTTATAATCCTTTTTTTCTTCAAATATAAATAACATTACCAATCCAAATATAAAGATTATCAATAATATTTTGTTTTTCATATACTTCACCTAACTATAAAACATTGTATCATAAAAAACATTTAAAATAAATGAAAACCAATAATTTCATAATTCCATATAAAAAGAAAAATTTCCTAAATTGTTTCTAAAATTAATTTACCTTAATTAAAAAGCATGATACAATATTCCTAACTTATGGAGGCTTTATGAAAAAAAAGATATTTTTAATTATAATTGTAATTGTATTATTAGTAGTTGTTTATTTAATATTTAAAAACCCTCATACTAATGAAAAACCAGAAATAAAAAAAGTTTTAGAAAATGTAACAATGATTATCAAAGAGGGCACTTTAACAAATAAAGGTGCAACAATTATTATTACGGATTTAAATGAAGAAAAATGCTTATTTGGAGATGATTACTACATTGAAAAATATGAAAACAATAAATGGGTAAAATTAAAAGAGATAGTAAAAAATGTTATAAGCGATTTAGTAGGATACAAAGTAGGCCCAGATAATACACTAAAACAAGAAATTAAATGGGAACATATATACGGCAAGTTAAATAAAGGCAAATATCGTTTAGTAAAAACAGGTTCTCCTAAGAAAAATGGTGAATATTTAGAAGATGTATATGTCTATACTGAATTTACTATAAATGACACTAACAATTTAAGTTTAGAAGAAAAATTATATCAAATAGTGAATCCCAGTGAAGACTATGCTTTATTAAAATATTTATATACAAATAATAATTCTTTTGATAATAATTATATTATCGCGGTTGGTTTAAATAATTATATTGCTAAAAATAATGACGTTGAAATTATCAAAGAAGAAGATATAGATACAAGCATTAAAGAAATATTTGGAAATGATATTAAATATAATCATCAAAATACTTATATTTATAAAGAAAATTATTGTGGATTACAGTTTGATAAATCAAAAAAAGAATATACTATTCTTCAGGGTTGTGATGGAGATATGTTTCATAAATTATATCGTAAAGTTATTGACACTAAAACTTCTGATAAAACAATAGAAATATACGAAAAACTTATTTTTGCCGAGTGGTCTTCCAACTTTGATACTATCACAATTTATAATAATAATATAGATAAAAAAGTAATTGAAATATTAGATGGTAATAAGAATATTGATATTAATGATTATTTAGATAATGCGACAACTTATAAATATACTTTTGAAAAGGATAATAGTAATTACATTTTTAAATCTATTATAAAAGTAATATAAAAACACTAGATAACATTTGGTTTCTAGTATTTGTAATAATATTTAAATAAAAAAAGCACACTAACACTTTAACTGGAGTATTAGTGCACAACCCATTTAAAGGATTACTTAACCTTGCGAAAGTAAGTATATTCTTTTTTATTTTATGCAAATTTCCTTGACGTATTCATAATATCATAAAAATGCTTTTCAAATGCAAATTGTAACTTAAAAATAAATTAAAAAAATTTAAAGCTTTAAGAAAAAAAATGTATATTTTTATTTATTTGTAATCAGATAAATATTTTACTTTACTTCTACATAAAACATAGTCAATTGATATATTTGTAAGCTTACAAATTTCTATTAAATAAGTAGAGTTAATTAAAACTTTACCAAGTTCATAAGTGCTCCAAGTTACATTAGAAATCGATATTTTTTCAGCAATTTCTCTTAGTGTCATATTAAGCTCTAATCTTAATTCTCTAACGCGATTACCTATCTGTTTTAAATCTAAAGAATTAGAAGATAAAATTTTTAATTTTATATTAGATATTCCAGTTAAATAATCAATATTAACTTTATATAAATTAGCTAATTCATATAATCTTCTTGTTGGTATTGGCTCAATATTATTCTCCCATTTACCATAAGTTGTTTTATGAACACCTAAAAATTCTGCAACTTTATTTTTTGTAAATTTACATTCTTCTCTTATTTGATTTAGACGCATAGCTACCACCCTTTATACAATTTTCCCAAATATGTAAAAATAAATCATAAAAGTAGTGCTATATTTTGCAAATTATGCTATAATATTGTAAAGAAAGCAGGAAAATGTATGTTAAATAAAAGAAAAACTATAATTATTGTAGAAACAATAATATTATTACTGGTAATATCGGTATCAATAACTTTTGCATATTTATCAGCAAGTGGGAAGCAAGAACTTGCTAATACTTTTAAAAGTGGTTGTTTAAATATTACATTAAGTGATGTAACGGATGCTTTAAACTTAAAAAATGCTTTCCCAATCACTGATATTGAGGGTTTAGAGCAAGAAGAAAGTTATAAATTTAAAATTGTAAATACTTGTGATACAGAAACACCATATACAATAAATTTAGAAAGTATGAATATTAATGAAAATAAAGCTTTAGACCCACAATATGTAAAAGTGGCATTATCAAGTAATGATATGGACAATATAATAAAGAAATTAGAATCTGAAGATATAACAAAGCCTTATTTAGAAGATTCTAAACAGTCTAATTATCTATATAGTGGTATATTAACTTCCAAAGAAGCAAAAGAATTTACTTTAAAAGAATGGATAGATTATAACACAACAAAAGAACAGGGAGCAGAGAAAGAATATCAGTCAAAAATATATGTAGTATCTGATAGTAGAGAAGAAATAAAAGAAACTCCTAAAATACAATTTGAAATAGATGGTGGCAATTTAAAAGGCACTATAAGTGGTGAAGTACAAGAAATAAAATATTGTATAACTTCTAATAACATATGTACACCAGAAACTACAATAAATAAAAGTGATAGTGATACTATAAACATAAAATATCCATATAATAAAGGAAAACAAATTGTTTGTACAAATTTAGATGGCAAAACAATATGTAGTAATCCTATTTCACCATCAGAAGTAACATTATCTAAATTAGGATTACATTCTCAAGGAAAAATTGAAAATATAACTGGACCTGCTTGCAGAGATAATTGTACTATACAAGACCAAAACGGAGTTTATGAATCAGAAGATAATAATGGGACTAGCTATTTTTTTAGAGGAACAGTAGATAATAATTGGGTAAAGTTTGGACAAAAAGATAATCAAGATATATATTGGCGAATCATTCGAATAAATGGTAATGGTTCAATTAGATTAATATATTCTGGATTAGGAAACGCTACAGCAATAGGAGAAGGGACAATGATACAAAACGGAGTTAAATATAACAATAGTGATAATGACAATGCGTATGTAGGATACTATTTTGGAAAAACTGGACAGAGTACATATGAAGCAACACATACTAATGCTCAAAAAAGCAGTATAGCAGAGATTTTAGATAAATGGTATAGTGAAAATTTAGAAAGTAATTATGATAAATATATAGATATAGAGTCAGGTTTTTGCGGAGATAGGCAGATAAATAATACATTAAATGAAACATGGTACTCATCTGATACAAAACGTGGTTATAATACAGAAGAAACAATGTATAGCCCATGGGGAAGAATATTGGATCAAAATGCTAATATGAGAGATTATAGTAAAGCAACTTTAAAATGTGGAGTAAGTCCATTAACCAATGAAGTAGACAATACAGCTCTAAAAAGAGATTTATATACAACAAAAAATGCAAAAAATGGGAATGAAGTTTTAAATAAACCTATCGGACTAATCACAGCAGATGAAGTAGTATTTGGTGGAATGGTTTTCGTTGGTCAAATTCACGCAGGAACTAACTACTTGTACACAAACAGAAATTATTGGACAATGTCTCCGGCTAGTTATAGCGGTTATGGAAATGCAAATATATTTGTTGTACATTCGGATGGTTTCTTAACTTATGATGGCCCAGAGTTTGAAAATAACTGGCCAGGCGTACGTCCCGTTATAAATTTAAAAGCAGAATCGGAGTTTACTTTTCATAATTTAGATCAACTTTATGGAACTTCTGGTAATCCATACGTTTTTAATGTCGTGGAATAATAATTGCATTTTGGGTATATAATATTAAAATAGTAATGCACTAATGATGGTAAAGACATAAAAAAGAGAAAATATCCCTTACAAAAACAATGCCATTACTATTCTTTTTTATATTTTATTTTTCAATATTTATTATCATTTAAAGAAATTTTTTAACTTTTATTTTTTCATAAATGGTAAACACTTAATTATTAATGAAAGAAAAATTATATCAAATAGTAAATCCCAGTGAAGACTATGCTTTATTAAAATATCTATATACAAATAATAATTATATATCAATTAATTTTTTTTATAAGCATAATGTATATTAATTATTAAACAATAAATAATTAATATTATACCTAGAATAATATACACCACATTTATCTTAAAAAATTCAAGAAAGATACTTGTACAAAAACCTAATATGATTCCAATTAAACATTGGATTATAGATGTAATTGATTCAATAGTTACTCGTGATTTTGAAGATATATTATGATGAATTATAGATACTATAATAATATCAAAACTTTCGGAAAAAAGGTAATATAGTAAAAGAAATAATATGCCATATTTATTATTTAAAAATCCCAATATAATAATAAATATCCCAACTATAATAGGATTCATTAGAATAAATGTCTTTACATAATTACTATTTATTTTAGTTCCTATGAAATTTCCCATAATACAAAATAATAATATTAAGGCAGTATAAATTCCAATACCAAACTCAGAAATGCCAATATTAATAGAATAATCAGGATGACTTTCCTCAACTAGTTTTATAACCGCTAATAACATTCCATTAATAAGTATAATATTTTTGAGGAGTTTATTTTTATTAATTTCACTAAATCCATTTTTAATTATTTGCCATTTAGATATTGATAATCTATTATTTTGATCTTTACTAGATTTTATAAAAAACAATAAAGATATACTAATAATAGCAGGAATCAAACTAAAATAATACGTATAAACAATTCCAAATTTTTCAGCAATGAAACCACCTAAAGGCATAGCAAGCATATATGCCCCATAGGACATAACATTTTTTATAAATAAGCATTTATTAAAATTTAATTTATTGTCTAAAGATTCATATAATAAAGAATTAACTATGCCTGTACTAAAGCATTTTTGTAATGCCATAACTATAGTACCTAAAATAAACATCAAAAAGTTACAGGAATAAATAAAAATGATAGTAGCAATCAAGAAAAAAATTTGCGAAAATATTAAAATTTTCTTCTTTCCATATTTATCTGCTAGTACTCCTGATGGAAGTTCAAACAATAATTGAATAACAAAAGTTACAACCACAAAGAGTATATATTCACTTGATGAAATACCACGTTCTAAATAAAATAAAGTATCTACAGCATAATATAAAACAAATGTAGAGAATAATTCATAAAAATACAATAATATACGATTATTTTTCAAAATATCACTCATTTCTCTAAATATATTGTATTTGGCAATATGCAATTTTGCTTTCTAAAGTAAGATACATATTCATTCAACCTATAAAAATTATAGCATAAATTCCAACATTTTAAAACTCGAACTATAAAAAGTCCGAGTATAAATCAATTTGGTGCCCTAAAGGGAGAAGTACGACAACTTTATAATTCAAATAAGTATATATTTTCTACATATTTTTCTCTAAATAAATGATTACCTATATACTTTCCACCTAGATGTTTGTAAAAATTATTAGAAGGATTACCATCTAGACAACCAATTATTAATTTTTTTATTCCTTTTTTCGTAATGTTTTTAACAGCATAATCATATAACATTTTGCCATAACCATTTCCTTGATATTCTTTTAAAATATATAAAGAATGTATTTCTGCGGCATTTTCATAGTTGTCACTATCTAAAGTATAATAAATCCAACCAATTATTTTGTCTTGTAAAGTTAATACATAATAATCCGGTTTCTCATTTATATTATTTTTTAATCTCTCAGCACTTTCTTTTTGATGATTTAATAAGCTCTTTAAAAAATCATCATCAACAATTCCTTTATATGTTGTATTCCAGACAACTGCAATAGAGTGTGCTAACTCAGTTGAATCTTCTATTTTTCTTTTTCTAATTATAGGATTCATAACTATCATCTCCTTATAAAAAAATCAAACTTATATTGGCTCGTCAATATGCAAGTGTGTTTTCTAAATTGACAAATATTCATTTAGTTTCAATTAAATATTTATCAATATTTTCTAATTCCTTTATTCCATTATTATTCTTTAAGATTTCCATTTGATTTCTAGCAGAATCATTAAGTCTTATTAATCTTTCTTTTTGGGATAATCCTAATTTAATAAATTCAGCATTAGAGTTTTCTAAATTGTTTAATATGACCAAATGTACTAAATCGGTGTAATCTCTAATATTTCCTTCTTTAGCTAACTCTGGATTGTTTTCTCTCCATTCTTTTGCTGTCATTCCAAATAAAGCAACATTTAAAACATCAGCTTCTTCTGCATACACAAATTGTTTTTGCTTTTCTGTTAAGGTTGGCACAATATAATTTTTTATGGCATCTGTATGGACTAAATAATTTGTTTTAGCTAAAATTCTATTAGCATGCCATTCAATTTTCTCTTGATATGCTTCATTCTTTTTTAATCTTTCAAATTCTTTAATCAAATATAATTTAAAAGTAGGACTTAACCAACTAGCAAATTCAAATGCTATATCAGGATGAGCAAATGTTCCTATGCTATATTTTCCACCTTTAGAATATATTCCTATGGCATTTGTCCTATCAATCCATCTTTTAGGACTTAAAGTAAATGATGAATATCCAACTTCATTATTTTTAATTTCACGGAATCCCGTGAAATTAAAATTTTCATTATTTAATTTCTCCCATAATCCTATATAATCAAATGTTCCTTTATTGCTCATCCAATGTATTATCACATTTGCAGGATTTTCAGGATTAGAATATTTTGCTAAATCAGTTAATGATATATAGTCGGTATCGCCAACTCTTAAAATACCTATTTTATTGTTATTAACATTTATTTCTGTTTTAATTAACTCTTTTTTCATATTTCCCCCTTAATTGCTAAAAACATTTTATCATAAATTATTGAATATTAAAACTCGAGCTTATCAAATAATTTAAAAAGTCCGAGTTTGGTATCTATCTGGTGGAGTAGAGGAGAATCGAACTCCTGTCCAATATATCCTATCATACAACATCTACAAGTTTAGCCTGATTTAATATTCATTATTTTACTGGCTCAAGGACCAACCTATAAAATAACTAGATTAGTAACAATTCATTTATTTATCCTAATCAAACAAATAAATATAGCTTATATATATGAACCCTTATATATTCTATAAGCAAAATACACAAGAGCTTGCTATTCCTATACTAAACTATTCTAGGCAAATGCAAAAGCATTTGAAGCAAAAGAACTTTCATTCTTGTCATTTAAATTTAATTGTGAACTTAAGGTGTTCATCCCACTTGCAGTCATATTTAGTAATACATGTCGAAACCTAAGCTACCCCATATCCCAAATTATATCACAAAAAGAATCAAAATGCAAAAAAAAGAAGTATTTCTACTTCATTAATGCGACCGCTACAATAAAACCGATATTTAATATTCCATAAAGAAGAATTGCTACATTAATAAATGCTGCTTTAGAAGAAAGGGGATAACTACTTTCTTTTTTTACTAATGCTAACTTCGGTCCATCATTATCTTTAGTATATAAATCATTGACATCCATAGGGTTACTTTGCCTAAAAATTTCTGCAATCTCTAAACCTTCACCATTATTTTGTTTAGCCATCTCATATAATTTATTTCCATACATAGATTTAGTTTTCCCAATATAACTATCATTAGGAATTCTAGCCAAAGTATCAATAGTCCTTGCTAGTAAAACTTTATTTTCTTCCGTCAAATAATCTTTATATTCATAAGCACTAGCAATCCAAGAAAAATTTCTTTCTAATTCTTCATTATTCATATTAAGGCCTCCCATCCTAAACTGCATTTGAAGTATTGTAAATATTGTCTTCTAAAAACTCTACAAATTTATATAATCCCTTAGTTTCTTTATTTAAATTAACGATTTTAATAAACTCTTCAGGTGTAACATTCCAAGCATATCCCGGTAATGTTCTTAAATCAAAAGTAAGAGGAACATTAATATTTTTACCATCTTTCTGATAACATAAGACATTATCCACACAACTTAAACCACTAAGATTAGGATAAAACTCTAAATTTTGTCTAAATATAAAATCATTGATATTTATAATTTTACTTTTACTTAAGTCATTATCGTTAATCACTAGCCTCATCTCTCTCTATTATTATATATTGTATCAAAAAAAATATTAAAAAACAACACTAAACAAATAAAAAAATATGTAGTATAATATCAATTGGGGATTAATATGCAAAAAATAGACAAAAAATATGTTATAGAAATAAGTAATAAAAAAAATGAAGACCAAAAGATGTTAGATTTTCGTCTTAAATCTCTAGCTAAATTTAATGAACTAGAAAATCCAACTTTTGGCCCTAAACTAAATATTGATTTTTCATCAATCACTTATTATAAAGATAATAAAAATAAAATTACTGATGATTGGACCAAAGTTGACAAAAATATTGAAAAAACTTTTTGCGATTTAGGAGTTATTAAAGCTGAACAAGAATATTTATATGGAGTAACCAATCAATATGAAAGTGAAGTTATTTATCATAATATTAAAGATAAAAATAGTAAAGTTATATTCACTAGTACTGATGAAGCTTTAAAAAATTATCCAGAATTATTTTATAAATATTTTAATAATCTAGTAAAATATGATGAAAATAAATATACGGCCCTAAATGGAGCTTTTTGGAGTGGAGGATCTTTTATTTATATACCTAAACATACCAAATTAGATCGTCCCTTACAAAGTTACTTTCGTATTGACTCTGAAAATTTAGGTCAATTTGAACGAACTATTATTATAGTTGATGATTATGCGGAACTAGAATATATTGAAGGCTGTACTGCTAGAAGTTATTCTACAACTTCTCTTCATGCTGGAGTTGTTGAAATTTATGTTGGGAAACACGCGAAATGCAAATATTCAACTATCCAAAATTGGAGTAAAGATGTTTATAATTTGGTTACTAAAAGAGCTATTGTAGAAGAATATGGTACCATGGAATGGGTAGATGGTAATATTGGCTCCGGAATTACCATGAAATATCCATCTTGTATTTTAAAAGGTAATTATTCCAGTGGCAATTCTATAAGTATCGCTTACGCTAATGAAGGTCAAATAATCGATGCTGGTGCTAAAATGATTCATTTGGGCCATCATACCAAAAGCAATATTGTTAGTAAATCTATTTCTATAAATGGAGGAACAAGTATATATCGTGGTACTACCAAAATAACTAAAAGTGCCACTAACTCTAAAGCTACTATTAAATGTGATACCATTATTTTAGACGATAAAAGTAAAAGTGATACTATTCCTAATAATATTGTTAGCAATGATAGTTCTTTTATTGAACATGAAGCTACTGTATCTAAAGTAAATAAAGAAAAACTATTCTATTTAATGAGCAAAGGCTTAAGTGAAGAGTTAGCTAAAGAATTACTAGTCATGGGCTTTATTAAAGACTTTAAACATGAACTTCCTATGGAATATGCTGTAGAATTAAATCGTTTATTGAAAAATTACTAATTTTACTAAATCTGCTAAACAATTTTTTAATTTCTGCTTAGCAGATTTTTTATTTTTATCTAGCCAAATATCTAAAATCTGTATTTTGACAGTTACTTGACCAAATGTTATATTGAGCTTGAAAGGAGGTCAATATGAATCAAGTAACCTTAGTCGGAAGACTAACCCAAGACCCGGAAGTTAAAACAAATTCCGATGGAACATGTCGTACAATCATAAATGTTGCTATCTCTAGGGACTATCGCAACAGTGATGGCATATATGAAGCCGATTTTATCAAATGTGTTCTTTGGAACGGTATCGCTGCCGCGACTAAAGATTATTGTCATAAAGGCGATGTTGTCGGTGTCAAAGGTAAACTTCAAACCCGTTCTTATGAAACTGAAAACAAAGAAAAAAAATACGTTACCGAAGTAATTGTCGATAAAGTTACTTTTATAAGTTCTAATCCACCAAAAAAAGCTTGATATTTTCCTCAATATGATTGATAATTATTAAAAACTATTTGGTAATTTTTACCATAGGTGGAAAAATTACAAATCTAATGCAAGTAAAGTTATAATCAGTATTGAGGCGAGGGTGATGGGAGGATGTTAAACGGAACTAGGCTTAGAGAAGTCAGAAAAAATAAAGGTTTAACACAGACACAACTAGGGGATTTAATCGGTGTTGGAAAATCAGCAATATGCTGTTATGAAAAAGAAACACGAAACCCGACTTTAGAAGCAGTCATTGAAATGATACATGTTTTTGGAGTAAGTGCTGATTATCTTTTAGGTTCAGATTATCTTATTAAAACAAAAGAAATGACCGAATATGTCCAAATGACACGTGAAGAAATTATTTTTATTGAAGAAATCAAGAAAAATAAAATGGTTTATGAGATTTTAATGCAAGACCCTAAAAGAGGAGCAGAACTAGTAAAAAAATGGCTAAATTAAGTTTTAGCTTTTTTTATTTTTCATATAATTTTTTTAGGTGATAACTTTGAAGAAATATTATCAATTATTTGGTTTAACCATAATTATGCTTTTTAGCTTTTACTATACAGAGCAAATTGCCACCTTAGTTTTAAACAAAAATCCTTTAATGATTAAAATAAATAAAGAAAAAGAAAACTATAATATTAAAAGTGTTAATGCTATAATTGAAGGAGATTATATTATTCCCGGTCTAAATGGTTTAGAAGTAAATGCCCGAGATTCTTTTTATCGTATGCAAAATATTGATGCTTTTAATGAATATTTTTTAGTATTCAATCAAATAAAACCTCAAATCTCATTAAACAACCATAAAGATAAAATAATTAAACAAGGCAATAAAACCCAAAAAAAAGTAAGTTTTATTCTAGAAGAAAATAAAGAACTAGAAAATTATTTTATAAATAATAATATTAAAGCTAATATCTTAGTTAAATTAGATACATATCAAAAAAATAACTTCTTAGAAAGTATTAACAATGACTTAACTAACTTTAAAGCTTTAGAAAATAATCTTAACTTAAATAAAGAAAATAAAAATATATGTGTTCTAAATTATGAATTAAAAGATATATGTAAAAAATATCGCAACTATCTAGTTGAACCAACTTTAACCCTAACTAATAATAATTTAATTGAAATAAAAAAAGACCTTCAAAATGGCTCCATAATTTTACTTAAAAATACTGCCAAGCTTTCAGATTTAAAAATATTAATTAAAGAAATAAACTTTAAAAATCTAAGTATAGTCCCATTAAGTGAACTAATAAGCGAAGAAAATAAAGCAAAATAAAAAGCGAGACACAAACATAAATGAGGGGAAATACTTGCTAAATGAATTAATAAAATGAATTTTGGCAATGAACATATTAAATTTTTAAAATAGCAAGTAAGGGAGTTGCCTCGCTTAAAACCAGTATATTATACTAACTGCAATTTGGTAAAGAATAAAATTAACAAAAAACAACAATAATAAACATATAAACTAAATAGATTCATCCACTTTCCCCAGTAAATAATCAGCAGAAACTTTATATGTTTTACATATCGCATAAAGATAAAAAGTAGAAACTAAATTACTACCTCTTTCATACATTGCAATAGACGATTGAGTAGTTTTCAATATTTCTGCTAATTTTTCTTGTGTAATTTTATTACTTTTTCTCCAGTCTTTAAGTCTTTTTCCAATCAAAACTTTATCATTATTTATTTTTTCAAAAGTTAATTCTTTTTTAGAAGTTAAACCAAACATATAATCCATTGAAACATGATAATAATTACATAACTTAATTAAATATTTAAGAGGCATAATAAAACACTCGCTCTCATAATGCGTATAGGTTATTTCATTAATTCCTAAAACTTTAGCAATATCTTTTTGCAACAAATTTTTATTAATTCTAAGTTCTTTCAAAGTTTCAGCATACATAGTTATCACCTGATTTAATTTTCTCATTAAACAAATTCCAAAAAAATATAACCGTTAAAACTATGATATTTTTCTTGACTTTTGACATTTGCTAGATTATAATTTAAGCATAAGTTAGAAATTTCTAATATGATTGATAATAAGTTAATTATAAAGAAGGGAAGATTAATGAAAGTAGAGAAGTTAAGTAAAAGAAAAAGTAAGAGAATAATATTAGTTATCACAATAATAGTATTGCTAGTAGGAATAATATATATAACAAATAGCAAAGCAAAATATCAAATAACCAAAAGTGTACAAATAGTTAATGGTAATGTTAATTATAGTTTAGCAGATTTAAATGTGTTAGCATTACAAGTACAAGATAGTAAAGGTAGTGAAACATATAATCAAGTAGAAACAGTGCCAATTGGTAATTATAAAGTAAATGTAGATAAAAGTTATTGCAAATATCCAGGAGATAATCTAGAGCATAAAGATATACCAATGGAATATAAAAATAATAGAGTTAGTATAAGTATAAACAAAAAGGGAACAAAATGTTATATATATTTAGATGTAGCAAGCACTAAAAAAGTAGAAACAGCATTAGGAACTATAGATGTTAATTTATATATACCAGATTTTAATAAAACATCATGTGAAGATGGCTGTGAAGAAGCAACCAATGGAATATATGAAGGAGAAGAAAATGGATTACCAACATATTATTTCCGAGGAACAGTAGATAATAACTATGTATTATTTGCAAATATGTATTGGCGCATCATCCGAATTAATAGCAATGGTTCAATCAGAATTATTTATAATGGTTCTACACCAGGAGCAACAGGAAAAGCAACACAACTAAATAATGGAGAAGCGCAAACATTTAGTAAAGATGCTAAAAACGACGACAATGCTTATGTAGGATATATGTATGGAGAAACTAGTCAAGCGCAAAGTCTAGATGGCTACAATGCAACTCATGCAAACACTCATGATAGTGGAATAAAAGAATATATAGATAATTGGTATAAAAATGTATTATCAAAAGCAAAAAATAATGAAAAAAATGCAACAGAATATATAGACATAGAAGCGGGATTTTGTGGAGATAGAACACCATTTCAATTTGATGGGATAAGTGTAACAACCAAACCAGATAAAAATGAATATGGAGCAGGAACAACACCAACATATTATGGAGCATGGTATAGAAGAGATAGATCACATCAACTAACATTTGATTGTCCAAATGTATCAAATGACTTGTATACAGTAAGTGGAGCAAAAACTGGAAATCATGCTTTAACTAATCCAATAGGTTTAATAACAGCAGACGAAGTAATGTATGCAGGAGGACAACATAAAATTAATTCTGAATACTGGTTATATACAGGAGAAGCAGGCTATTGGACCATGTCTTCGTCTAGCTTTAACAAAAATCCAGCTTTAGCTACCATACTGCATGTTAGTTCGGATGGCACTCTGGGAGGCGACTACGTGAGCACAAAGCGTGGTGTGCGTCCTGTAATAAATTTGAAGGC
This sequence comes from uncultured Bacilli bacterium, assembly GCA_947630575.1. Classification (GTDB taxonomy): domain Bacteria; phylum Bacillota_I; class Bacilli_A; order RF39; family UBA660; genus Caccenecus. The sequence continues at coordinate 21,732 of CANRIB010000003.1, forward strand.
TAATACTAAATTTACAGGAAGTGGAACAACAGATAGTCCATTTGTAGTTCAATAATCTAATAATTTAAAATCCTTGCCTAAGTCGCTCTAAACTTATTCTTAGGCAAGATTAAATTCCATGCGAGGATATTCTCCTCGTCTTTTTTATTTATATAAATTAAAAAAATCAAATTATTCCCCATAATAAAACCTTATTAAAGGCTTATTATTAACAATAATTTGACATTTACTATTTTTTATGTTATTTTTATTCTGCAAGGCACACCTTAGGGGGTTCTTGGAGCTTGCCACAATCTTCCAATGAAGGGAGTGGTTATTATGAGTAAAAAAGATTTTTTAATCTCAACACTTTTAATAATAATTATTCTTTTAATTATTTTTAACTAGAAATACTTAAAAACATTAAAAATAAAAAAAGCACCACCAATTCCAAATAGGTAAGTGGTGCAAACCAATATATGGCAAGCACTAATCGTGCCTTGCTATATTAAGTATATTATAATTTTTAATAAAAGTAAAGTGGTACTTGTAATATAAACAGTTTTTTGGTATAATTAAAAACACCTTAAAACTTTTTTATTTATTATTTATATTAAATGAACGGAGGAATTTTAAATGAGTAAAATAAAAATTTTTAGTTTGGGCGGACTTGACGAAAATGGCAAGAATATGTACGCGATTGAAATAGATAAAGATATTTTTTTATTTGACTGTGGTCTTAAATATGCCAGTGGTAATATGTTAGGTATTGATTACATAATTCCTGATTTTTCTTATTTAGTTAAAAATAGAAAAAGAATTAAAGGCTTATTTATAACTCATGGTCATTATGAAAACATGGGTGCAACAAGTGATTTATTATCTGTTATTCCGAATTTAAAAGTTTATGCTACTAAATTTACTAAATATGTTTTAATGGAAATGGGTGTCAATAAAGAAAATATTATTGAAATAAAAGCTCATAAAAAGATTAATTTTGGTCATGTAAGTATTTTTCCTATCAGCGTTTCTCATAGTGCGCCCGATGCAGTCATGTATGTTGTAAACACAAGAGATGGAGCTATATGTTATACTGGTGATTTCATTTTTGATCCATCTATGATGGGTGCTTATGATATGGACTTAGGTAAAATTGCCTATATTGGTAAATTAGGGGTATTATGTTTATTATCCGAATCAGTATTTAGTGAAAATATTGGTCATACATCACCAAATCACAAACTTGAAGAAGTATTTAAAAAATCAATTAAAGATGCTGAAGGCCGTGTTATGTTCATGGTTTTACCAACCCATTTATATACTATTCAAGAAATATTTGATGCTGCCGTTAATTCCCATCGTAAAGTTGTAATCATGGGTAAACGTCTTCAAAATATGATTAACTTTGGGTTAAATGAAGGATATTTAAAAGTAGAACAAGATATGCTTGGTGATTTAACGAATATTAATGATTCTAATTCCATATTATTAATATGCGACGATAAAGCCAGTCCTTATGCTGCTATGTCTAAAATTTATAATGGTTATGACAAATTTATCAAACTAAAACCTGATGATACTATTGTCTTTTCTGAGCCTCGCTACGACAGTAATGAAAAATTACTCGTAAAACTAGAAAATGACTTATCAGAAGTAGGCTGTGAAATTGTTAATATTCCAAGTGATAAAACTATTTTACATCATGCCTCAAGTGAAGACTTAATGCAAATGATAAAATTAATGCGTCCTAAATATTATATGCCTGTAAAAGGTGAATACCGTTATATGGTTGGTAATGCGAATTTAGCAAATAGTTTAGGTATTCCAAAAGAGAATATTATCTTAAAGCAAAATGGTGAAGTTATTGAATTTGACAATGGTGAACTTATTGATAAACAAGAAAAAATCAAAGTAAATGATTGTCTAATCGATGGTAAATCAAGTGATGATATAGGAGAACTAGTAATTAAAGACCGTGAAATGTTAAGTGAAAATGGTATAGTTTTAATTAGTGCTACTATCTCTAAACAAGATAAAGTCTTATTAGTAGGACCAGAAGTAACTACCCGTGGATTTATATATATCAAAGATAGTTTAGATATGATTAGTGAAATTAAAAAAATAAGTACCACTATTATTGAACGTAATATTACCCCAAATTATGTTGATTACAATAAAATAAAAACTGAAATTAGAGATGAACTAAGTTATTATTTATATGGTGAAACAGAATGTAAACCTATGATAATCGCGGTAGTTCAAGAAGTATAGGAGGGATTTCATGCCAAATTATAAACAAAAATATTTAAATGCTAAAAATTATGAAGAATTAAAAAATAATGATATTTTTACTAACATATTAGCTATGTCATTTATTGAAAAACTTGCTATTATTAAAGAATTAATTAATCGTGGACCTATAACTAGTTTTGATTTCTATAAAATCGAAGCCTTAGCTAAATATATATCTTTAGAAGATTCCTTTGAAGTCATGATTGCTATCAAATATACTATCCGTGAAATAAAAAAATATGAATATCTAATAAATTCTAAAGACTACCAACAATTATTTAAAAGCCTAGTCGCTTATTATCAAGAAATGGAACAAAATATTGATATTAAAAAATCTCGTAATTGGTATTATAATTTAACTCGTATAACTAATAATTATCATGAAGCCCAATCTCTTTATACCAAAGAAAACAATCAAGAAGGATTAATTAAAATATCTAAAACCTATGATTTAGCCATTTTATTAATTAAAGAAGCTAAAACTGATTTATATTTTCCTGAAATAATTGTTGAATTAACTAACTTAACTTTTACTAATCATGAATATGATAATGAGCTTATTTCTAAAATTGCTATATATTTAGGAAAAGAATCATTAATAAATAAACCAAATAAAAAAATATTAAACAAAGTATAAAAAATTCTAAAATCACTCATAATATAAATGGGTGAATTTTTAATGAAAGAAAATGAAAATATTAAATTTTTAAATTTAATTTATCAAAATGCGGAAATGGGCTTATTAGGTATTGACTGTGTTTTAGACAAAGTAGAAGATAAAGAAATTTTAAAAATAATTAAAGAACAAAGAAAAGAATATGAAGAGTTTTGTAATGATGCTGAAGCTATACTAGCTAAATATGGTGATAAAGAAGAAGAAATTAGTGCCATTAAAAAATTATCTAGCCGTCTTATGAGTGAAATGATGACTATTAATAAAGAAGATAAAAATATTGTTAAACTTATGATGGAAGGAAATGAAAAAGGGGTAATAGCTATCAAAGAAAAACTTAACATGTATAAAAATAGAGATGACATAGACCCTGAGATAATAAAACTTGCTGAAAGGTTATACGCGACTGAAGAACATAATAGAGAAGAATTTGAATCTTACTTATAAAAGTTTAGATTCTTTTTTTATATTAAAAAAGAGGCTTCATAAATGACTTTTCTTTCTTTGTTAAAATTTAATAAAAGATTGATTTTTAATTTATTTTTAGATATAATTATTAATTGTAGGAGGGTATATGAAGAAAGTATTCCTACTAAGTATTATTCTTGTTTTATTAACAGGATGTACTAGTATTAAAAGCGATAATTTAGATAATATTATTAATAAAGCCTTAAACAGTACTTTAGTTACAAGAAATACTAACCGTGTAGGTTATCGTTATTATCTTCCTAAAGGTTTAAGTATAAGATATAGTGATAATTATAATGAAATATTTACCAGTGAAAAATATACTTATTATTTATATGTAGATATAGTAAGTTATAACAGTAAAATTGAATATACATATAATAAGAATAATAATGCTTATTATTCTCGCACTCTCACTTTAGACGACAAAAAAGGCTATATTGAAATAAATAATTATAAAAATAATCAATATTTGATTGAAATTATGTATAATTATGCTAAAATAGAAGTAATAGTATATGAGAGTGATATTAATAGTAGTGTTCTTTATGCTATGTCAGTTTTATCATCTATAATGTATAATGACAATGTCATTGAAAGTTATCTAAAAATAGATGACATGGAAGAAGTCGAAGAAAGTTTTAATATATTTGAAATCACCGGCAGTGATAATTATTTAGAATTTGCTACTGATGAAGAAACAAATGATGAAAAAAATGACCCGGATTATATAAAATAGGAAGGTGTTAGTACTATGGGCTTAATGAATAAACTAAAAAATATTTTATTTGAAGAAGAAGAGGTAGAAATACCCGTTTTAGAAAAGAAAGAAAAAAAAGCTCCCATCTCAAGAGAAGCTCCCACCTATAAAGAGCCTCCCAAAAGTGAGCCAACATACAATAATAGTTTTTATGATGATTTAAAACCTACAATTGAAAAAGAAAGCAGACTTGAAGAAGAAGCCAAAAAATCAAGTCCTATTCCTATTCGTGAAGATGCAAATATTTCTGATCGTGAAATGTTTCGCAGTGATAAAACATTTAATTTTCCTGCCTTTGATGAAGAGGAATTTGAAAGCATCAAAACTCCTAGAAATACCAATGTAATGGTTCATGAACGTAAAAAAATGGAAAAGAAAAATGAATATAAAAGAATCGAGAAAAAAGAAGAAACTAGGGGCGATACAAAATTTAAACCTTCTCCAATTATAAGCCCTGTGTATGGTATTTTAGATAAGAATTATACTCCTGAAGAAATTACCAGTAGAACACCTGTCAATAAAAGATTAGATTTAGACAGTGTTCGCAAAAAAGCCTTTGGTAGTCCTGAAAAAAATGAACCAACTAAAACTAAAGATAATGAAGAAGTTATCATTAAAGATTACCAAGATTATGATGATAAAATATTAGAAGAAAAATTAGAAAAAGCTCGTACTATTGACGAATTATTAAAAGATAGTAGTGATGATGTAATAACATTAAGAGAAGAAAAAGAAGAAACTACAGAAGAAGTAAATTTAAATACTTTAGATGATATTAAAGAAGATGAAGAATTAAGTCATGATGTTTTAGAAGATGACGCGATTACATCATTAGATGAACTTACCCCTAAAAAAGATAATAACATGGAAGATGATACCTTAGAAAGTGATTTATTTGATTTAATTGATTCCATGTATGAGAATAGAGAGGATGGTGAATAATGGATTTTTGGCTATCATTTCTACCAATAATAATATATATTTTGTTAATAATTTTATTAGTTGTTGGTATAATATTAGGAATAAAATCTATTATAACGGTTAATAAAGTCGAAAAGGTAGTAGATGATGTTAATGAAAAAGTTGAGTCATTAAATGGTTTATTTCAAATTGTTGATTTTACCACTGATAAACTAGTTACAATGACTGACAAAATTGTTGATGTCGCAGGTGCTATTGCATCGAAGTTATTTTTCCGTAAAAAAGCAAAAAAAATAGAGGAGGAAAAGGGAAATGAGTAAAAAGGAAAAAAAAGAAAACAAAAAGAGTGGTTTAGGTAAATTTTTAGTTGGTGCCGGAATTGGTGTTGGGCTTGGGATTTTATTTGCTCCCAAAAGTGGTAAAGAAACTCGCCAAGATTTAAAAAATAAAATGGATGATCTAGTTGCTAAAGCCAAAGAAATCGAAGCCAAAGACATAAAAAATGCTATTGAAGATAAAGTTAATGAAATCAAAGAAGATTTAAAAGATTTAGATAAAGAAACAGTATCTGCAACAATTAAAGAACAAGCTAAAAAAATTAAAAAGAAAGCTGACGATTTAGTTGACTATGCTGTTAAAAAAGGCACTCCTGTAATAGAAGCTGCTGCCAAAGAAGTTAAAGCATCAACCATTAAAACTTTAGAAAGTATTACTTCTAAATTAAAAGATGAACCTGAAAAACCTGTAAAAAAAACTACTAAAGCTAGTAAATAAAAATTATACCTCGTTAAATACTATCGAGGTTTTTATATGGTTCAAAAAAATTAAATTTATTACCAATATTTTGCACAAAAATAGGCATTTTTCTTGACAATTAATCATATAAAAGATATACTTAACATATAGAAAGTAAGGGTGGTATTATGGAAAAAGAATACAGGGTGAGTTGGTTAAAAGTCTTCAGTGTTACACTAGTTATATTTATAATAATAGGAATAATATTTTTTATTTATCCCAAAAATAAAAATAAAACTCAGACTGCAACAGCAACCTACATAACTAATATTAATTTAATGAAAGAAGCTGGATTTGAATATTTTCAAGGTTCTAATTTGCCAGAAAAAATTGGTTCTTCATATGAAATGACTTTAGGCGAAATGATTGATAGCAAACTAGTAATGGAATTTGTTGATGAAAAAGGTAAAAGTTGCAATTTAAATGAAAGCTATATTAAAACTACTAAGACTTTAGATAATGAATACGCTATGAAAGTATATCTAAGTTGTGATAGTAAAAGTGATTATATTGTAACATCAATCGCCAATAATGTTGTTTGCACCAATTGTGAATTAGCCCAAAATGTTGATACATCTACAAATAATGTAACTGATAATTCTTCTGAAGAATATTATGACAATAATTATGATAAAAATGGTAAATATATAGGTTCAACTAATACAACATCTAGTACAACTAATAATAAAAATACAAGCAGTACCAATAACTATTACTATAATACATATAATTATAATACTAACACTAATAACAATACAAATAACAATAATAATTATAATAATTGTAATAATGCTAATTGTTATTGCACTGATAACTGTGAGAGCAATGTTTATTATTCAGTTAATTTTGATTCAGCAGGCGGTTCATATGTTGCAAGACAATTAGTAAAAGCGGGAGAAACTGCGGATTATCGTATTACAACTAGAAGTGGCTATGACTTCTTAGGCTGGTATTTAAATGGTCAAAAATATGACTTTAATACTCCAGTAACTCAAAAAATAACTTTAGTAGCAAAATGGGGCAAAGCCGATACTAATCGTTATCAAGTTAGATTTAATCCTAACAATGGTGAAAATAGTACAGTTACTACTGTTGAAGATGGCGATACTGTTGGAAGACCAAACAATCCATATCGTAAATGTTATCGTTTCTTAGGTTGGTATTTAAATGGTGTCAAATATGATTTTAGTCGACCTGTATATGGTGATATTGTTTTAGAAGCTAAATGGGAAGACGATGGTACATGTCATAATAAAACATACACAGTTAAATTTAACAGTGAAGGTGGTTCAAGTGTTAAAACTCAAACTGTAAATGAAGGAGAAAGAGCATATAAACCAAGCAATCCTACCAAAAGTGGTTATACTTTCATTGGTTGGATGGACAAATATGGAAATATCTTCAACTTTAACAATAGAATATATGAAAATACAACTTTATATGCTGAATGGGAAAAGAACGAAACAAAATATAACAAATATTGTAAAATTAGTGAAGACCGCATTTATTCTACCGGATACGTTGGTAAAGTAGATATTGGCAATGTAACATCTAAAAATTTTGCTTATACTTTACAATATTACAAAAATAATGTTACTTCTATGAAAGTAATAGATTATGGAAATATTTCATCTTTACAAGAATACAACAATGCTTATAACTATTGGAAAAATAAAGGCAATGGAGTATTATCTATGGTTGGTGGTTCTGGAACCGGAATCGATGCTGGAAGTGGCTCAAGTTTAAAAGCACATGCTTTAAAAATTAATAATATGAATCCTACAGTATCATATAGTTATCGCAATGGAAATAATTGGTATTTCAATGTTAATGTCAGATTAAATAATTTAAATAATATAGTTAATACTACACCATTCTATACAAGTAGCACATATTATGTTTACTTTACTCCATTATATTTTGATATTGAATATACTGATTTAAACAATTGTGAAACTGATTTAGCAAGTAAATCAAGTAATTATCGTAATTATGAAATAGTTGATACATTTTATCGCTAATTACCAAAAAAGAACTTAAAGCTCTAAAGCTAACTACTTTAAAAGAGTTCAAATAAAGTTCATAAATAAAGGTGGTATCATAAGTTTTCATCCTTTGTTTATGAACTTTTTATTATAAAGGAGAGTAAAATGGATAATAAAAGAAAATATGCCAAATTTTTAATTGAAGGATGTTTAAATTTAAGTGCTGATGATAAATTATTTATTATATCTTCCACCATCATTAATGATTTTACAAACTTAGTTATCGATGAAGCACATAAATTAGGTATTACTAAAATAGAAACCTTAATGACGGAGCCTTTCAAACAAAAAGAATTGTATTTAAATAATTCTTATGAAGAAATAATAAACAGTCCTTATTTTTCCAAAGAAAAATACAATAAAATGGCAAAAGAAGGGTACGCCTTTTTAAACTTATTTTCCCCAATGCCGGGTTTTTTCGATGAAGTTAATTCAGAATTATTGTCACAAGTAAGTAAATATCAAACTAAAAGCATAAGCTTATACCGTGATTATCAAAATAAAGGTCTAATAAAATGGAATATTAGTGCTGTTCCCAATAATCTTTGGGCTAAAAGTATTGATAAGCTAAATGGAATAGATGAACTTTGGGATTTAGTTTACAATATATGTTTAATTAAAACAGAAAATCCCAAACTGGCATGGCAAGAAAAGATAAATAAACTTCAAAAAAGAGCCAAATATTTAAACAACTTGCAAATAACTAAACTAGTTTATAAAAATAGTTTAGGAACAGATTTAGAAATAGGATTACCTAAAGGATATTTATTTCAAAGTGCAGAAGGTAAAAATCTTGTAAATATGCCTACCGAAGAAGTATTTACATCTCCAAATCGTCTTGAAGTAAATGGTAAAGTATATTCTGCTACAGATTTATATTACAATAATAATCTTATATCCAATTTTTGGTTAGAATTTAAAGATGGTCAAATAATTAATTTTGATGCTGAAAGAGGAAAAGAAATATTAAAAGGCATAATTGAAACAGATGAAGGTTCTCATTATCTCGGCGAAGTTGCTTTAGTAGATTATGATTCCCCAATCTCTAATACTAACATAATTTTTAAAAATACTTTATATGATGAAAATGCCTCTTGTCATCTAGCTATAGGTGAAAGTTTTGCCGAATGTTTACAAAATGGTTTAAACATGAATAATGAAGAACTTTTATATCATGGGTTAAATCAATCAAATGAACACGTTGATTTTTTTATCGGTACACCTGATTTAAAAATAAAAGCAGTCTTGCCAAATGGTGAAGATTTAGTTATAATGGAAAATGGAAATTTTGTGGAGGTACAATAATGAATTTTTTTGAAGATTTAAAATGGCGAGGATTAATAAAAGATATATCAAGTCCTAAAATAGAAGAATTATTAAATAATGGTGGAGTTACCTTTTATATAGGTACTGACCCCACTGGAGATTCTCTTCATATAGGACATTTCTCATCCTTTTTAATGGCCGCGAGATTAAAAAAAGCCGGACATAATCCAATTTTATTAATTGGGGGAGCAACAGGCCAAATCGGGGACCCTAAACCAACCGCGGAAAGAGCTATGATTACTAAAGAAGAAGTAAATCATAATGTTGAAGCTTTAACTAATCAAGTAAAAAAAATATTTGGCTTTGAAATTGTTAATAATTATGATTGGAGTAAAGATATTAATTTTATTGATTATTTAAGAGATTATGGCAAATATTTTAGTATTAATTATATGTTAGATAAAGATATAATTAAAAGAAGATTAGATGCTGGTATAACTTATACTGAATTTTCTTATATGATTATGCAATCTTTAGATTTCTTATGGCTATATCAAAATAAAAACTGTATTATGCAAGTCGCTGGTCAAGACCAATGGGGAAATATAACCGCCGGAATTGATTTAATCCGAAAAAAAACGGGCAAAGAAGCCTATGGTTTTACAATGCCTTTAATAACTAAAAAAGACGGCACTAAATTTGGTAAAAGTGAATCTGGAGCAATTTGGTTAGATATTAATAAAACATCTAGCTATGAACTATATCAATTCTTCATTAATGTTGAAGATGAAATGGTTATTGATTATCTAAAAAAATTAACCTTCCTTTCTAAAGAAGAAATATTAGAACTAGAAAAAATTCATAATGAAAGCCCAGAAAAAAGAATTGCTCACAAAAAATTAGCCGAAGAAGTTATTACTTTCTTGCATGGTCATGAAGAATACGAAAAAGCTCTAAAAATAAGTGAAAGCTTATTTAGTGAAAAAGTAACAGAGCTATCTAGTACAGACATTATTAATTCCCTAAAAGGAGTACCAACAATAGATATAAAGTTAAACCAAAATATTATTGATTTTATAGTTAATTATCATATTTGTTCTAGTAAAAGAGAAGCAAGAGAATTTATAACTGCTGGAGCCATCAGTTTAAATAATAAAAAAATAAATGATTTAGATTATAGCATAAATGAAAAAGACACCATAGATAATAAAGTAATAATTATTAAAAAAGGTAAAAAGAACTATTATTTAGGACTAATAAAATAGTCTTTTTAAATGTAAATTAGAAGTAAAATAAAAAAAGCAATAATTTAATTAATTGTAAAAAATTAAAAAATATGCTTAAATAAAAATGAAAAGAGGAAATCAATATGTCCAATAAAAGTAAATATATGATTATAGCAATATGGGTTATTATATCCCTTTTTCTCCTAAGTGGGGCAGTTTATTTACTAATTAAAAATATCCCTAAAGAAAAAGAATCAGATAATGAAGAATCAAAAATTACTATCACCGGAAGTGAACTTAATAATTATTTAAAGTATATCCCTAAAATAAGTACTGATTATGAAGGTAATCTCTTTTATTCTCATAATAAAAGAACTATTAATGATATAGCAGAAGAAGATTTAGTTGGCACTGCTCTAAGAACTAAAGTTAATGGCACAATGGAGTTAAATACCGAAGTTGCAACTAAAGAAGAAATAGACGAATTAATTAAAAAAATGTACAATAAAAATATTGAGTCTAATAACTTAGAATTTATTACTGATGGCATAAATATATATGATTTAAAAAATAATAAATATATAACAATAAACTATACTAATTATCCTCAATATTATGAAGTTATTACTAAACATGAAATTAATAAAGAAGAATTAATAATATATACTCATGTTGCTATGAAGTATCCTAATGATAATTCACTTTATGCCCCAGCTGGAAACATAATAAAAGAATTTACTAATGCAAATAAAGAGGAATTGGTAAAATACATTAAAGAGCATAAAGAAGAATTTACTTTATATAAACATACTTATCAAAAAAATGATACAGGCTATTCATGGTATTCTACTGAAAACATAACTAATAACAATTAAAATAAGAAAGTTTTAATGTTCAAAAATATTTAATAAAAGAGTAATATTTAACTTGCAATAATTAAAAAATTTGTTATAATAATTATACCAATTCACTTAAACAAGGCGAATTGGTGCTAGTATCACACTAGTCAACCCCTTTTTATTCTTTTTGAGGCTATCTTGATTGATAGCTTCTTTTTTTACCCAAAAAAACTCCTGAGCAAAAATATGAAAAAGAGTATTAATAGAGTTTAAGAATATTAATCTTTGGTATATAAATCCTGCATAAAAATAGGTATAAGTCTATATCACTTTTAGTTATTCGCATATCTTAAATTAAGAGGTGAAACAAATGAATTATCAAAATATTTATCCCTATAATAATAGGCCAATTGGAGTTCAAGGAGGCGAAAGACAATTCTTTTTTCCATTTTTAACAGGTGCTCTTGTTGGAGGTGCTGCAGTAGGTTTAACAAGACCTCGTCCAATCTACAATGTTGCTCCTAATCCTGGACAAGGTGGACCTGGACCAAGACCACCATACTATGCCCCAGGATCTCCATATTCTTATTATTCATACGGAGGATATATTCCCGGCCCATACCGTTAATTAAAATTTCTATCTTTAGATAGATTTTTTAATACTTTTATGTCGAAAAAAGAGAAGTTTTGATATGTTTTGTCGAACTCGTTGAAATCTCCTTTTTAAAGTGTTAATATACAACACTCGAAAGGAGAAATTATGCAAGATTTTAAGTTTTTAAATGATGATTTAACATTTAAATATGTTTTTTCTCATGCTTATATTTTAGAATATTTTATTAATTTATTTTTAGATTATATTAATTCTAATTTAAAGTTTAATATTACTAATGTAGAAGCACAAACATATATTATGCCTAATAATAAAAGTATTAGTTTATATTATGGAGATTTAGTAGCTAATTTATCTAATGGAACTATAATATCTTTAGAGATGTATAAAAATAAATTTACTTTAAATGATTATAATAAAAGTTATGCTTATAAATGTCGCATATTTGCTAATCAGTTAAAGAAAGTAAAAAAGAATAAAATAAATTATAAAGATATGAAGCAAGTAATAAGTTTAAATTTAATAAGAGGAAACTTTAATAAAATTAATAATAATATTATAAATTGTTATAGATTTAAAAATGATAAATTAAATGGAATCATAAAAGATAACACCATTATATATTTAGTAAGATTTGACATAGTAGAAAAAATAGAATATAATGAGAATGAACATAAATTTATAACCCTTTTAAGGTTAATAAATGGAGAAAACATCAATGATTTAAAGAAGTATGCGAATGGAGATGAGATAATGGAAGATATAATAGAATATGTATTTGAATGGAATAAAGAATCAGCCAAAAATGGCTTAGAAAAACTAATAGAAGATAGAAGTAATGAAGCAGCTTCTAAAGCCGAAAATAAAGGCCGAAATCAAGAAAAATTTACGATAGCTAAAAATATGTTAGAATTAGATATGTCAGTTGATAATATACATAAAGCAACAGGTTTATCTAAAAAAGAAATTTTAAGTCTAAAATAGATGCATTGACATCTTTTTTAAATGCAATCTATACTTTAAAAGAAATTTATGATAAAATTTATAAAGAGGTCTTATTATGAATTTAGAAAAAATTGTTAAGTATTTAATTCAAAACAACTTAACTATATCTACCATGGAATCTTGTACTGGGGGCTTACTTGCTAGTTTAATTACAGATATTCCAGGAGCAAGTAATATTTTAAAATTTAGTGCTGTAACATATAGTAATGAATACAAAATAAAAATGGGAGTTAACAGAAAAACAATAGAAAAATATACCATTTACAGTAAAGAAACAGCAGAAGAAATGGCCGCAAGTATCGCTAAATTTACCAATAGTACTATTGGAGTTGGTATAACAGGTCGTCTAACTAGTAATATTGCTGAAGAAAAAAGTGTTGATATATGTATTTATGATACTAGAACTAATAAATATTATCATAAACATAGTCCTATTTTAAAAGATAAAAGAAAAGATAATAAATTAGAAGTAATAAAAGTATTTAAAGATTTATTTAATTCGACATATAATTTAAAATAGATGTGCTAAAATTTTTTTGGTGATTAGTAATGAAAGTAAAATTATTTGATGAATCTCACGAAAAAGATTTAGAAGATAAAATAAACAATTTTTTAAGTAGTATAGATGGTGAAGTAATTGATATAAAATTGCAAACTAGTATTGCTATGTTTGGAGAAGAACAAATATATTGTTTTACAGCCATGATTATATATACATAAAGGATGTGGAAGTATGAAAAAAAATTCATTTATTGAAGGAACAATTATTGCCACTTTAGCAATAGTTTTTGTCAAGATAATAGGTATGTTATATGTAATACCTTTTTATGCTACTGTAGGTGTAGAAGGGGCTGCTTTATATGCTTATGCTTATAACATTTATGGTCTATTCTTAGAAATATCTACTGCTGGCATACCTAATGCCGTAAGCAAACTAATAAATGAATTTAATACTTTAAATAAACAAGAAGCTAAAATTAGAACTTATCGCATTGGCAAGAAAATTTTAAGTTTTATTGCGATTATTGCCTTTATCATTATGTTTGTTTTTGCTGGTAAAATCGCCGCCCTAATTCATATAGAAGGGGGAAATAGCATCTCAGATATTACTTTTGTTATTAGAAGTGTTTCTTTTGCTATTTTAGTCTTTCCTTTTTTAAGTGTTTCTCGGGGTTTCTTTTTAGGCCATAATGTCATTTATGTTTCTAGCATCTCTCAAGTTATAGAACAATTAGCTCGTGTAGCAGTCATTATTGGTGGCAGTTACATAGCTCTTAATTGGCTTCATTTAAGCACTAGAGATGCGATAGGAATCGCCGTATTTGGAGCCTTTATTGGAGGAGGCTTTGCTTTACTTTATGTATTAAATAAGCTTCGCCAAAATAAAAGTGCTTTAAATTTAGATAAAACCTTTAAAGAAAAAGATAAAGTTACTGATAAAGAGATAATAAAAAAAATAATAAAATATGCTATACCTACAGTCATTATAAGTATAGCCTTTACTATCTATAATAATATTGATATGATTTTATTATTAAAAGTCATGGATTTCTTAGGATATACTGCTGCTGATACTGAATTTATTGCTACTGGTCTAAGTACTTGGGCTGCCAAAATATTTATAATTATTTCCTCAGTTGGTTTAGGAATGTCCGCGAGTCTAATACCTAATATGGTTGAATCATTTACTTTAAAAAAATATGAAGATGTTAATCATAAATTTAATAAAGCTATGGAAATAATTTTATTTATATCTCTTCCTATGTGTATTGGAATATCATTATTAAGTTCTTCTATATGGACTGTATTTTATGGTTATAATCCCTTAGGAACAAGCATTTTAGCTGTAGGAATATTCGCTCCTTTATTTACAAATTTATTCTCAGTTGCTAATTATACTCTTCAAAGTATGAATAAATTTAAAGTTGTTTATATTGCCTCAACTCTAGGAATATTATTAAATACCATCTTAGATGCTCCATTTATGTTTCTTTTAGATTTAATAGGTTTACCAGCTTACTGGGGTGCTACTTTTGCCACTGCTTTAGGTTTAGGCTCTACCATTTTTGTAGCTATGTATGTACTCAAAAAAGAATATAAATTCAAATATCATGAAATACTTACTGTCATGAAAAAAAGTTTAATTCCTCTTATTACTATGATTGTTGTTGTAATATTAATGAAAATGTTTATTCCTATTAACTATGATAGTAGATTGTCATCAATTATTTATATTGCTGTAATCTCTTTAATTGGTGCTGGAATATATTTCTTAATATCTTATAAAATGGGTTTAATAGATAAAGTTTTAGGCTCAGATTTTCTTAAAAAAATAAAAAATAAATTTATCTCTTCAAAAAAAGAGGCCTAAGCCTAAACCATATAAACATTCGTGTTATCTATATCATCAGTAGTATAAAAATTATTATTCTCTAATTTATTAAGTCTTAAATCAAGTCTATTTAACTGTCTTTCAATTTTAGATAATCTTGCCTCAATATCTGAATAATCATAATTATTATAATTAGCAATATTATTTTGATTTTGTGGTATTCCTGTGTTATAATTCATAGGTACAGATCCAATAGGCCCTGCATAAAAACCTTGATTAGCGTAACTAGAAGTTGCAAAAGGCTGAGTATTCATATTAATATTAGGATTAGGAATACCCATATTACTCATATAACTAGCTTCTTGAAAAAAAGTATTTCGATCTTTTTTCATATTGATTTTCCTTTCAATCTTATTATATGAAATAAATAGAAAGTAGTGATATCTATGCGTTTAAGAAATTTAAAAGAAAAAGATATATTAATAACAAATTGCCCTTACTTAGAAAAAGAACCAGAAAAAAATAAAAACAACTGGTCTAAAGTATTTAAAAATAATAATCCTATTCATTTAGAAATAGGTATGGGAAAAGGGGATTTTATTTATAATATGGCTTTAAAATATCCCAATATAAATTTTATTGGTCTTGAAAAATATACTGGAGTTATTGCTCGTGCTATAAAAAAATATCCAAACAAATTACCTAACTTAAGAATAATTAATGATGATGCTTTAAATTTAAATAATATCTTTAATAAAGAAATAGCAGTTATATATCTTAATTTTTCTGATCCTTGGCCTAAAAAAAGACAAGCAAAAAGAAGACTAACTAGTCCCATCTTTTTAAATATCTATGATAAAATTTTTAACAAGAATAAGAAAATAATTATGAAAACAGATAACTTAAATCTCTTTGCCAGTTCTTTGGTAAATTTAAGTAACTATGGATATATTTTAGAAGATGTTAATCTTGATTTAGCTAACAGTGATATTCCCAATGTTTTAACGGAATATGAAACTAAATTTATTAAAGAAGGCATAAAAATAAATTATTTAGTAGCAATAAAAAAATCAAGCTCTTAACTTGATTATTAATTCTTAACTAAAACCGCGTGTACAACTAATCGTTTTGAACCATTATCAGAACAAGTAGATAAAGTCAAAATCTTATCTTCAGCATTTACAGGGACTTTAAAATCATAAATGCTTCTTTTAGTTATCATATCTGCAAAATCTAAAAAATCTTTATCATCCTTAAAAACAACTTTTAAATAATCATTAGTTTTAGGCACTCTATATATTGAAAAAATTTTAAATTGCATATTTTCATATAAACTATCATAAGTAATAATTTGATTTTCTGGATTAGTGTACCAACTTTTATTAGCAACTTTATAAAGTGTTCCAAACATAACTCCACTGTAATAAACATTATGTCCATAAATAATAGTATTCTTATCCATATTCATTGAATTATTTCGATAATCCATAAATATCCATCCATTTATGGTTTTTTTGCGATTTAAATCATATTCTAAATAATAATCATTGTCTTTAGTTTGTACAACCGGATAATCAACATTAGTATTATTAACAGTTAAATGTCCGACAATATCTTGATTAATAGGAAGCAAACTTGCCAGTTCTGCATTAGTAATCAATTTAATATTATCTTTAGGAACATCTTTTTCCAATGCTTCTTCATTAACTTTTTCTTGTTGTTCATCTATTATATTTTTAACTTTTTCATCAGGGGTATTTTCAATTACTTGAGCTAAATTATCTTTTATTGAATCCACATCTTTTAAAGCTATATAATTAGAAACTCCAACATAAGTAACCACTAAAATAATTAAACTACAAATAATTAACCCACAAACCTTTAACATATTTGCTATTGTTTGAGCAAAAATATTTTTATCTAAATAGTCCTTTGTATATTCTAAAGTTAAATAAATATGATATTTTCTTTTATAAGTTTTATTTAAATCCCTTAAATAATTAGCAGTTTTCTCATCACTTATATTTTCATGAATCACAATTTTAATATTTCGTCTATTTAAACTACTTAATATTTTTACTAAACTTTCTAATTCACTATTTATTAATTTATTAACATGTATAACTTTCAAATATTTATTAATTTTACAAAAATCCCTAAAATCTTTTAAATCTTCCAAAGTAAAAGGGAAGGTTATTCTAACATTAGTTTTATAATAGATATTAGAATAACGAATTAAATTATTACTTTCCATAAAATTACTTATATAAAGTATTTCCGAACGAGTATCACACATAATATTATGTTTATCTAAAAGTTCAATCATAAAAGGTTGTAAAGCATAACAATTTATATGTTTAATATGTTCTATCTTAATTAACAATTCACATATATTATAAGTTAAAGCTTCATCTTCAAGCAAAGTAAATTCTTCAATTTGTATTGCTTTCATAAGAAGAGGTAAAACCAATTCCGCTAATTCTATTTTACTTATAACAACTTTATTAATATTATATTGAACAGCTAATTCTTTAATAAAAGAAGAAAGTATCTTATAGTTATCTTTTATATAGACATCACTAAAAATAAGTTCATTATTACTAATGATATTTGTATTTATTAAATCTTTATTAATTTTACTTTTATTCGAATCATAAGAAAAACCAATTTGATTATTATTAATACTAATTAATACCTTTTTCACATTAGCCACCATCTATATAATATCATATCTTTACATTTTTTTAAACATTTTGCTAAAAAAATATTTCTTTTTTACATTTTTATGCTATAATTAAAACATAATAATAGTAGAAAGAGGTTATTTTAAATATGAAAAAATTAATGGGATTATTAAGTTTAATAGCAATTATGTTATGTATCTTACCAGCAAACGTTTCAGCCGATTCAAAATCAGTCAATATACCAGCTTATGGCACACTTACAATTGATGAAACACCATGGACATCAGAAAATAAAGTTGTTACTCAAGTATATTCAATTACTAAATCTGGACCAATCACGGCAATTACAATTATACCAGTTTTAAACGTATCTAATGTTAAAATTACAGCTTCATCTTATTTTGACATCATAGATGAACAAACAGGCAGCGATGGATCTGTTACTGTCTATTTAAAAGCTAAAAATGGTACAGGCGTAAATGGTACTAAAACTGAATTATTAACCGCGGTTGCAGATGGTAATGATAATATTCCATCTGAAGGTTGTAATTTATCATATAGCCCTATATCATTAAATTGTAGTACAAAAGTAGAAGGATATTATTTTGACGATAATGGCAATAGCATAACTGAAGAAGAATATAAAGAAGCTTGTGAAGGAGTAGTTCCACCAAGTAATGATGTTCCAAGCCCTGACACTGGAAGCGTTGTTCCTTATATCGCAGTTGGTGGAGGATTAATCGCTATCGCCGGTGTATATCTATATAGTCGTAAATCAAACAAAGTATATAAAATTTAAGTAGAATAAATAAAACCTCGCTTCTTAACCAAAGAAACGAGTTTTTTTATCTAAATTTTTATTAAAAACTACTTGACCAAAAAATATTTAGTAAGATATATTATAAATTATAAATATATTTAATGTCGGAATTTGTCGAACGGTTTTTCTTGCTTTAAAACCATTTTTAGGTTTAGAATAAATCTAAGGGGGAAAAGTCTATGAACTACAAAACATTAAAAGATGATCTAACATTTAAATATGTTTTTTCTCATGAAGATATCCTAAAAGATTTTATTGATTCTTTTTTAAATTTTATGGGTCTAAATTATAAAGCTACTCTAACTAATGTTAAAGTTCAAGATTATATGTTACCTAATAAAGAAAAAGTTAAAGGGTTTTTTGGTGATATAGTCGTAACTTTAAATAATAGTTATATAGTATCATTAGAAATGTATAAGAAAAATTTCTCTAAAAGAGAATATAAAAAGAGTTTAAGTTATTTACATAAACTAAGTATAGAACAAATGAAGCCTGGCGAAAAGAATTATGAAAAGATAAAAAAGGTAATAGGAATAAGTTTTATGCAAGGAAACTTTAGAAGAATAAATAAAGAAATAGTAAATAGTTATAGTTTTAGAGAAGAGATAACAGAAAAAGTAATAGATGAAGGAGATATAGAATTATACTTAGTAAGATATGATTTAGTACCAAAAAGAAGAACTAAAAAAGAAAAAAGATTTATAAAATGGTTAAGAATGATAAATGCCAAAGACATAGAAGAACTAGAAAAAATAGGGAAAGGAGATAAAATAATGGAAAATTCAATTAGAGTAGTAAAAGAATGGTTAGAAGATAGTGCCAAACATGGATTAGAAAGATATATAGATGATGTTAAATTTGAAGCTACCGAAAATGAAAAAATAAATATAGCGAAAAACATGCTTAATAAAAACATGGATATAAAAGACATTATTGAAATAACAGGTTTATCTAAAAAACAAATTATGCATTTAAATTAATCACTCCATTTTATAATTTATAGATAATTAACAAGTTTTGTTTGCTAAGTTAAACAAATTATGTTATATTATGAATGGAGTTGATTATAATGCGCGAATTTACAGAACAAGAATTAGTCAGAAGAGAAAAATTAAATAAAATAAAAGAAATGGGAATTGACCCTTTTGGAGACAAATATGATGTGACAGCTTTTTCTTTAGATATAAAAAATAAATATCAAGAAAAAAGTCATGATGAATTAGAAGAATTAAATGAAAAAGTAAGAGTTGCTGGACGTATTATGTTTATCCGCAAAATGGGTAAAGCAAGCTTTTTTACAATCAAAGATAAATTAGGAAATATTCAAATATATATATCAATTAATGATATTGGAGAAGAATCATATGCTTTATTTAAAACTGCCGACATCGGTGATATTGTTGGAGTTGAAGGAACAGTTATGAAAACTGGTACTGGAGAAATAACTATTAAATGTCAAAAGTACACTCATTTAGTTAAAGCTTTAAAACCTCTTCCCGAAAAGTTTCATGGTTTAAATGATGTTGAAGAAAGATTTAGAAGAAGATATGTAGATTTAATAATGAATGATGAAGCAAGAAAAGTTGCTTTTGCTCGTCCTAAAATTATTCGTTCTATTCAACATTATCTAGATAATCTTGGTTATGTAGAAGTTGAAACCCCTATTTTAGGTACTATTTTAGGTGGAGCAGCTGCCAAACCATTTATTACTCATCATAATAGTCAAAACATCGATATGTATTTAAGAATAGCAACAGAGCTTAATTTAAAAAGGCTCTTAGTAGGCGGCATGGACGCGGTTTATGAAATCGGCCGAATTTTCCGTAATGAAGGTATGGACCGCAAACATAACCCTGAATTTACAAGTATTGAATTATATAAAGCTTTCAGTAATCTTGAAGGTATGATGGATATTACTGAAGGAATAATATCTAATGCGGCAATGGAATTAAATGGCACCTATGAAGTAGACTTTTTAGGTCATCATATAAGTTTAGCTCCTGGTTTTAAAAGATGCCATATGGTAGATTTAATTAAAGAAAAAACTGGTATAGATTTCTTTAAATTAAATGAAGAAGAAGCTTTTGCTTTAGCTAAACAACACAATATTGAAATAGAAAGTCATTTTAAATTTGGCCATATTGTTAATGCTTTCTTTGAAAAATATGTTGAAGACACAATTATAGAACCAACCTTTGTTTATGGGCATCCAGTTGAGATAAGTCCTTTAGCTAAAATGAATAAAGAAGACCCCAGATTTACTGAAAGATTTGAATTATTTATTGTTGGTTCCGAATACGCTAATGCTTTCAGTGAATTAAATGACCCAATTGACCAATATAATCGTTTTGAAAATCAATTAAAAGAAAAAGAAATGGGTAATGAAGAAGCAAATGATATGGATATTGATTTTGTTGAAGCTTTAGAATATGGTATGCCACCAGCCGGCGGAATGGGTATGGGCATAGATCGTTTAGTTATGCTCCTAACTGGAAGTGAAACTATAAGAGAAGTAATATTATTTCCAACAATGAAACCATTATCTTAACTATAAATAATAAAATAAATTAATAAAAATCAAGTTTTTTCTTTAAAAATTAAACTAAAATGAAAAAATATACCTTTTATTTAGAAAATTTTGTGATATAATCAAAAAAGGAGGGAAATTTATGAAGAAAAAAGAAAAAAAGTATGGTTTACTTAAAGGAGTCGTAATATTAGTTCTTATAACTTTAATTCTTTCATGGGTAATTCCAAGTGGTGAATTTGCTGCCAGTGGTTTCGCAAGTGATGGAGTTCCAACAAGAATAGGTTTAAACAATTTAGTCTGGCTAATTTATTATGGCTTATATTTTAGTATTGATAAAATCATCATGTTATTAGTTATCGGTGGTTTATATGGAGTTCTTGGTAAAATTAAGGGATATAATAAACTAGTTACCAACATTGCCTCTAAACTAAAAAAACATAAAAAAGTAACAGTAATATTATTCTCTATTATTATTGCTGCCTTAACAAGCGTTTTAACTCAGACCTTTGTAGTAATAATATTCATTCCATTTATTGTAGCTATATTAAAAAGAATGAATCTCGACAAACTAACTATTTTAGCCACAACTTTTGGTTCTATTATGGTTGGAGTATTAGGAGCAACATATGGAACTGAAGGTTTACTATATTTAAGCGAATACATGATAACTGGTGAACAAACAGTTGGGGATGTTATTCACATGGGCTTATTAGTTCGTGCTGGTATTTTAGCTATAGGTTTAGTACTATTCAATTTCTTTACTATAGTTCATATGGATAAAGTAAAAAACAAAGAAGAAAGTGCTGAAATGTTTGAAATCGAAGAAACAGAAGACACTAAAAAAGCTTATCGTATTCCAATTATTATTTTAGGAATTATAACTTTTGTTATAGTTATATTAGCATTTATTAATTGGAATAATAATTTTGGCTTAACTATATTTGAAGATTTCCATGATGAAGTATTTAATATTAAACTTGGTAAGGATTTCTATATTTTTAAAGATTTATTAGGCGCTAATATGGATGCACTTGGAGCTTGGGATTTATTTTCAATTACAGGACTCATCTTATTATTTACTGGTATTTTAGCAATATGCTATCGTGTAAAATTTGATGAATTAGTTGAAGGATATATAAATGGTATTAAAAAGATGTTAAAACCAATTGCTTGTGTTTTTGGGGCTTTCACATTATTAGTAGTAGTTTATATGTCACCATATGTAGCAACAATAATAAATAAACTCTTTACTTTAACAGATGGGTTTAATTTAGCAACAATGAGTTTATCTGCTCTCTTAAGTAATATTCTTCATACTGATTTAGGATATACAGGCTATGTACTAGGCTCATATTTAACAACTGAATATATTGATTATATTAATCCAATATATATAATATTTACATCTCTATATGGCTTTGTTCAATTCTTTATTCCAACAAGTATTATTTTAGGTATTGGTTTAACATCATTAAATGTTAAATATACTGATTGGTTAAAACATATTTGGAAATTCTTAGTTGGAATGTTAATTTGCTTATTAATAATCTTCATATTAATAACAATATTATAGGAAGCTTAAAGCTTCTTTTTTGTTGCAATAAAGGGACTTGAAAAAATGTTTGCATCATGCTATAATTAGAAGCAGAGGTTGGTGTATACTATGAAAAATTTTAAAGTATTAGCTTTAATATTATTCATGCTTTTTGTTAGTAAGCCCGTAGTAAATGCCGCATGTTCCGTTGAAGAGAACAGTAAACTATACAAAGAAGCCAGTAATGTTAAAGTAAGTTATGAAGTGCTTCAGCGCGATGCATCCAATGATCCAGGATTCAATTTCCCTGATGGAATGACTGATGAACAAATCGAAAATTTTACTTGGATGGAAGATTATTTTCGGATTTACATTTCAAATTTAACAACAAATTTATATGTAGAAGTTAAAAATAATGTAACTGATGAAGTAAAAACATATAGCTATAGTGATTCTAATAATGGAATTGTATCATTTGACCAAATGGACAAAGAGCAAATATATAATTACACCGTTACTGTATATAGTTCCATTAATACTAATTGTGAGGGTACAAAATTATATACCGCTTACACATCAACACCTATGTTCAACTATGTAAGTGATGAGCCCGCTTGTGAAGGTGTCGAAGAATTTTATGCTTGTAAAAAATGGTTATCCGTTCCAATTACTAATATGGAAACATTATATGACCGCATTGAGAAATATAAAGAAGGTTTAATTGACAAAGATGGTGAAGAAAAAGAAGAACCATCAAAAGAAGAAGAAAAGGGATTTAAAAAATTTGTTAAAGAGAATAAAGCAATTATAATTGCTACAACAGTATGCATTGTAGCAGTAGGGGGATTAGTTACAGTGATAATAGTAAAAAAGCAAAGGAGTAAGAGAATATGAAAAAAATCTTAAAAAATGCTAATTTATTCATTATTACAATACTTTCATTATTTATCTTTAATGTAAAAGCAAATGCTGCTTGTAAAGTAAATACCAAAGATTGCGATCCAAGAAGCGCAGAAAGATATGGCAATATTTATATTACTGGTGAAGATCCAGTAGGATGGATAAGAAATACTTATGATTCACAAACAACTAAAACCAATAAACATTTTGTTGGTTCTGGAAATCCTCATGTTCAAAAAGAAAATCACTGGAAGCTAAGTCAAATGGGAGTTACTAAACATGGAAAACATGGATCAGGTGTATTTTCTGTTTATGCCGATCAATATAATTTTCCATTATATTGTTTTGATGCTCATAAAATAGGTTATCAATCATTATTTGCCAAAAGATTTTTAATAAATGGTTATGAAAATACAAGCCATGTTGAAATATTTGACCATGCCTTAATGGCAATTTTAACTTCAGGAAATAACACAATTGCTAATAGTGTTTCATCAGTTAAAAATTATTGGGCTAAATTATTAGCTTTAAGAGGTGTAATAGCCACTTTTGGATATTTATCAAGACAAACATCAAGTACATATGATACTGATATATTCTTAGTTTATGGAACTGCCTACAATTGGTTAACTGAAAATAATAATGCGTTATATAATAAATTACACGCAGTGGATTCCCATATTGCTAAATTATCAGACATGAATACATATCGAACTTATGGTGGCAGTACACATTACTTTAGTGGTGGACAAGTTAGTGCAGCTAAAAGCTTATTTATTAAAGGAATTAATGCGGCGATTGACTTTGCCAAAAATCCAACTAAAAAAGTTAGTGCTCAAAATGTAAGTACTCCAAGTTATGGTGAAAAAGTAGAAAGTCTTAGTCCATCAGGAGATACTATTGTTAGCCAAGATATAGTCCACAAAATTAAAATTAACAATTTAACTAATAGTGCAGCAACATTAATAGTTAATGATCCTACCTATACAGGTACAGTGCCAAAAGGAATAACAACTCCTCCAACTGTTACAAAAATAAAAATAGGGGATAAAGAACTAGATCATTCTGCAGTTGGTCAAAATTTAATTCCATTATCTGGAGCTGATTTCAGTAAAGAAGTTGTTGTTGAAATCACTGTTCATATTGAAGGAAGAAAAGAAGCTTTTGTAGATACTTCCAATTTAGGAGCAATTTCTCCAGGAGAAGTATTAAAGTGTGGTCAACAACCTATCGAATACGAATTAAAAGTTAAATATGATAATAAAGAAAAAAGAGATTATTCTGATTGGGTTGGTGTTGTATGGCAATCAGTTGAGTCAAATTCTCAACGTTATGTAGCAATATATCCAAACGGAAATAAAACAGATAGTACTGAACAAGAATTAATTTCTAAAGGTTCAACTGAATTAATTCCACAGTGTGATTGCAAAGATTTAGAAAAATCATGTGAAGTTGAAGCTAAAGAAACAGGAAACTTAGATGGCCCAGCATGTCAAGAATTAAAAGATTCTAACTGTGGTGATTGTAGTATAATTGAAATTGCATGTGATGTATTAAAAGATCCAGAAGCTTGTGACGAAAAATATAAATCTTGCGATGTAACATGTAAAACAGAAGTAGATGAATTTGATTGTTGTGATTATTCTGGTGATACAGCCCATTTAATTGTTGAAGGGGAAAATATACCAGTTAATATTAACGGCCCAGAAGAATCATATGGTTGTTTCGTCGTTGGCGTAGATAAACAAAAAGAAGTATCAATTCAAAGTAAAAGTTATGAACAATCTGGATATTCTAATGTAGAAGGTGTTAAAGATGATACCGAAAAAAATACTTATACTTTAACTAAAAATAAATATTGTTTAATTTCCTGCAAAGAAGATTATGCAATGTCTCTTCCAACAGCAAGACAAGTAAATGCTGGAAGATACTTTACTTTCAAAGCTCAAGTAAATGGTACTAAAACATGCTACTCTAATACAATTGATGTGAAACAATTTAATGTAGATATAGGTGATATTGCAAAAGAAATGGAGACGGCTTTAAATAAATATATTACTTATAAATATGTTTATGACAATGCTTCAAATTTACTTGACGAACATAAATATAAAGGCGCAAGAACACCTTTACTTGGATGTGGATGTATACCTGATAGTTCAAAAGATAAATCAGGAGTAAGTACTAATATACGAGTACCACACTATCAATTTACAATTTCCGAACCAAGTGTAAAATCTATATCAATTCAATACACAGCAGCATCAAATTCAAGCTATACATATAATTATACAAATGATTATATTGCAAATTCTATTGAAGATGTTAAGAACTATATCGAAAAAGGGCAATCAGGAACAACTGCTATTACAGATGGAGGATACTCTTATCAATGTGATAGTCCATGTGGTAAAAATAGTACTACATTAGGAGATAATGCCCATGCTGGAAACCCTGAATTAGTTAAAGCTAGTCTTAAATATTACAGAGATTATTGGAAAAGCATATTTAATAAATTACAAGATAGATATAATGAACTATTAAAAGAATATGACGATTGTTCCAATGATTCTTGGTCAAGTCATTTAAATTATGACCCTAAAATTTATTATAATTATGAAGAGAATTATTTAACAGAATTCTATAATAATTATGGCACTATGGTTGAATCAAGAGAAGAAGAAAAAACAAATAGTTGGTATTGTCAACCAGGAAAATTAAATGGTGAATATGAAAAAGAAAATTGTAGTTCTAATACAACAAATAGAAATCTACAAAGTATTAAGAGCATATCTTGTAATCTAGATTCAGGGAATATTGACACTATGTGTTCTAATCCAACAAAAAATTTACCTTACATTGAATATATAAGTAAATCATCACAAATAACTGCTAATTATAAACCGGAAGTACTATTCTACAATGTTCATCCAAGTGGTGAAATTCTAGACAAAGAAAAAGCAAGTAGTAGAGATGATGTTACTCCAGTTACTGATAAAGAAGGAAATGGTGGTTTACCAGTATCCTTAAATACTGAACGAGGAATTTACAAATATACAATTAATATTCAAAAACTTGGTGAATTCTATAGTGATGATTGTAAAAATTCAAATTGTGAATTAGGTCGTTTAATTGGTGGTGGCGAAAATGCTGTTATCAATGAAAAAGATTACGAAAAGATTGTTAAAAACAATATTGGTTCATATTCATGTGCATACTTAGTAAATATTAAAAATACTGAAGGTTGGGTATGTGACTTTGATCAAGAATGTACAGACGATTGTATATCTGATTGTATAGGACCATATTGTGAACAAGAAATTTGTACAGGAGTTAATTGTATATCTGATTGTGTAGGTATTGGATGTATATATGATGTAGATGCTGGAAATTCATTTACTCAAAGAACTGTTAGCTTAAGTACATTATTCCCTAATGGAACAACATCTCCAAACTGGGATCGTTCAAAACCTAAAGCTCAAACTACAATTGATGAGATAGAAGGATTACAAAATAGTGTTTATGAACAACAACCAATATTAAGTATAAAACTTACAGGTACTGCTGCTCGTGATATTCAAAAATATAATGCTGAAAATATTCCAGATGGTGATAATAACAGCGGTTCTTGGAACTTAGATTTAGAAACTCTAGGGGGATATTCAAATCATACTTTAGACTGTTATGCTTTAGGCGATTACAAAGAAGTTGCATGTTATAGTACATTTATTGATGATGTATTAGCAAACAAGTATGGTAAAATTGTTAATTCTAATAGTTTAATTGCCAATAGTAATTACCGAACTCGTGGTGATGTTAATGGTTCTAAAGATGAATACTTCGAAAAATGGACTGGAACTGTATCTGAAACTGATATGGTAGGACCAGCTTGGAAGTAATAGGAAAGGAGTTTTAAAATATGTCAAGTTCTTATTGGGGTTACTGGTTAGTTGTTTTAGGCGTTGCTATTGTTGGACTTATTACAGTAGTAAACGGTATAACAACTACCACAACCCAAGATTATTTAAGTATAAAAGAAATAACTGATGCCTCAATGTTAGAATCTGTAGACTACGGTTATTATAGAGATTACAACGAAGTTAGAATCAATAAAGAAAAGTTTATGGAAGTCTTTATTAGAAGACTTTCTCAAACAATGCAACTACAAGATGAATACGAAGTTAATTTTTATGGAATTTATGAAGCACCTCCAAAAGTAAGTGTAGAAATAAAGAGTTCAACTGGCTCCACAGCTATGGCTGCTGGCGGAATGGATGTAATAACTAGATATAATGGCATACTTCAAGTTCATTCACAAGATGGAAAATAGGAGGATAAAATGGGAAATATTATAACAACACTAAAAAGATTTTTAGCCAACAAAAATACTGTTACAATTATTGGTGTGTTGTTAGGCTTAGTGGTACTTTTTATAGGATATAATTATCGTGTAAATAACGCAGTAGAAACGCAAGTAATTCCATATGCAACAAGAACTATTACTGCTACTTCAGAAATTACTAAAGATGCAGTAAGTACTATGGAAGTACTTCGTTCTACAGTTAAAGATAATACTGCAATAATTTCAAATATCAACTCAGTTTTAAATACTAACGAAACATATTGTGCTTCAGATCGAAGCAATATTCCAGCTGGTAGTTTCTTCTATACTGAACAAGTAATTCGTTGTGAAGATGTTGCTAATAATGCTCTAAAAAGAATGCCAGACGACTATAGAGCCGTTAATTTACCAGTAGATTTACAAGACACATACGGAAATTCTATGTATCCTGGAGATTTTATTGATATTTATGCTAAGATGGACATAGATGGAAAATTATTTTATGGTGAATTTATTACTAAATTGCCAATCTTAGATGTTCGTGATAGCAATGGTCGTAGTGTATTCTATGGCAATAATCAAAATACTACTCCTGCCTTATTATTATTTGCTTGCCCTAAGGAATTATATGAATTATTAAGTAGTGCTATATTATTAGGAACTAGCAAAGTAGAATTAATACCTGTTCCTGGTAATGCTAGATATACAAGTGAAGAAGGAGAAACTGAAATTACCAGCGAGTTCATTAGAGACCGTATTGAATACTATCTAATGCATGACCCTGGAAGTACATCAATAGAATAAAAATAAAAAAAGAATAAAATAAAGGAGGTGTTATAATGAATGATGCAATATTTTCCCAAATAGATTTTGGACCTTTAAAAGAATTTATTGACATAGATGATATCACCGATATATCTTACACCAATGGTGGTCAAGTTTGGTTAAAATCATTAACTAAAGGTGTATATCGTGTTGATAGGCCGGAAATAAATAATGCGTTAATTGAAAAATTAGCATTTCAATGTTCAAACGTCATGGGAAAAACATTCAATATGGCACATCCTTTTTTAGATGCTGAAAGTACTGAATTGCGTTTAAATTTCGTCCATGATTCGATTGCTACTAATGGAATTGCTTTAGTTATTCGTAAAACTCCCGCTAAAATACGTTTAAATAGGGATAAATTATTAAATGAAGAATACGTAAGCGCCGATTTACTTGATTTTCTTCTTAACTGTGTTCAAGGCCATGCCAATATTATTGTAAGTGGAGAAACTGGTTCAGGTAAAACTGAATTAGTAAAATATTTAGCTAGTACAACCAAAGAAAATGAGAAAATAATTACTATCGAAGATACTCTAGAACTTCACTTAGATAGAATATTTCCTCATCGGGATATAGTTGCCATGAAGACTAATAATATTGCTTCCTATTCTGATGTTTTAGTAACATGTATGCGACAAAATCCTATTTGGATTTTATTATCCGAGGTTAGAAGTGCTGAAGCAGTTATGGCTGTTCGTAACTCAATTTCATCTGGACACCATATCATATCTACTATTCACTCAGATAAAGCTGCTTTAATTCCTATGCGTATGTACAGTTTAATAGAATCAAATATTGATGTTGACCAATTTTTAACAACAATTCATCGATATGTTCAAATAGGAATTTATGTAAAAGGGTATATGAGCGAAAAATTAGGTAGATTTCAAAGAGAAATTATGGAAATATGCGAGTTTTATGTTGATGATAATAATAAACCTCAAGTCAACACCATCTATCAAAAAACATTGGATGGTAATTTTACCTTAAATAATCCAACTAAATATTTAAAAAATTATTTATCTATTCAAGGGGTTATCTTAGATGATGATTTATTCCATCTAAATAATAACAAAGTTAATAACGAAATCGAAGCATTATAATAGGAGGTTAATTATGGAATATATAATAGTAGTATTAATTGCTTTATTTATAATTGTATATCGTAAAAATGACGGTACAGATTCTTTTTATAATTTTGTTAAAAAGCAATTTAATGCAGTATACAAAAGATATGCTCCATACAGTTATCAAACTATAAGTGCTAAAATGAAAGATTTAAAACAAGAATATACAATTAAAGATTACACTATTCAAGTTGTAGCTATAGGTGGCCTTGCTGGTGCTATAGCATATCTATACTTTTATAGTTTAATTTTAGTTATAGTCTATGCAGGAATTGCTATAGCGTTTATCCCATATCTAGCATATTTAAGAAGTAAAAGAATTTATAGTGAATATATATTTGAACAAATTCAAGTTTATACAACCAATGTAATTATGGAATTTAATACAACTCAAAGTTTTGTTAAATCTCTTGAAGGTGTAAGAGATTCAGGAATTGTTGAAGATCCCGTATTAGAAGATATTAAAACAATGATTAATATGTCATATCAAAATGGAACTATTGATGAATCAATCGAATATTTTAATCAAAAATATCCCTATTACATGGTAAAAAATATGCACCAATTATTTTTACAGATAACTAAAGAGGGTGCTAAAGACTCAGGTGAAGCTCTAGAAAATATGAGTATGGATATTGATGCTTTAGTTGAAGGTGTTTATCGTGACCAAATGGATAGAAAACAATTCCATACCAAATTTATAACTTTCGCTTTAGTATTATTTTTATTAGTATTAGTAATGCAAGTTTTATTAGGTAAAAATAGTTATTTGGAACTTCTAGAATTATGGTATGTTCATATAATTTTACACGCTATAATAATTATAAATTGTTACTTCCTACTTACAGGCGAAAAATACTATAATGATGATGTGGGGGTAGAATAATGCAAATAGAAATCGCAATAGTTGCACTAATAATATTTTATATTTTAACCAAAAGTGGCAAAATTAGCATAAGTAAATTAATTGCCGATAATGAAATGTATCTTCGTCGATTAAAAGAAAGCGATTATGATTTTTATGTAAAAGCCAAGTATGGTGATTCTGTAAACCCAGATATTTTATTCAGTAAAAGACTTCAAAATGCTTTAATAGTAATGTTAGTAATATTCTGTTTATTATTAAAAAACATGTCTTATGTTTATTTAATAGTGTGTATAGTTGCCGGTTTTGCTTTCTTTAAGCTTGATTACATAAACTTAAAGAATTATTATAAAAGGCATTTGCATGAAATAGATACTATGCTTCCATATTATTTAAAAGGTTTAGAAATATTGATTCAACATTATACCGTTCCTGTAGCCATTGGTAAATCATTAGAAGATGCTCCCGATATATTCAAAGATGGTCTAAAAGAATTAATTAATGAAATTAATGCTGGTAATGATACAATAGAACCATATATGGAATTTGCTAGACAATATCCAGTTCGTGATTCTATGCGTATGATGCGTTTATTATATCGTTTAAGTCTTGGACGTCAAGAAAGAAAACAAGAACAATTACTTGCATTTTCTAAAACAATTTCAAATTTACAACAAAAAGCTCGAGAAACAAAATATAAAAATAGACTTGATAAAATGGAAAGTAAAACAATGAGTATGCTTGTTACTACTGGCTTAGGTGTTATGATTTTATTAGTTTTAGCGGTTATTACCATGATGGGAATATAGACAAAATTTGACATAAAAATAGTGAAAAACTTGACAAGTATCGTAAGATAATATAAAATATAGATATAAATAAGAAAGCGAGGGAATTAATATGTTATTAATGGCACCGTCAATATGTACAGATTTAGCCCCAATATGGCAAATTATTGGTTGGGTATTATGGGTATTTAAAATTGCAATTCCAATAGTTATAATTGTTTTTGGAATGATTGATTTAGGAAAAGCAGTTGTAGCAAGTAAAGATGATGAAATTAAAAAATCTGTTAAATCTTTAGTAATGCGTGCTATCGCAGGTATCGTAATATTCTTTATTCCAACAATTGTAGGAGCAATTTTTGGTTTAGTAAGTGAGTTCAAAGATGATCCTGCATATACTAATGAATTTAAAATATGCCGAACTTGTATTGTTCATCCTGGGGATAGTAATTGTAATCCAAATAATTAAAAATAATAATTCCATTTTTGGAATTTTTTTTTAAACTAAAATATAAATGCTTGCCCAAGAAAATTAGCAAAGTTCCAATTTTTGAAAATTGATATTAAATTTTAATAAAAGTTTTCAATAAAATAAAAATTAGTTTTTCTTGAATAAAAAGCACATATATAGTGAATAAAATAATTAAAAATATTAAAAACATTTGCCTTTTTTAAAATTAAGTGCTAATATATAAACATCAATTTAAAAAGAGGAACATATTTAGAACTAAACACTAAGCAATGTTTTTTAAACAAAGTTCTCACTTTTTGAATGATAAATATATAGTTGATTAATGACTTATTTGTCATGAATAATTACTTAGTTAGGACATAAGTAATTATTTTTTTAAATAAAAATTAAAGAATAGATATTTTTATTATTTAATTTAAGCTCTAGGAACATTATTTATATTTTTAAACTAAATTCTCATCTAATATTTTTCGGGAACTTTAAATAATAAGTAACATTTTTGAAAATTTTGTGCATAAAAATATTGACTTTAAACATAATATATACTATACTTTAGTAGTACTGCCCAATTAGCTCAGTCGGTAGAGCGCACGGCTGTTAACCGTTAGGTCGTAGGTTCGAGTCCTACATTGGGCGCCATTAAGAATATTAAGCAAGTTTGATAAATATCCATACTTGCTTTTATTTTGTATTTAACTAAAATTATTTCAAAAATCTAACATTATAAATTATGATTGTATAATAGATTCAAAATAAATATTTAATTGTAAAAAGTTTTTCAATATAGTATAATAATTTTATTACAGGAAGGTTTATCATGGAAAAGCTAATAATAATTACAAGTAATGAAAATAAAAAGAAAATACTTAAAGAACTTACTAAAAATAAACTATTATACAATATTAAATTTTATTCTTTATCAGAATTAAAGAAAAAACTATATTTTGATTATAATAATGATACTCTTGCTTATATAATGCAAAAATATCAAGTGAATTTAAGTATTGCTCAGGTTTATTTAAATAATCTATATTTTTTATCAGATATAGAAAATAAAAAAGTTAAATTTTTGCTTTCTTTAAAAAAAGATTTAGAAAAAAATAATTTACTAATTAAAAGTCCTAATTTTAAATCTAGCCTCAAAAATAAAAATATTATCTTATATGGATATAATCACTTAACTCCAGAAGATAATTTAATATTAAATGAACTAGAAACTAATATTACAATTAAAAAAGTACCTAAAAAAGAATACATTCCAAGCATCTATGAAGCTGATACCATCGAAGAAGAAGTGGAATTTATCATGGATGAAATAAGCAAATTAATACATGATAACATAGATATATCCAAAATAAAAATAATATCTAATAATGAATACACCACAGTTTTAAAAAGATATGCCAAACTTTACAATATTCCTATAAATATAAAAAATAAAGCATCTTTATATAGTACTTTTATTGCTCAAGATTTTCTAAATAACTATGATTACATGAGCCTTAAAGAAAACATTTTAACATTAAGTGAAAAATACACCAATATAAATGATTTAATTAAAGTACTTAATAAATCAGCATCTATTGAAAACAATCAACTAAGAAAAGAATTTATCATAAACGATTTAAAAAATAGTTCTATCAATAATATTAAGTATAAAAACGCTATAGAAATATGCAATATTAAAGATAATTTCCAAGATGATGAACACATTTTCCTTTTAGGATTTAACATCAATAGTTATCCCAAAATTGAAAAAGATGAAGAATTTTTAAGTGATAATATTAAGGAAAAACTTGGCCGTAACACCAGCACCATAAATAATAAAATTAACAAAGAAATATTAAAAGAACAAATATTATCAATTAAAAATTTAGTTATAACTTATAAGTTAAGTAGCAAATCCGGAACTTTTTATCCTTCCTTATTAATAAAAGAAATGTCTTTAAATGTTTCTAAAATAAACATTGATCGCTTAATAAGCTACTCCAAATTAAATAGTTCTTTAGAATATGCGAAAAATCTTGATAAACTAATCAAATTTAATATTCTAAGTCCTGAATTAGGATTATATCAAAATAGTCTAAATATTCCATATCGTGAATATAATAATGTTTTTAAAGGCATCAATAAAGATAGTTATCAAAAAAGCTTAAATAATAACTTATCTCTTGCATACACCAACATGGAAATGTATAACGAATGCCATTTTAAATATTACTTAAGTAAAGTTTTAAAAATAGATAAATATGAAGAAACTTTTAAAACCATGTTAGGAACT
The DNA here is from genome assembly GCA_947630575.1 of uncultured Bacilli bacterium. Lineage (GTDB taxonomy): Bacteria > Bacillota_I > Bacilli_A > RF39 > UBA660 > Caccenecus. The sequence continues at coordinate 56,114 of CANRIB010000003.1, forward strand.
ATAACTCACCACATATTAGAACTATCCTTAACTAAAGACATTGATATAGCAACCGAAATAATTAATTTTACTAAAGAAAAAGAATATAATTTAAATAAACGTGAATATTTTTATTTAGATAAATTATGTTCTGAACTAAAAGAAATCATTGAAATAATTAAAGAACAAAAAAAACATACTAAATTAACTAAATATCTTTTCGAAGAAGAATTATATGTTTATAAAGATATAGAAAACATGAATATTACCTTTAAAGGTTTAATTGACAAAATTATGTATAATGAATTTAATAATAAACAAGTTATCGCGGTCGTAGATTATAAAACTGGTAATACCAAAATAAATTTAAATAATTTAAAATATGGCTTAGATATTCAATTACCCATTTATTTATATTTATTAAAAAAGAGTTCTAAATTTAAAGATGCTGAGATTGGTGGTTTTTACATCCAAAAAGTCTTAAATAAAGTTCCTTCAATTAGTTCTAAAACTCTCGCTGAAATTCGTCAAGATAATTTAAAACTTCAAGGCTATTCCAACAAAGATGAAAACATACTCGCTTTATTAGACGATGAATACACCAAAAGTACAGTTATAAAAGATTTAGTCTATAAACAAAATGGTGAAATAAGTAGTAAAGCAAAAGTCTTATCTAACCAAGAAATGGAAGAATTAACTTATCAGGTAGAAGAAAAAATAAATGAATGTATAGACTCTATTTTAAATGCCGAGTTTTCCATAAATCCTAAAATTCAAGATAAGAAAAATCGTTCCTGTACCTATTGTTTATTTAAAGATATATGTTTTAAAACTAAAAAAGATGAAGTAATATTAGGAGGTGAAGAAAATGAAATGGACTGAAGAACAAGAAGCTGCGATTAATGAAGAAGGCTGTAATATTATTGTTTCTGCTGGTGCTGGTTCCGGCAAAACCGCAGTTTTATCAGAGCGTGTATTAAGAAAAGTAAACTCTGGCATTGATATTAGAAAAATCCTAATGTTAACATTTACTAATGAAGCCGCCGGAGAAATGAAAAATCGTATTCGCAAAAAATTAGCTAAAGCCGGATTAAAAAAAGATTTAGAATACATTGACAGTGCTTATATTACTACTTTTGATGCTTATGCTCTATCATGTGTCAAAAAATATCATTATTTATTAAATATTAGTCCTAATATTACCATTATTGATTCATCTCTAATTGACTTAGAAAAAAATAAAATATTAGAAGATATATTTTTAGAATTATATGAACAAAAAGAAGCAAACTTTCTAAAATTAGTTGGTGATTTTACTAATCGTGATGACAAAACTATCCAAGAAGCCATCTTAAATATTAAAAAATCATTAGAACTAAAATATGATATGGAAGATTATTTAAATAATTATATTGATAATTATTATAATGAAACCTATATAGATAACTTACTTACTGAATATTTTAATTATTTAAAAAATATTTCTGAACAAATCGCCGATGATTTAGCCGTATTAGAAAATTATCTAGATGAAAAAGACTATATTAAAGTATATGATACTTACAGCAAGCTCACTCAAATCCGTTCTTATGAGGATTTATATAAAATTAAAGAATGCAAATGTACTTTTAGAAATGTTCCGGAAGAAGCTATAAATATTAAGGATGATTTAAAAGAAAATGCTAAAACTTTAATGGAACTTACTAAATATAGTTTAGCTGAATTAAAAGAACAATATTACATGACTAAAGATTATGTTTCTATAATTATTAAAATTATTTTAGAATTAGAAAAACGGCTTCAACTATATAAAAAAGAAAAAGCTGCTTTTGAATTTACTGATATAGCCAAAATGGCCATTAAAATTGTAAAAGAACATCCCGATATAAAAGAAGAACTAAAAAATACTTATAATGAAATATTAATAGATGAATATCAAGACACAAATGATTTACAAGAAACATTTATAAATGAAATATCAAATAACAATGTTTATATGGTCGGCGATATTAAGCAATCAATTTATCGCTTCCGCAATGCTAACCCTGATATTTTTAAAAATAAATATGAAAATTATAGTAAAAATATTGGTGGCAAAAAAATAGATTTATTAAAAAATTTTAGATCTCGCAAAGAAGTTTTAACTAATATTAATGAAATATTTAATTTAATTATGACTGAAAAAATAGGGAAGGTAAATTATCATCATAATCATGAAATGGTTTATGGTAATCTTGCTTATATTAATGAAGGTGCCAATAATTATAACAATAATTTAGAAATTCTAAAATATGATTATCAAGACAAAGAATATAGTAATGCCGAAATTGAAGCTTTTAGTATTGCCCAAGATATTAAAGCCAAAATGCAGATTAATTACCAAGTATTTGATTTTGATTTAAATCATAATAGAGATATTACATTTAGTGATTTTTGCATTATTTTAGACCGGGGAACAGATATGCCTTTATATAAAAAAATATTTGAATACTTAAATATTCCTATGGAAGTTTATAAAGATAATAATCTAACTGAAGAAAATGATATAATGGTTATTAAAAATATCATTAATTTAATCTTATGTATTAAAAATAAAGATTATAATATCAATATGCGTTATGCCTTTATAAGTATTGCTAGAAGTTTTTTAAGTGACTTAGATGATGCCCAAATATTTGAGCTTATAAATAATAATACTTTTTATAACCATGAAATATATCAAAAATGTTATAATTTAAGTTTAAATATTGATAATAAGACTCCTGAAATATTATTAGAAGAAATAATTGACACTTTTAATTTTTATGAGAACTATCTAAAAACTGGAGAAATAATCGCAAGTTTAACTCGTCTTGATAATTTATTTGATATTGCCAGTTCTCTAGAAGATTTAGGCTTTACTATTATAGATTTTTCTAATTATTTAGATAACATGATAAAAGAAGCCAAAGAAATTAGATACAAAGAGAAAAAGAGTAGTTCCAACTGTGTCAAAATAATGAACATCCATAAATCAAAAGGTTTAGAGTTTCCTCTTTGTTACTATGCTGGTTTTAAAAAAACATTTAATTTAGGTGATTTACAAAGTAGATTCATGTATGACAAAAAATATGGTATTTTAACTCCCTTTTTCAAAGAAGGAATAGGGACCTTATTTACTAAAGAACTAATAAAAAATAATTATTATTTAGAAGAAATATCCGAAAAAATTCGTCTTTTTTATGTTGCTTTAACCCGCGCTAAAGAAAAGATGATTATAGTAATACCTAATTTTGAAACTGAAAAATCTGCCCAAGGCGAAGTAGATTTTCTAACAGGAATGAAATATCGTTCTTTCTATGATTTTATTAATTCTATTTCACTTAATTTATCAAAGTATATGAAATTAATCAATATAAATGATTTAAGTTTAACTAAAAAATATGAATATCAAAGTTTGATAACTAATAAAAACCCTAAAAGTAATCAAAAAATAACTTTTATTACTAATAATATTCCAAATGAAATAATTGAAAATAAACATGCCTCAAAAACCATCACTAATCTTTTAACTAAAGAAGAACAAGCTAATCTAGATTATGGAACTAAAATACATGAATTATTAGAATATACAAATTTTTTAGATAATAATAATCCCAATAGTATTATAACTAATTTAAAAAATACTTTTAATTTTCAAGATGCGGAAATATATCAAGAATTAGAATTTATTTTTACTGAAGATAATAATGAATATCATGGTATTATTGATTTAATGCTAGAATATGAAAATGAAATAAAAATAATAGATTATAAATTAAAAGAAATAGATGATGAAGCATATCAACATCAACTTAATATTTATTATAAATATATCCAAAAAATCAAAAATAAACCCATTAAATTATATTTATATTCTATAATAGAAAACAAAATAAAAGAATTAAAAATTGAACCCAATATGTCAATTTAAAATAAAATTTAAAGGAATACTTGAGCTAAAAACCAATTTATGATAATATAATCTTATAGGAGGATTATATATATGAAATGGCTTATTATATTAATAATAATTGTAGTAATTATTGTCTTATGGGTTTTAGCAACTTATAATACTTTAGTATCACTTCGTAATCGTGTTAAAGATTCATGGAGCCAAATCGATGTTCAATTAAAAAGAAGATTTGATTTAATTCCTAATTTAGTTGAAACCGTTAAAGGCTATACTAAACATGAAAAAGAAACACTAGAAGATGTTGTTAAAGCAAGAAACTCTTACTTAAGTGCTACTTTACCAGAAGACCAAATGAAAGCTGATGGTGAACTTACTAAAGCTGTAAGTAAATTATTTGCCTTATCTGAAAGCTATCCCGATTTAAAAGCTAACACTAATTTTATGGAACTACAAACAGAATTAAATGAAACTGAAAACAAAATTGCTATGTCAAGACAATTTTATAATGATATTGTCATGCAGTATAATAACAAAGTAGAAATGGTTCCTTCAAATATTGTTGCCGGTATGTTTAAATTTACTAAGGAAGCTTTCTTTCAAGCAAATGAAACTGAGAAACAAAACGTTCAAGTTAAATTTTAAGACTTAGGTTTCTAAGTCTTTTTTTGAAGGAGAATAACATGAAAAAATTTATTTTAAGTATATTTTTATTTATTTTAATGCCCACCAGTGTTTTGGCGGCTAACTATGATATAACAAATCAATTAATTAAGGCAGAAATAGAACCCAATGGTGATTTAAAAATCTCAGAATTAATTGTTATGGATGGAACTTTTAATGGCTACGAAAAAACTTTAAGTTATGCTAATTCTTTATTACAAGATAATTTATCAAGTACTGAGAATAATAGTTTATATAACGCATCTAATTTAGAATTAATTGCCATCAAAGGAAAATATGTCAATGCCGTTAATTTTGATACCTTTAATGATTCTGATTTTGAAACTTTTGATTTAGTTAGTTATGCCTCTAATGGGGATAAAGCCAAATATACCCAAAACTCTAATTATAATGGTTACACCTATCGCCTATATTATAAAACAGATAATAAAAAAACAGCATTTTTAATTACTTATCGCTTAAAAAGGGTAGTTGTTTTACACTCTGACGTAGCAGAATTATATTGGAATTTTATTACTCCCAATGATTATGATGATATAAATAACATTAAAGTTCAAGTATTATTACCTAACTCTGATAATTCCGATAATTTTCGTATTTGGGCGCATGGAGATTTATCAGGAGAAATAAACAAACTAGAAAACAATAAAGGTGCTCTTGCTGCGATAAACCATATGGATGCTTCATCTACTCTTGATATTCGTATGACTTTTGATAAAAACTTAATAACTGATGAAAGCACAATTAAAAAAGATTCTTATTCTACTTTAGATGATATTATTGCCATTGAAGAAGAAAGGGCTGAAATTGCCAATAATCTTCGTGAAGAACTAAAAGCAAAAAGAAGATTTGGTATTATAAGCACAATCTTTATGTATATAGCCATAATTATTTCTACTATTTTTATATATTTTAAATATGGTAAAAGTCCTAAATCAACTTATTATTCTAAATATAATCGAGAATTTATTGATGATTATAATGTTGAAGTAATCGATTATTTAATGCACCGAAAAATAACGCCAAATGCTATGAGTGCATCTATCATGAATTTAATATATAAGAAAAACTTATCTGTAACCGAAATCCCCAATCCTAAAAATTCCAATAAAAAAGAATATAAATTTACTTTAGAAAATATGGATAATATTAATGAAAGTGAAAAAATATTAATTGATTTTCTATTTAATAAAGTTGGAGAAGAAAATATTAATGCTGAAAATAAAAAAGAATTTACAACTATCGAATTAAAAAAATATGCTAAAAGTACTAAAACTTGCAATACCTTTGTTAATAGCTATACAGCTTGGAAAAATAATGTTATAGAAGTAGGTAAAAATGAAAAATTTTATATATCATCTGCTGTTCCTAAAATAATTGGTGCCATTATTATGGTCTTATCTTATTTTGTATTTATGTTTAATATTACTAATGACACTGTATTTATTCCCGCCTTTTTACTTATCTTTATTGCTATTGCTTTTCTAATTTATTCTCTACTTGTTATTAAAAAAACCGAAAAGGGAAGTGAACACTATACCAAATGGAACGCCTTTAAAAATTTCTTAAATGATTTTGGCTCTTTTGAACTAAAAGAATTACCCGAAATAATTTTATGGGAAAGATATTTAGTTTACGCGACTGTCTTTGGTCTTGCTGATAAAGTTGAAAAAAGCATGAACGTCAAAATTAAAGAAGTAGATATTTCTACTTACAATTATTATCCATCTTTTGTTTATTTCAATTTTGGACCATCTATTAATAATAGTATCACAACCGCGGTTAATAATGCCTATCATAGTCAAGCAGCAAACTACGCTAATACTCACTCATCAAGTTCCAGTGGAGGAGGCTTTGGTGGTGGCTTCTCATCAGGTGGTGGCTTCGGTGGAGGTGGCTCATCAGGTCATGGTTTCTAATCTAAACTAAAAATGATAATTTATAAAAAAGTTATCATTTTTTTAATAATTAAATTTACTATCAAAAAAAGCGATATTTATTATCACTCTTAAAAGCATTAATTATTCATTCTTATAAAAATTTAAATCATCAGTTGATAAATTAAGAAGCGCAAACTCTATACATTCATTTAGTATTCTATTAATAGATAAATTTGAAGATATAGATAATTCTTCTACTTTTTGCAAAGTAGATAACTTAAGTCTTATTGTTTTTAAAACAGTTTTCTCTTCTGCAGTAGGCAATTTAAATTTTGGCATAGATATCACTCCTAATAAAATTTTAATAAATTGTATTACTTTTTGTAAGTTACACAATTTGTGTTACATTTATTCAAAAAATATGTTATAATAATTTTAATTAAAATAGGAGTGATAAAAATGCAAAAAAAAATAAAAAATTTATTTATTATTGAAGGAATAGTACTATTAATAATCCTATCTATTGGTATTGGGTATGCTTTTTTATCAACAAGCGATAAACAAGAATTAGCAAATACTTTTACAAGTGGATGTTTAAATATAACTATTGAAAATGAATCTTCTTCAATTAATTTAAATAACCAAATACCAATCACAGACATAGAAGGATTAGAAAAAGACAATTATAGTTTTAAAATTCATAATACCTGTAAAAATAGTACTAATTATCAAATAAATTTAGAAAGCTTAAATAAAACTGAAAATACTTTAGACATCAAATATGTAAAGGTATCAATTTCTAGCAATACCATGGATAACATTATAACTAAATTAAGTGATAATGATAAAGCAGAAAATTTAATTGTAAAATCTTACGATTCAAGAACTTTGTATTCAGGAATATTAGAAGGCGAAGCAACTAAAGAATTCACTTTAAAAGAATGGATAGATTATGATACAACTGTAGAACAAGGAGCAAGCAAAACTTATCAATCTCAAATAAATGTAATTGCAGGAACAAACTTTAATGTGTCTAACACACCAGAAATTCAATATACATTTAAAGATGGTTTATATATAGGAAAAATTACAGGAGATGCAACAACAGGCAAATACTGCATAACTACTGCCAATAAATGTGAACCATCGACAAATTTAGACATAGAAGAAAAAACTGCTAAAATAGAAATAGGAAATATAAAAGAAAAAAATATGGTATGCACTTCACTTGGCGATAAAAGAACATATTGTAGTAACCCAAATACAAAAGGAATAGTTATTTTGGCTACATTAAATGGAGAACCATCAAAAGTTTTTTATGAAAAAGAAAGTGGATATACACCAATAAATATAGAGTGTACTAATGGAGTAAAAGCTTCATTTGACTACAATAAATGGAGTATAAAAATAGATGCTATACAAGATTCTACAACTTGTACAGTAGATTTTAAAGAAAATATAAATCAAAATTTTAATACATATCTTAAAAGTAAACAATGCACTGCAGAAGAAATAAAAACAGATGAAGGAGCAAAAGATTGCTTGGTAAATGAAAATGGATACAGATATGAAGGAAGTGACCCAAATAATTATGTAATGTTTAATAATGAATTATGGCGTGTAATAGGTGTATTTAATACTACATTAAGTAATGGTTCAACAAAACAAGATTTAGTAAAATTAATAAGAAATACTCCTATAGGAGCGTTAGCATGGGATGGCAATAGCAAAAATGTATGGAACAATTCAACATTAAAAAAACAATTAAATAGTGGATATTTAAATAGCCAAGACACAACATGTAATGGATATTCAACAAATATAATGAGAAATTGCAAATTTAGTGCTATAGGAATAAAGGAAGAAGCAAAAGAAAAAATAGAAGATGTAACATGGAATTTAAGAGGGCCAAGCAATAATAACATAACAATAAATGATATATATAATAGTGAATTAACAGGTGGCATAGCTAAAGATGGAGATGCAACCGGAACAGGTAAAATAGGATTAATTTACGCTAGTGATTATGCGTATGCAGCACTTGCAAATAATTGTTCAAGAACAACTTACATAAAATCTTATACAACACAAACATGTAGTGGAAATAATTGGATTTATAATGGTGATGATTTATTTACTATTACGGCTGAAGCAAATCAAAGCGTAAGTGTAATTGTTATTTTGCCTCCTGGTAGTATAAGCCCTAATTATACCATGCGTACTTTTGGTGTTATTCCATCTGTATATTTAAAATCAAATATACAAGTTAAAGGTGGAATTGGTACAATAGAAAATCCATATACATTAAATTAAAGAAAGAAGGAAAATTATGAAAAAAAAAATAATAGTATTTTTATTAATAGCAATAGTATTATTTATTAATAATAAAGAACAATTTAATAATAATAGTAATAAATATCAAATAAAGACTTATATAGATGGAAAGTTAGCAATGGAATTACCAAAAAGTAGTGATGGAGTTAAATTTAAAAAAGCATTGTGTACTAATGGAACTGCAACTTTTGATAGTTCAAGCTGGAGATTAGAAGTAAAAGACTTAACAAAAGATGCAATCTGTACAATAGAATTTGAGAATAGTACAGAAAAAAATTTTAACGAATTTTTAAAAGGTAAACAGTGCACTGCAGAAGAAATAAAAACAGATGAAGGAGCAAAAGATTGCTTGGTAAATGAAAATGGATATAGATATGAAGGAAGCGACCCAAATAATTATGTAATGTTTAATAATGAATTATGGCGTGTAATAGGTGTATTTAATACTACATTAAGTGATGGTTTAACAAAACAAGATTTAGTAAAATTGATAAGATATGAACCAATAAGTGGCTTAGCATGGAATGCGAATATGAAAAATACGTGGAATGATTCTCCATTAAAAAGTAAATTAAATAATGAATATTTAAATAGTCAAGATAGCCTATGTAATATAGGAAAAGAAATTACAAGAAATTGTAAATTTAGTGCTATAGGAATAAAACAAGGTGCAAAGGAAAAAATAGAAAATGTAACATGGAATTTAAAAGGATATAATAAGTATACATGTGATATTACTGTAGATGTAATGTACAATAATGAAAGACTTCTAAATGGTCTAATACCAGAAGGAGGATCAGCAACTGGAACTGGAAAAGTAGGATTGATGTACGCTAGCGATTATGGATATGCAGTGTTGGCAAACAGCTGTAATAGAACAATTAATCTAAATTCTTACAGTAAACAAGAATGTGGAGGAAATAATTGGTTATATAAAGATGGTAATACATATACTCTTGCTCCGTTAGCTGGTTCGTCAAATGTTACGGGTATTGGTTTTGATGGTAGTCTTGCTCAAACATCTTCACATGTTTCATTTGATATTTTACCAACAATATATTTAAAATCTAATGTTAAATATATGAGCGGTACTGGAACTTACTTTAATCCATTTATAATTAACTAAGTAATTACTAAATTTATATTTATTTTAAGTAAGAATAGATAACATAGTTATTCTATTTTTTGAAAAGTTGTGTTAAACTTTATGACTGATTAATGTATTCAGCATAAGCAACATTTAAATCAATAGGCATTTTAATTGAAAAAATATCTTTAGTTTTTATATAATTATTGTCTATTATAATTCTTGAATAAGATTCAGTTTTTATTTTATTTAACATGAATCTTTTTTTCATAGTAAAAATATAAACAAACCAATCTAAATATTCTTGTAAGTGTCTAGTTGATACACCTCTAAATTTCCTGAACCAAGTTTCCAGTTGAGAGTGAACTCCATTTATTTCTGATATATTATAAATATCATTTTTATGAAAACCAGATGGAATAGCATTTAATACTAAATTGTTGCTTTTACAAAATTCTTGATAAGCACTCGCACTATCGGCCGTTATTGATTTGGCTTTGTTTATTTTCTGACCAAGCGATTGGTTTAGCATATCAGTTGTACATCTTCCTAAACCGACTATCTTTAATAATAGATTATCTTCTTCGTCTATACTTGAAACTACACATATTTTATGATGACTTATGCCTCTGTAAGGTGAACTCGTTGATGTTCTTTTTTTAGAATATCTTGGCATGTTTTTTGTTTTTGTCCCTTTTAAATTAATTGAAAAATACTTTTCATCTGACTGTATTTCTCCAGATAAATTAATACTTTCTATAAAATGTTTTAAAGCATATAAAACTTTATGCCTTAATCTAAAAGATGTTAAAAGAGAAATATTATTTTCTTCAGCTATTCTTCTTAAACTAAAACTATTTAGTAAATTATCTATAACATTCCTCCATATTTCAAATGATAATTTACTATGACAAATTATTGTATCAGTTGTTTGTGAAGAAGTTACTCCATATCCACTACAAATATATTTTTGAATGCCACTTTTAGTTGTTCCATTTTTATATAATTTACAACCACATTTTTCACAGAACATTTCTTCTTGTTTAAAGTTAGATATGATTTTTGAATTTGAATTTTTTTTAGAACATAAATCAGATAAATTTTCTAATAAATAATTTTTAAATTCAATGATTGTTACTGGATCTAATTCTTTTAATAATTCCTCTATTTTCATACTACATAAAAATATCCTTAATCAGCTAGCTCCAATCAGTATAATATCGCCAAATAAAAACTGTAGATGAACTAGCTGATTAAGGATACTTCCTTTCTACAATTTTTATTTGGCACTTCTATTATACCACTTTTTTGTTTATCAGTCATAAAGTTTAACACAACTTTGTATTAAAAAAACTTGTCTAAGCAAGTTAATTAACCATTTCCATATATATAGTTTTATCAAATTGATGTTCTTTACTAGTTATATTACTATCAGCAGTTTCTAACTCTTCTGTACTAATAAGCAAATATTTATGATATAAATAATCTTTATTGTCACTGCTAACTGGATCATCCCAAGTAAGATCTAAATGCACCCATACTTCTTTAAGCGAATCAGTTTTTTCTTTATCATCTTTATTTTTTTCTTGTTCTTTAATCTTTGCAGCATTCCAAACATGTCCCTCTGTTTTATCACCATTTTCATTAGTTGTAGCTATTTTAAAATTATCATACCCCATATAAGTTAAAAATATTGCCATTAAATCTGTATATCCATTGCATGTTGCTAAATGATTAAATAAAGCTCCATAAGCATTATAAGTCTTTAAATCTTTATTATCTTTTAAATCATATTTAGTATTATTAATAATATAATCATGTACAGCTTTAATCTTATCATAATCAGTTTTTAAATCTTTAGTAATAACAGTATTCATTAATTCTTTAACTTCTTTATCAACTGCCTTAATCTCATCTTCTGTATATAAATATTTAACTTTTAAATTAATTTCTCCTGAATCTGAAATAGTCGTATTAATACTTGTAAAAGAATTATATGGATGAACAAAATTATTTAAATGTGTAAGTAAATTAGCATCATTACTAAAAAGATTAACATCTTTAATACAGTTATTATATTCTTTAGGACAATAAAAAGTAAAATTATCTAATTTAGCATTAATGACTGTATAAATAATATTTAACAAATCTTGTTTACCATAAGGAACAAAATCTTCTGTATTTGTAACAAAAGCATAATTACTATCTTTATAATATGGATTATCAATATTTATTTTGTTATAGCTAGGATGATTTAAAATACTAATAATTTTATCAGTAATAGTGTTAACATTTAATAATACCAACAAAATTAAAATAATACATCCCACTGGAATAATAATCTTTTTCATATAACCACCAGTATAAGTATAACAAAAAAAAAAGAAGTGTACAATAATTTGTTACTTCATATTTTTGACTTTATTAGATAATCTCTTTTTTTGTCTATCAGCTGTATTGCTTTTTATTAAGCCTTTGCTTACAGCTTGGTCTAAATATTTTTGAACATCTTTATATAAAGTATTTGCTTTTTCTTTATCATCACTAAGAATAGCTTTTTCAGTTTCTTTAATTAAATTTTTAACTCTAGCTTTAAGTTCATGATTATTTTCAGTTTTCTTAGCAATTACTTTAATGGCTTTTTTAGAACTTTTAATATTTGCCAATTCGGACACTCCTTCCTCAATATCAGTATCAATTCTATCAAAAAACCTTATCTTTTTCAAGCATTTTCGCACTAATTATTACTTTTCCTTATAATTTTATGCAAATTTAAATAGAATAATTGACAAATAAATAAAATATGCTAAAATATAAAGGCTCTTAAAGGGGGAGTAAATATGGGTAGTGAGATAACAAAATTATTAAAAACTCGTTTTAATGATGATAAATATAAAAAAATAAAACTTATTCTTAATTTCAAATATCAAGAGTATTTAAAGAACTATAAATTTCTAAATTTAGAAACTACAACTATTCAAAAATGGTTTTATTTAGCTATTAAACAAAATATTAATGAAGAAGATTTTATTAATAAAGTTGAAGCTACTCTTTATGAATACTTTAATAATTATCTAAATAGTTTAATTGCTAATTTAGATACCGTATTTTTAAATAATATTTTAATTGAAATAAATACTTTAATTAATAATTCTAGTACAAAATTAAAATTATTTTATAACAAATTAGACGAACTAAATATAACTCTTACTGAAGAATATTTTAACAAACTAAAAAGAACATCAAAAGAATTTAATAAAATAATTAATACTCTTAAAATAACTTCCTTTACTAATGAAGATATTAAATTATTAAATACAGGTAAATATGATTTATATCTAAAAATCAAAATAGAAGGCCAAACTTTTAAATGGACCATAACTACTTTTGATTATATAAATTCATTTTTAAATCCCCAGTATGACTTAAATTATAGAAATTTTAATCAATTAAAAAAAATCAAATTACTTTTAGAAAATTATGATACCATAACAAAAATAATTACTATATTATTAGAATATTATCCCGATAAAAATTATTTAAATCAAATTATTTTCAACTGTAATTATAATCAAATACTAAAATTATTAGAGGCTTATTCCGCAAATTCTTTAAATGCTTTAGCTATATTCCAAAATCTTATAGAAGTAAATGTAGAAGAAAAATCTAAATCCATTTATGATGAGTTTCCCATAAAAACAGATACCTCTACCAGAAAAATAATTGTTGATCATCTTTTAAGTGAACTATCACCAACAGAAAAAGAATTGTTATTCAATTATTTAAAAAATAAATGGAAATGTCCAACCGCAGAAACTAAAAAAGGAAGAGTAATATTTGATCATCTTCGCTTTCGTTATTATCGTCAAAAGTTTACTCTTAACTATGATAATCATACTATAAATGAAAATGGCTATAAATATTTCTTTAAAAATAATAATGATCATATAAAAAAGTTTATAATTGATGTTTTATGGGAATATCTAGAACCCTATGAACAAAATATTTTAAATTCTTATTTTACTAAAGAATTTTCTAGCTCTAAATTCTATAATCTTAAAGTTATTAATATCATACAAAAAATAGATGCACTTTATCAAAAAATATTAACTGATCAAATATTCCCTTATTATCTCGAAAAAATCATCTTTAATTTAAATACTAGTATTAATATTATTATTAAATGTTGGTATAATCTGGGATTAGAAAAAAGAAATCTTCTTCGTCAAATGCTTATCTTAAAAGAACAGCAAGCTTTAAATTCTGGTTTAAGTAAAAAAGAATTTTATTTAAATATGATAGATAAAGCTAAAAATATTTCTATACCAAGTAATTTTAATTTAGAAAAAATAATAACTTATATCATAACTAATGAAGATATATCTTTAACTATTTAAGTATATCTTTTTTTTATTTGTACAAATTAATAAAAGGTGTTATATATGAAAAAAGTGTTTATTGATTCTTCTAAAATAATTAAAGATAATTTACTTAAAATAGACGAAGTTAACCATCATGGTTATAGTATTACTCATTTTAAAGTAAACGAAACTAATGAAAAGCTCTTAAAAAGAATAAAAGGGGACTATTACACGATTAATTTTGACTATGTAAGTTTACAAAAAAAATCTAAACAAATAAAAAAAGAATTAATGAAAATACTAAATAATCTTTTTAAAAATGAAAATCCTCCTAAACCCTTAATAATAGGCTTAGGTAATTCTAGTATTACCTGTGATAGTTTAGGTGTTAATGTCACGAATAAAGTTATGGCCACCAATCATTTTAATGATTTTTTAAATATTCCTAAAGTGGCTTTATTTAATCCTGAAGTAACTGAAAAAACAGGTATAAGCTCTTTTAGTTTAATTGAAATGGTCGTAAAAAAATTAAAGCCCACCGTGATAGTTATGATAGATACTTTAGCAACAAATAATGAGAATAATCTAAATAATTGTATTGAAATAAATAATACCGGTATTATTCCGGGAAGTGCTATTAAAGAAAATAAAAAAATAGATGCTAAAACATTTAATATTCCTGTAATAGCAATCGGAGTACCATTAGTATTAGAATTTAATAAAAATCTTTATACTACTCCCAATGTTGCAAATATAATCGAAATAACTAGTAATATTATTAGTAGTGCTCTAAACGATTTATTCTTTTAAATCAAAAATACTTGCATTTTACCTATGTTTTAGTATATAATATGATTAGGACAAACAAAAAGAGGCACTTGTTGGTGTTCTCAGTCCAATGTTTTTGGTTTTGAACACCTAACAAATTGTAGGTGTTCTATTTTTTATTAGTTATTTTAATATTTTGGCAATAAGTACCAAAATCAAAATAAGTACAATCAAGTACTCCATACTTCTCCTTAAAACTAAGTAGCTTCATGGACTTCACCTCACTTTCTATAATATTATTTCTAATAAAATAGGACTGAGGAATAAAACACCAAACTTGTGCCTCTAATAAAATTATAAAATGCTAAATATATTTTGGTCAAATAAATTTTACATAAGTTTACATAAATATTTTTAAACATCTAACAAATAAGTGTAGATGTTTTTTTAGTTTACTAATTATTATTTATTTTTGTGCTTCAATAATAATATTTAAATCAAATTCTTTAGCAATGTTAATTAATGTTTCAAAAGTATAATTAACAGTTCCATATTCATACTTCTCAATAGAACTTTTGCTAACATTAATTTTTTTAGCAAATTCTTCTTGAGTTAAATTTAAACTTTGTCTTATAAATTTTAGAATATCATTAGCTTTATATTTTTTTGCATCTATTTTCATTAAATCACCCGTTGACATCGTAACATATTACGTATATAATATTAATGAAAGTCGTAATATATTACGAGTAAAGGAAGGGCAAAATGAAAAAGAATAAAAGAGTAATAATATTGTTAAGTGTATTAATATTAGGAATAGGTGTATCTTTAGCATACTTTGTAGGTAAAACAATATTTAAGGGAACAGGAGCCACAACAGAAGGAAGAACGGCAACCATAAATGGTTCAACATTAGATATAAGTGGTAATATAGAGTTTAAAGATATAGATATATATCCAGGACATCAAACATTATCTAAAGTAACAGCGACTGCAACAGGTAATAATGAACTTATAGCCTATAACTTAACATGGATAGGAACAAATGATTTAAGTACTAATTTAAAATATAAAGTATATGTATCAGAAGAAAATAAAGATATAGAATTAAATTGTGAAAAGAAAAAGAAAGTAGTAAATGGAGCCCAACAATTAAATGAAGTATGTACATCAAATATAGAAGAATTAGGAGAACCAATAAGTGAAGGAGAGATATCAGAAATAACAGAAGAAGAACAAACAATAAAAATAACTAATACCGAGTTTATAACAGCAAAAGAAAAAGGAACAAAGAAATATTATTATATCATAGTAGAATATCCAGATAAAGAAGATCAAAGTATAGATATAGGAGAAGGCTTTAAAGGAAAAGTATATGGAGAGATAAGTAATACTAAAGCAGATATAAACCTAGTGGCATTTTATCAAGAAACAGAAGAAGGCAAATATGAAGAAGTAGAAGAAATACCGAAAGAGGGATATGTATTAAATCAAAAAGAAACAAAATGTAATAATGAAGAAGTGAAAGTGAGAATAGAGAATAATGAGATAATATTAACAAATGTAAGCAAAAGTGGAACAGCTTGTTATTTGTATTTTTCTAAACCAACATCAGATAAAACATTGGCAGCATTAAAATTAACATTGAATAATGAAATTCCAGATTTTAGTAAAACAAGTTGTGAGGAGGGATGTGACGAATCAACCAATGGAGTGTTTAAAGGAGAAGAAAATGGACAACCAACATATTATTTCCGAGGCACAGTAGATAATAACTATGTATTATTTGCAGGATATTATTGGCGAATCATCCGAATAAATAGTAATGGCTCAATTCGTATAATTTATAGTGGAACCACAGCCGGAGCAACAGGAAAATCAGCTCAATTAAATAATGGAATAACTCAAGTATTTAATAGAGTAGATGATGATAATGCATATGTAGGATATATGTATGGGGAAACTAGTCAACCACAAAATGCAGCAGGATATGATGCAACCCATAAAAATACAAATAATAGCGTAACAAAAACCTACATAGATAATTGGTATACAAATACATTGTCAAAAGCAAAAAATAATGGAAAAAACGCAACAGAATATATAGATACAGAAGCAGGTTTTTGTGGAGATAGAACACCATATGAATATGGTAATTTATCGATAGATTCACAGCCTGACAATAAAAAGTATGGCATAGGAAAAATAACAACATATTATGGAGCATATTATAGAATAAATAAATCGCATCAACCAACATTTGATTGTCCAAATCCTTCAAATAATTTGTACACAGTAAGTGGAGCAGAAACAGGAAATAAGTCTTTAACAAATCCAATAGGCTTAATCACCGCAGATGAAGTAATATATGCAGGAGGGCAAACAAAAGAAAACAGATATTACTGGTTGTATACAGGCGGAGAAGCTTATTGGACAATATCACCATATTATTTTGACGGGACTTATGCTGTTATATCTAATGTACATTTGGATGGAGGTATTAATTATAATCGAGCAGATAATGGAAAGAGCATTCGACCTGTTATAAATCTTAAGGCAGATGTATCAATAACAGGAAGTGGCACAATAGATTCTCCATATGAAATATCTTAAAGTAAAATAAATTCCTTGTCTATTATGCTTATCCTTTTTATTAATAGACAAGATTATGGGTTACCTTTACCCAACATAATACATGAATAGAAAGTTTTTACTTTCTGTTCTTTTAATTTAAAAAATAATTATCTTAAAAATAAACATTAATATTATACTTCGACAAGTTTTTCTAAACTTATTATATATAATATACTAAAGGTGAATTATATGCGTCGATTTATAACTAAAAGAAAAGTAAAAATCCCCAGATATAAAATATTATCAATAAAAATAGTATCATTTTTACTTCTATTTTCATTTATATACATAATATTTAGTATCATAATTACCAAAGATAATTCTCCACTTTTAAATATTATAGGCAGCAATTCTTTTGGTAATAATTTAAGTAGTTATAACATATATAAAAATAACAAACAACTATTTTATCAAAACAGTTTTGGCTCATATTCCAGTACCACCAAAACAAGTTACAATAGTTCTAACTTACATGAATTAATATTATCTAAACCTCTTATATACATTTATAATACTTTCCAAACTGAAAAATATAAAAGTACAAATAATAATGATTATAATGTTAATTCCGTTATAAGTGCCGCGAGTTTAATACTATCCGAATATTTAAAAAAAGAAGGTATTAAATCTCTAGTAGAACTAGAAAATATTGATAAACTAGCTCAAGAAAAGAATTATAGTTCTAACTATCTTACATCTAAGTATCTTTTAAATAAAGCCAAAAAAGAAAATCCCAGTCTAAATTATTATTTTGATCTTCAAATATCTTCCGCCTCCTATTCTGAAACAACCTATGAAACCCCAGAAAAAAATTATGCTAAAATAAGATTTATTATTGGTACCAATTATGATTCTTATAAAGAAAATCTTAAATTTGCAACTTTACTTAACACTAAATTAACCATCCAAAATTCCAATTTATCTCGCGGAATATCTTTAGAAGGTGGAACTGATAATGAAGGAATATATAACGAAGACATAAACTCTCATGTTTTATTAATTGAGGTTGGTGGTAAAGAAAATACTATCGCGGAAGTTAATAACACTTTAAAAGTTTTTGCCAGTATTATAAAGGAGGCCATCAATGAAGAAGAAAAAAAGTAATTTATTTATTAAAATTTTATCTTTATTATTTATAGTTTATGTTGCATTACTTATTGCCTTTGAAAGTGGTTATTATGATACTAAAGTCGGTAATAAAGCTATTCTTACTAAAGAAGCCATGGAAAGATTTGAAGAAGATATAGAAAAAGGCGAAATGGTTGACGTCAAAGATTATTTACAAGAAGAAAAAGTAGATTATTCTAATACCGTTACTAAAATAGGAAATAAAGCCTCTAAATGTCTTGAAGAAGTCATGACTAAAGGTTTATCTGGACTTATAGATACTTTAAAAGGCTTATTTTGGAAGTAGATTAACACTAATAAATAAAAAAATTATAGTTTTTTTGAAAATTTATAGTATAATTAGATTGAGAGGTGAGTTTATGCGTATCGTTGTTAGTGCTGGTGGCACAGGTGGTCACATTTATCCCGCTTTAGCCGTTATAGATAAACTAAAAGAAAAATATTCTAATTTAGAAGTTCTCTACATTGGAACTAAAAATCGTATGGAAAGTGAAATTATTCCCGAAAGAGGAATACCTTTTCAAGGCCTAGAAATTTATGGTTTTACCAAAAATATAGGTCGTGATTTAAAAAATATTTATTTAATAACCAATAATTATTATAAATGTAAAAAAATCTTAAAAGAATTTAAACCGGATTTAGTCCTAGGATTTGGTGGTTATGTAACCTATCCCGTTATTAAAGCGGCTAAATCTTTAAAAATAAAAACTTTTTTACATGAACAAAATAGTATAGTTGGCAAAACTAATAAAGCCTTAGCAAAAAATATTGACTTAGTGGCAGTATCTTTTTTATCTACTGTAAAAAAATTTAATAAAGCGAAAAAAGTCATATATTCTGGTAATCCCTGTGGTGAAGCTGCCATCAATACCAAAGAAATTAAAAAAAGAGATTTAGGCTTAGACGACAAGAAAAAACTTGTTATAGTTGTAGCCGGGTCTTTAGGTAGTAGTACCCTAAATGAAAAAATGAAAGAATTTTTACGTTTAAGCAAAAAAAGTAATTATCAAGTAGTTTATATTACGGGCAAAAACCATTATGAAGATTTTATTAAAGGTAGTCGTTTTGGTTCTAATATTAAAATTTTACCATTTTTAGATAACCTGCCGGGCCTTATGAAAAATGCTGATTTAATAATAACTAGAGCCGGAGCAAGTACCATGAGTGAAGTTCTTGCTCTAAGCTTACCTGCCATATTTATCCCTAGTCCTTATGTAGCAAATAACCATCAATATTATAATGCCAGAGAAATCGTCGATAATAATGCTGGTTTAATGCTCGAAGAAAAAGACTTAAATGCTAAAGATTTATATAAAATGGTTGAAAATATTTTACAAGATAAACAAAAATATGAAATAATGAAAATGAATTTAAAAAGTTTAGGTAAAATAAACAGTCGTGAAATCATTGTAAATGAAATAGGAGAGTTGTTCCATGATTAAAAGTTCTAACTTAGAGATAATTAAAAACGCATCTTTAAAAAATTTAAATACCTATAAAGTTGATTCTCATGCTAAATATTTAATAAAAGTATTAAATATAGAAGGTTTAAAAGAAATACTTACCTATATTAAACAAGAAAACTTAGACTATTTTATTTTAGGAAATGGTTCTAATATCATTTTAGATGAATACTTAGATGGTATTATTATTAAATTAGATGGTTTAAATAAACTTACAATTAAAGATCAAACTGTTATATGTGAAGCAGGAGTCAAAATGCCTACTTTAGCAAGTGAAACTGTGAATAATAATTTAACTGGTTTAGAATGGGCTATTAACATTCCCGGTTCTGTCGGTGGTAGTATCATTGGTAATGCTGGTGCCTATAATTCAGAAATATTTGATAATTTAATAAGTATAAAAGTAATAGATAAAAATTTAAATATTCAAGAATTAAAAAAAGAAGATATTAGTTATTCTTATCGGCATACTAGTTTAAAAAATAAAAATTACATAGTTTTAGAAGCTAAATTTAAATTAAATAAAGGAAACAAAGAAGAATCTTTAAATTTAATCAAAGACCGTACAGCAAGAAGAAAAGCAACTCAACCAATAGATATGCCGAGTGCCGGTTCTGTATTCCGTAATCCTGAAAATGACCATGCCGGAAGACTAATAGAAGAAGCAGGATTAAAAGGAAAAAAAATCGGTGGTGCTGAAATTTCTAAAAAACACGCCAATTTTATTGTAAATACTGGTAATGCTACTAGTAAAGATATTAAAAGTTTGATAAAATTAATACAAGCAGTAATTAAAGAAAAGTATAATATTGATTTAATATTAGAGCAAGAAATAATTGAATGGAAGTAAAAAAATGGAAAAAAGGGTTAAAAAAGTAAGAAGACTAAATATTAAAGCTTTGCTTGTATTACTATTGATTATCTATTTAATAGTAATGTTTTTATATACTTTTTTAACTATGCCCATTAAAAATATCTATATTAAAAATACTAAATTACTTACTGATAATGAAATAATTGAAATTGCCGGCTTAAAAAAATATCCATCTATAATTAAAATAAACACTAAAAAATTAGAAAAAAAAATATCTAGTTTAGAATTAGTAACAAGTGTCCATATTAAAAAGAATCTTCTTGGCAAACTTACTATTGATATTGAAGAAGCTAAACCTTTATTTTATAATCGTAATACTGAAAAAGTAGTTTTAAGTAATGGTTTAGAAGTAAATAAAAGTAATAAATATTTAGGTATTCCTACATTAGTTAATTATGTTCCTAAAGATTTATTAAAAGAATTTATTTCTTCTTTTAAAGATGTAAATTCTGATATTATAAGTATGATTAATGAAATATTATATGACCCCGATATAAAAGAAGAAGTAACTATTGATGATAAAAGATTTAAATTAACTATGAACGATACTAATTTAGTTTATGTAAATGTTTTAAATATGGAAAGATTAAATAATTATATTGAAATATATGCTTCTATAAGCAGTGCTGCTGATGGTAAAAAAGGAACTCTTTATTTAGATAGTTATCTAAGTGAAAACAATTTATTTACTCCTTTTGATGGCAATAAAGATAATAAAAATGATTCTAAAGATGAAAATAATAAAAATACAGGGGATGAGGAAAATGGAGAAGATTAATTATCAAAAAGTATTATTGAATCTAGTCGCCACTTTTAAAGATAAACCAAACTTATTATTACATAGTTGCTGTGGCCCATGTTCTACTGAAGTTATCAATTTTTTAAAAGATTATTTTAATATTACTGTATATTACTATAATCCTAATATTGAACCTCAAGAAGAATATTTAAAAAGAAAAAAAGAACAAATAAGATTTATTAATGAATATAATAAAGAACATCATGATAAAATAAACTATTTAGAGTGTAATTATGAAAATGAAAAATTTAAAGATGCCACAATAGGTCTAGAAAATGAAAAAGAAGGGGGAGCTAGATGCCCCAAATGCTTTTATTTACGCTTAAAAACTACCGCCCAAAAAGCTAAAGAAGAAAATTTTGCTTATTTTGGCACAACTCTAACAGTAAGTCCTCACAAAAATAGTGAGATTATTAATAAAATAGGGGAAGAAATTGCCAAAGAAGTTGGTACAAATTATATATATGGTGATTTTAAAAAAAATGATGGCTATAAAAAAAGTATAGAATATAGTAAAATTTATAATTTATATCGTCAAAATTACTGTGGCTGTTTATATGGAAAGGAGTATAACCATGATTAATAAATATATTATATTTTTAACTTTTATCCCATGGATTATTATTTTTATTATAAATTCTCTTCGTCTACTTAATAAAAATAATAATGAAAAGATAACTATTAAATTTATTTATAAAAATTTTTTTAAAATCTTTAGATTAGATACTTTATTTCTAATAATAGTTTTCTTCTATTTTGCCTCATATAATAAAGATTTTGTTAATCAATATTTATTTGCTGTAATGAATATCTATCTATGTGTAAATAGTATCTATGAAAAAAAAGCTAAATATCCTAAAAATTTCTTAAAAAATAATATCTTTAACTTTATACTATTATTAGTAGTCTTATTAATTCCATTTATTATTTACTTTACTAACAAAAATTTAACTTTAACTTATAAAATAATGCTAATATATTTATTCCTAGAATATATTATAATATTACTAATACTTAATATATCTAAGTTACTTAAAAAAATTACTAAGTAACTTTTTTTCATGTCAGTGAAGGGGAAGGGTGAGGGGAATAAACCCAAGAGAAATAAAAAGCTCATGTTGTTTATTAAATATAGGAAGGGTATTAATAAATTAAAGGATATATCTTCCTTATCTTCTTTAATTAATATCTTCTCCTAGAAATATATCTCTTGCCCCTCATTAGGCATCTATATCTCTTCTTTTTCCTCTAATCTTCTTCCCATCTTGTTTAGGATCTTTTCTTCTCTTCTATTATCTCCTCTTTTTTCATATATTTCTTACGGGGGCGTCCCTCCCATTGCGCACCTCTCCCTCGCGGGCTCGGTCCTCATCACCATCCCCCCACAGCGCACCTCTCCATCCCCTTTACCCCTCGGCTTGACATTTTTTTAAAAAATAGCCATCCTTTTGCCTTCTTTTTTTTTGGTCTTTTTATGTTATTATTGTAACGTGAAGGAGGAAGAAGATGAAAAATCTTAAAAGGTTATTAGGTTTAATGGCTATATCTGGATTTGCTTTCGGATTTGCTGGTAATGTTAAGGCTGAAGAAACAACAGTAGACAATGCAAGCGCATGTGCATCAGTAGAAAGCTCAAAAGCATATGTTAAATACTCAAATGGAGTTTATGGATGCTATAGCGGTATCATGGACGCCATGAAAAGTACTAAATTTACAGAAGGAGAAACAATAGTACTTTTAGATAATGTTTCTATTGCTGGCTTAAAAGTAGATAAAAGTTTTACTTTAGATTTAAATGGCAAAACTTTATCTGTAAAAGCTAGTAATGAAATTGAAGTTACAGCAGGTAACAATTTAACTGTTAAAAACGGTACACTTTCTGCAGCAAGTTCTGCAAGTTTAGATGATATTTTTAAAGTAAGTATTGAAAACAGTAAGAAAACTGCTTTAACAATAGATAAGGACGTTGTTATTGATGGTACAGACACATCAGAAAGTGGTAAGATTATTGTTATGAACGGCTCAGCAGGAGAAGCTGTAGTTAATTTAAATGGTACTTGGAAAAATATCAAAAACGAAATAATCGATTGCAGCAGTGCAAGCGAAAATCTTACAATCAATTTAAACGCTAATGTTGAAGGAGCAAAAACTTTAATAACGGTTGATGCAGGAAAAACTGCATTAAATATTACAGGCGGAAGCTATACAACAGATAGCGGAGCTGTTATGAAAATAAGTAGTGGTAAAGTTAATATTACTGATGGAACTTTTACAGCTAAAAAAGGTTATGCAATCAGAGTGGATGATAGCTCTAGCAAAGGTAAAGATATTGAGTTGAAAATTTCAGGTGGGAAATTTACATCTCAAACAACAAACAGTATTTACTTTACAAATGCAGCTGAAGGAAAATATGCAATTTCAGGTGGAACATTTACATCTGGAAAAGATGCTGATGGAAAACAAATTCCTGCAATTTCAATAGGGGATAAAAACTTTATTGATAATCAAAAAGGCATTATTACAGGTGGAACATTTGCCGGTGCAGTTGTTGATAAAGTAAAAGCTGGAGATAAAGAATTTTATGATTCAGCAACAGCTACTAAAATATTAGTAGGCGAAGCTAAAACTACAACAGATGATAAAGGAAATGTTACTGTAGGTGGTGGAACAACAACTGAACAAACACCAACTGAACCACAAAAACCAGGAACAACAACTGAAGATGATAAACCAAGTAAAAACCCACAAACTTATGATGGAATCTTAAGTTATGTTACTCTAGCAATATCTAGTCTTGGTGCTTTAGGATTTGCTACTAAGAAAGTATTATTTTAGATAATAATAGATTAAACCAATAACCAAATTAAGTCAGGAAATATCCTGACTTTTTCCTTTATCTTTAATAATTTTAATAATTTTACATATAATATAAATATATACAACATGTATATAACAGATAGAAATTAAGTTGACAAAATGCAACATGTATGTTAATATTTTATATAGAAAAGAGGTGCCATTATATGACTAACATATCCAATAGTGTAATAAATGTTCATGTTGACCCTAAAGATAAAATAGAAGCAACTAATATTCTTAAAGAGTTAGGTTTAAACATGACTACATTAATTAATATGACCTTAAAACAAGTAATAAAAAAGAAGGCAGTACCATTTGAAGTAAGTTTGCCAACCATCAGTAATGATTTAGAAGAAGCTTTAAAAGAAACAATAACTATCGAAAAAGAATATAAAGAGGGGAAAAGAAAAGGGTATAATAATGCCAATGAAATGTTGAGGTCTATATTAGATGATTAATTTTGATTTAGATACTAAATGTAAAATAGATTATACATCAAAATTTAAAAGTGAATTAAAAAAAGTATTAAAACAAGGAAAAGACCCCAAAATATTATTAGAAGTTGTTACAAAGTTAGCTAACTTAGAAGAATTAGAGCCTAAATATAAAAATCATAATTTAATTAATAATAAAACATATAGAGATTGTAGTGAGTGTCATTTAAAACCAGATTGGCTACTTGTATATAAATATATCAATAATAAATTAGTATTAGTTCTTATTTCAACAGGAAGTCATAGTGAAATATTAAACATATAGGAGTTTTTTAACTTCTTTTTTTCATGTCAGTGAAGGGGGAAGGGCGAGGGGAATAAAACCCAAGAGAAATAAAAAGCTCATGTTGTTTATTAAATATAGGAAGGGTATTAATAAATTAAAGGATATATATTCCTTATCTTCTTTAATTAATATCTTCTCCTAGAAATATATCTCTTGCCCCTCATTAGGCATCTATAT
>CANRIB010000004.1 GCA_947630575.1 uncultured Bacilli bacterium
ACGGTACGTACGGTGGTGTGAGAGGGTATCATATCAATAAATCATAAAATTTATTGAAAACTTACTCTACTCGATTGAAATTAAAAATCCCCATAGGATATTTTATATACTTGTCAAAATTCCTAGGGGGTTAATTTATTTTGTTAAAGACAAAATATAGAAATTAATTTTCATTTTTATCTATATATTTTCAAAAATTAATTTCCAATAATAACTTTACCATCTAAATTACAAATATAACAATCAGGAAGTTTAGATTTTATATAGATTAATTTATCTTTATCATTTTCAGTATTTCTTCCAACTAAAATTCCCTCTATAAGTTTTGCTGGGACGCCAAACATTATTGATGACTCTCTATCAGTAGATGAGGCATCTTTATTAAATCTTAATTTAATAAAATTAGGAAAATATCTATAATCTAAAAAATCTTTTAGTGTTTCTTCAGCAAATTCAGTATTCCAAACATCATTGTATGCTATTTTTTTTGCATAATCACTTTCCATATTTAAGATAAACCCAATTTGGATTTTATTTGAAACTAAACTAGGCAAAAAAGTTACTTCTTTTGTCTTGTCTCCCCAATATAAATATATTTCAGGGTCATCATTAATTCTTTCAGTATACTCATCAAACTTATGATAGGGAATTAATTCAGATTTAGTTTGACAACAAGATGCAGGACCTCTTCCTATCTTATAAGTTATTGTAAAACCACTGTAATTAGTTATGTAATCTCTTAAAAAACAATCTTCTTTTAGGTTCCACATTCCAATACTATTTTTTATTTTGTTTGTCCCAGTAGCAGTATTGGAAAAATCAGAACTTATAAATCCATTATTAACTATAAATTCAAAAAAATCATCTTCATCAGGAATTCCGTGCATAAATGTTCCTTTTTTAAGAATTATGTCTTCACCAACTTTATAATGATTTTTATTTATAATTTGGCTTTCATCATAAAATAATTCAATTTGATTAAGCACTATTTTTTTTGCTATTCCATTAAAAGTATTATTAGCATACTCTATATATTTTTCTTTTGACATGATAAATACACCTCTGATATTATTTTATCATAAAAATTGACTTTTTTATAGTTACATAATCATTAAGTGTGCTAGAATTATTATAAATTGATATATCAAATCGTTATGAGTAAAAGTTGTAAATATCTTTTACAATTGTTCCAATTTAACTCATACGAAAGTTTTTTATATATATTTTTTGTTTATGGAATTTTTTCATGTTTGAAAAAAGGATTAAAGTAAAGACAAAATTACTATATTAATTTTGAAAAAGGGCATTAAAAATTTAGTCATTATGTTATAATAGATGTATAAGGTGAGTATTATGAGGGAAAGTATTAAAATAAAAACTGATAATTATAATTTTAAGTTTAGAGTATCAGGGATTGTTATAAATGATAATGAATTGTTATTAGTCGATATGGATGATAGTGGATTTTTGTGTTTACCAGGAGGGTATGTGGAACTTGGAGAAACAACAGAGCACGCTATAAGTCGAGAAATGGAAGAAGAATTAGGTTATAAATTAGAGATTGTAAAATATTTAGGAGTGGCAGAAAATTTTTTTGTTAATAAATATAATAGAACAATGCATGAAATATGTTTTTATTATTTATTAAAACCAGTTAATGGGGAAAATGCAAGATATAATGATTATAGCTTAATGGAAAATGATAAAGGGAATAATATAAAATTAGATTTTAAATGGATTAATATAAATGATTTGGATGATTATGATGTACGTCCAAAATTTTTAAAAAGGATAGTAAAAAATCAACCAATAATTATTGATCATATTATTTTTAATGAATTAAATGAAGATTAGTTTGGTATAAAAAGATGGTTACAAATTTGGTTTGTAATTATCTTTTTTTAATTCTTAATTGATATTTTAATGATTGTTTTAAATTAGTTATCGATAAATTCTTCTTTTTAAGCTAAGAGTTTGACATGATTGATAGTTAGCATTTTCACTTTCTATAATTCTTTGAGCTATTTCTTTATTTAATTCTCTAACATATTTAGGTGTAAGAATTTTTGCTTGATTATTTTGGTGTTGGTTTGTTATAATTTTTTTATTTAATACTTTAACTTTTATGGCCATATTATTTCTCCTTTATTTTTGATAGAGCTTCTTCAAATGTTTTTTAATAAATCTTAATATGTAGATTTTTCTATATGTAATATACAATAAATTATTTTTGAAAGCAAGTTGTAAGTAACAAATATAAAAATAAAAGTTACTATTCATAATATTATTTTAGATAAAGAGAAAAATAATTATTATATCTATAGCTTTAGCTTTTTAATTCTTATTTATATATATTTAATCTTGTTTTAAATTAATTGATATTATATTTAGTGTTTTCTAAATAAAGAGTGGTATTTAAGAGTAGAAA
This sequence comes from uncultured Bacilli bacterium, assembly GCA_947630575.1. Classification (GTDB taxonomy): domain Bacteria; phylum Bacillota_I; class Bacilli_A; order RF39; family UBA660; genus Caccenecus. The sequence continues at coordinate 2,429 of CANRIB010000004.1, forward strand.
AATTTAGTATTCGTCATATAATAAATCTATTCTTTTATTTTTGATTTCAATAAATCCTTCCTCTTTTAAGTTTTTTAATTCACGACTCATGGCAGTACGATCAATTGCTAGGTAATCCGCAAGACCAGTAAAAGTAAAGGGTAAATAAATGTGTTTAGATCCATGTTTTTTAGACATGATACTAAAATATTCTAGTAGTTTATTACGAATTGTTTTTTTGGTAATTATTTCTAAGCGTTCATTTTTCTCTTGAATTTTAGCTGTAAATATTTGTAAAAGATTTTTTGTAAACTCATTGTAAAAAGATTTGTTGTTGGCAGAACAATTAATGATAGAATTATAATCAATAATTATTACTTCAGTTTCTTCTTTAGCAATGATGTCATATTCACGATTTTTTAAGGAAGATATTTCGGTTCCAAATAAAGCATTTTCTTCTAATTCCTCGATAATAGTGCGATTGCCATTATGGTCGGTTCTAATTATTTGAGCATAACCAGTTTTAATAATACCAATAATATTATCTTTGGAAATGTAGGGAAGAAAAGAGTTATTTTTTTGAAAATGTAAAGTATGTGTTTCTAAAATGTTAAGTAGTTTTAAACGATTTTTTACGGAAATATTATCAAAAATTTGAATCATTTTACACCTCTTAAAAAAATTATAGCAAAAAATGCAAAATGTTGCAATTGCAACAAGATAGTTTTTTTAAAATGTGTTATACTTGGTTCGTGATAAAAAATAAAAGTGGAGGAGTTAAACAATGAAAATTATTAAAAGAGATGGACATATGGTAGATTATAGCCCAGAGAAAATTGAACAAGCTATAATAAAGGCTAATGCAGAGGTTGAAGAAGAGGATCAAGCAAGTCCTACCCAAATTAAAAATATAATTAAATATATAGAAAAGCTTGGTAAAAAAAGAATGCTTGTTGAAGATATTCAAGATATTATTGAAATGAAGTTAATGAGTATTGGAAAGTATGAACTTGCTAAAAAATATATTACTTATAGATATACTAGAGAATTAGTTCGTAAGAGTAATACGACAGATGTATCTATTAAAGAATTAATTGATGGAGAAAGTGATTATTGGAATACTGAAAATTCTAATAAAGATGCTAAAGTTGTTACAACTCAAAGAGATTATTTAGCAGGTATTACAAGTACAGATATTACAAGAAGATTTTTACTTCCAGAAGATATAGTTAAAGCCCATGATGAGGGAATTATTCATTTTCATGATGCTGATTATTTTGCCCAAAATGCTTTACATAATTGTGATTTAATTGATTTAGAAGATATGCTTCAAAATGGAACAAATATTAATGGGGTAATGATTGAGAAACCACATAGATTTTTGACAGCAATGACGATTGCAACTCAGTTAATCACGGCGGTTAATTCAAGTCAATATGGAGGATGTACGATTACACTTACCCATTTAGCACCTTTTGTTAGAGAAAGTTATAAACGTTATTTAGAAAAATATAAAGAAAGAAAATTTAATAAAGAATTATGCGAAAAATATGCGAAAGAAGATTTAGCAAAAGAAATTACGGATGGAGTACAAACTTTTCAATATCAAATTAATTCAATGACGACGACTAATGGACAAGCACCTTTCTTATCTGTTTGTATGTATCTTGGAGAAACTACAGAATATAAAGAAGAACTAGCAATGATTATTGAAGAAGTATTGAAACAAAGAATTCAAGGGATGAAAAATGAAAAAGGTGTTTATATTACTCCAGCTTTTCCAAAACTTTTATATGTTCTTGAAGAAGATAATATTCATGAGAATAGTAAATATTGGTATTTAACAGAACTTGCTGCGGAGTGTACTGCGAAGAGAATGGTGCCAGATTATATATCTGAAAAAATAATGAAACAACTTAAAATTGATAAAAATGGCAATGGACAATGCTATCCATGTATGGGATGTCGTTCTTTCTTAACTCCTTATGTAGATCAAAATGGTAAACCTAAATATTATGGAAGATTTAATCAAGGAGTTGTAACAATTAATTTGGTTGATGTTGCATTATCAAGTGATAAAGATATGGATTTATTTTGGAAGATACTTGATGAGAGATTAGAGTTATGTCATAGAGCCTTACAAATTAGACATAAAAGACTTTCTAAAGCAACAAGTGATGTAGCACCAATATTATGGCAACATGGAGCTTTAGCAAGACTTAAGAAGGGTGAATCTATTCATGATTTACTTCATAATGGATATTCGACTATTTCTTTAGGCTATGCAGGTCTTTACGAGTGTGTTAAGTTTATGACAGGACATTCTCATACCGATAATGGAGAAGGAAAAGAATTTGGTTTAGATGTAATGCGGAAACTTAATGAAGCTTGCAAAAAGTGGAAAGAAGCAGAAGCAATTGATTATAGTGTTTATGGTACTCCAATTGAGTCTACAACTTATAAATTTGCTAAATGTTTAAAAGAACGTTTTGGAGTTATTAAAGGAATTACAGATAGAGATTATATTACTAATAGTTATCATGTACCTGTATTTGAAGAAATTGATGCTTTTACTAAGTTAAAACTTGAAAGTGAATTTCAAGCACTTAGTCCAGGAGGGGCAATTAGTTATATCGAAACTCCTAATTTATCAAATAATTTAGAGGCTGTTGTTGAAGTAATTAAATTTATTTATGATAATATTATGTATGCGGAACTTAATACTAAACTTGATTATTGTCATGAATGTGGATATACAGGAGAAATTTTAATTGATGATGATATGGAATGGTATTGTCCTAACTGTGGAAATAGAGATCATGATAAAATGAATGTGGCTAGAAGAACTTGTGGATATATTGGATCTAACTTCTGGAATAAAGGAAGAACTCAAGAAATTAAAGAAAGAGTAATGCATATAGATAATAAAGATGCAGAAACAGTTTAATTATGAGATATAATAAAATTAGAAAAATGGATATATCTAATGGCCCAGGAGTAAGGGTTTCGATATTCATGCAGGGGTGTGTATTTAATTGTTATAATTGTTTTAATCCTGAAACTCATGACTTTAATGGGGGAAAAGAATTTACAGATGAAGTAATTGAGAGTATTATGGATTTAGCAAGCAAAGATTATATTGTAGGTTTATCAATATTGGGAGGGGAGCCTATGCATCCTAAAAATATTGAAGGAACAACGAAGCTTGCTAAAATGTTTAAAGCAAGATATCCAGAGAAAACTGTGTGGGCTTGGACAGGTTTCTTGATGGATAGGGACTTAATGGATAAAGAAATATTAAAGTATATTGATGTCTTAGTTGATGGTCAATATAAAGATGAATTACATAGTTTTTTACTTAAATATTGTGGTTCTTCAAATCAAAGAGTAATTGATGTCCAAAAGAGTCTGAAGAAAAATAAAATAATTTTATATGAAACAGAAAAAGCGCCAGTTTAATGGGGCTTTTTAAGTGCGAAATTTGTCGAAACAATTATGTTGAAATAAAAGTATTTTTGGTGTTAAAATATTTATAGAGTGTTAGGAAAGACGTCTACTAATTTATTAATACTACCTCCCTAAGCGAAAGCTAAAAACCCTGGGGTTTTGGAGAAAGGAGTACTGATGATATTAGCCAAACTAAAAGAGATTTTAGTTATGATAAAAGGTTTATCTAAGGATAAACAAAAAAAGGCGTCTACCACCATCATCATTGTTAAAGACAACAAAGAGGCGGTGAACGTCTACCTAAACCATAAGTAGATGTTTATTCCTAACATTCTACAATTTGATTTTAACATATTATAATATGATTTGTAAATAGATAAGTTAAAGAAAAATAAATAACTAAGTGTTGTAGTTTTCTTGTATATGATATGCGGTAATTATAAAATTTCAGTGGATTATTTGTTAGGTAGAGTTAATAGTCCAAAGAGTTTTAAATAGGTTATACAAATTAAAGTATAACTTTTTTTAATTTTTTCATAATAAGAATGGAGGTAAACATGAATAGAGAAGAATATCAAAAATTAGTAAAAAAGCATGAACCTAAAGAAAATAAATTAGAAAATACGATTTATTCCTTTTTAATTGGAGGTTCCATTGGCTTTTTGGTAGAAGGTATTATACAAGTAATAATGAATATTTTTACAATTGGTAGAATAGAAGCTGGTACTTGGGCTTGTTTAATTGTTATTTTTGTTTCATCTTTATTTACCGCGCTTGGTTTTTTTGATGATTGGATGAGTAAAGCAAAAGCGGGATTATTACTACCAACAACAGGATTTGCCCACTCAGTTTCAAGTAGTGCTCTTGATTATAAAAGAGAGGGTTTAATTACAGGTTTAGGTTCTAATTTTTTTAAACTAGCAGGAAGTGTTATTCTTTATGGAATATTAAGTGCTTTTGTTTTAGTGATAGTGAAGGTGATTATAGGTGGCTAGTAAAAAGTTTAATAATGTTTATATTAAAGATAATGTTTCAATTGTAGGACCTTTAGAGAAAGAAGGTTTACTTAAAAATTATGATTTTTCTATAGATGATTATTATTATGGAGAAAAAACTTTTGAACAAGCGGAAATTAAAATGCAAAATGTGGTTTTAGATAATTTGCTTAATTATAATAAATTAACAGATAGTAAGATAGATTTGTTAATTGGGGGAGATTTAGTTAATCAGATTAGTATTTCAGGATATAATGCTTCTAAGTATAGGATTCCTTTTTTAGGAGTTTATAGTGCTTGTGCTTCATATGTGGAAGAACTTATTATTGGATCTTCTTTTATAAGTAGTAAATTAGCTAAAAGAGTTGTTGCTATAACTAGTAGTCATAATTTAAATGCGGAAAGACAATTTAGATATCCAGTAGAATATGGGGCAATAAAAAAACATACAACAACTTTTACAACAACAGGAGCAGTTGCTACTTTGTTAACTAATGAAGAAACGGGAATTAAAATAGAAAGTGCAACAATTGGAAAAGCTATTGATATGGGGATTAAAGATACTAATAATATGGGAGCAGTTATGGCACCAGCGGCGGCAGATGTTTTAAATACTCATTTAGTGGAAATGAAAAGAAATGTTAATTATTATGATCTTATTTTGACGGGAGATTTAGGTTTAGTAGGAAAAGAGATATTTACAGAGATGCTAGATAAAGTATATGATATTAGAATAAAAAAATATATGGATGCAGGTTCTGAAATATATACAAGTTCCCAAGAAACATATGCGGGAGCTAGTGGACCAGTTGCATTACCATTAGTATTATTTGATAAAGTATTAAATTGTAAAAAATATAAAAAGATATTGGTTATTGCAACGGGTTCTTTACAATCTGTACAGTTAGCTAATCAAAAGTTAGGGATTCCTGGAATTGCTCATGCGATTAGTTTGGAGGTTTCATAATGATATTTATTTGGGCTTTTTTAGTCGCGGGTTTAATGTGTGCTGTAGCACAAATTATTCTTGATAATACAAAGTTTACACCGGGACATATAACAACTTTATTTACAGTTTTAGGAGCAATATTAGCTTTCTTTGGAATATATGATAAATTAATAGAATTTGCAGGAGGAGGAGCAACAACAATAATTTCCAATTTTGGTTATCTTCTTTATACAGGAGCTTTAGAGGGGTATAAAGAGATGGGAATATTAGGAATTTTTACAGGATTACTTACTAAAGGAAGTGCGGCTATTGTGGGAGCAGTAGTATTCGCGGCTATTATGGCATTAATTTTTAAACCAAAGGACTAATTAGTTCTTTTTATTTGTTTTATTTTTTGATATAATAAGATTAATAAGAAGGGATAATTATGGCCAAACAGAAAATAAAAAACTTTAAATTGGAACAGGAAGAGTTAAAACCTGTTACGATAGGGGTTTTTGAAAGTAGAAAAAAAAGTTCAGTTAGTATATTTATTATTTTGACAACTTTTATTGTATTAGTTTTATTTTTACCTCAGATATCAGATTTATATAATAAGTATTTTAATTCTGATGAAGTTGAAATTCCTGAAGGAGGAAAATTAGAACCAATTAAACCACCAAGCGATGATGAAGAAGATGAGGATTATCATGATACTTTCTATGATTATGCGATAGATTTAAAAATAGAAAGAGAAGATATTACAGTTGGAGATTTTGTGGTTGATACTGTAAATAATACTTTAGGTTTTAAAGTAACAAATAATTTGAGTACAAGTATAATTTTGAGTGATTTAGATTATTATTTGGAATTATATACGGAAGATCATACTTTATTAGAAAGACTTAAAATAACTGGTGATGCGATAGATGTAGGTGGCAGTAATAATTATAAAAAACAATTGAGTACAGGAGTGGCTTTAGATTTTAAATCCTTTGTGTTAGTAAAGATAGATCAAAATGATTATCCTGCAGTTAATTTAACTTTGGATGAAAATGGAAATAGTGCTTTAGTTTGTAGTAGACCTCATGAAACAGTAACATATAAATTTACAGATAATTTATTAAAAGAAGTTTCTAGTGAAATTGTTTATGCAGTTACAGATAATGATTATACAACTTATGCTTCACAGTATCGTAATCAAGCGACAACTTATAATGGTAGACCGGGTATTACTTCAACATTTTTAGATATTAATGGAGCTTTTACAGTTTCAACAGCAGTGGATTTAAGTAAAGCCGAAAGAATGACAATTTTTAATGCTGATACGTTTAGAACTGATACAGAAGCAAAAATAGTTAATTTTGAGATGGAGGCTCAAGGGTTTGATTGTGAGTAACAACTTAAGATAAAGGAAGTGACTAAAATGGAATATAAATTTTGTATTAATGATTTTGAGGGTCCATTAGACCTTCTTTTGCATTTAGTTAAAACTTCAAAAATGGATATTTATGATATAGATATAAAAGTTATTATTGATGAATATTTGGTTTTTATTGAAAATGAAAAGAATAAAAATATTGATATAGCAAGTTCATATTTGGTTATGGCTGCAGAATTAATACATTTGAAGAGTAAAATGTTAGTTAATGATGATACAGTAGATGCCGGAGATGAAAGTGACGATTTTCATATTACTAGTGAAGAAGATTTAAAAAGAAAAATTATTGAATATGAAAAATATAAGAAAATATCAGAAACTTTAGAAGAACAAATGAATAAGAGAAATAATTTTTATACGAAAAGTCCTTCTAAATTAGAAGAAATTGTCGATAATTCGAAAGTTAATTTGGGGGATGTTGATGCTCAGGATTTAGTGCAGGCATTAAAAAATATTATGGCAAGAGAGAAATATCAAAAGCCGCTTAATACCAAAATTACTAAAAAAGAATATAGTGTAGAAAAAAGAATTGGAGATATAAGAAAAATACTTACGGTTAGAGATAAAATTGAGTTTGGAGAGTTGTTTCCAGAACATGATAAAGATTTTTTGATTGTGACATTTTTATCGGTTTTAACTATGAGTAAAAATGAAGAAATTATTTTAACGCAGGAAGATAATTTTCGACCTATTATGGTAGAAAGGAGAACTTTAAGTGAATAAATTAGGAATATTAGAAGGAATACTTTTTGTGGTAGGAGATGAAGGTATTACTTTAAATAATTTATGTGAAGTTATGGCTATTACAACTGAAGAAGCAAAAGACTTGTTATTAAAACTTAAAAGTAGTTATGAAGATAGTAATCGAGGGATAAGAATAAGTTATTTAGGGGATGCTTTTAAATTAACTACTAAAGAAGAACATAAAGAATATTATCAAAAATTAATAGAGAATCCTGATGCTAATACTCTTAGTCCATCAACTTTAGAAGTGCTTGCGATAATCGCATATAATCAACCAATTACAAGAGTAGAAATAGATGAGATGCGAGGGGTTCAAAGTGCATATATTGTTAGAAGATTAGTTGCTAAAGGACTTGTAAAAGAAGCAGGTAAATCAAAATTACCTGGAAGACCAAATATGTACCGAACTACAAGAGAATTTTTGGACTGTTTTGGCCTTGCAAGTTTAAATGAACTGCCAGAGTTTACTCCTGAAGTCGAAGAAAAAGAAGAAGAAACAGAATTATTTACATCTATTTATAAAGAGGAAGATAATGAATTGGGAGTTTAAGCATGTTTTAAGGGAAGAAAAGTTTGAAAACTTTAGAGAAATGAATATTACCGGAATATTGTTTAATAAAGAAATTCTTACTAATGAAGAATTGAAGTTTCAGACTTTAAGAGAGGTTTGTTTTCAAAATGTAAAGTTTGTTAGTTGTACGTGGGATAATGTTTTTTTGGCTAAAGTTAAGTTTGTTAATTGTGAATTTTTAAATGTTAATGTGGGAGAGTCTAATTTTAATAAAGTAGAATTTATTAATTGTAAGTTTACCAATGTAAGTTTTTTTGAAGATAATTTAGGTGATTTAGAGCTTAAAGAAAGTATTATGCAGTATTCTAAATGGGAGAATACTAAAATAGATAATAGTAAGTGGGATGGAATTAATTTAAAAGAAAATATTTTTAGACATAATAAATTTAAAAAAATGGAGTTTTATAAATGTGAGTTTAGTTTGGATAATTTTATTGATACTAAATTTATAGATTGTGATTTAAAGACTAGTCATTTTAAAGGGGTTAATATTAATATAGATGAATTAGTTAGTTCAAAATTATCAATACTTAATATGATAGAAATTGTGGGAGATAAAGGAATTATTTTGGAAGACTAAAGGAAATGTCTTCTTTTTTTTGAAAGATTATGTTATAATTAATTTGCGCTTGTGTGGCGGAATTGGTAGACGCACCAGACTCAAAATCTGGCGAGGTTAAACTCATGTGGGTTCAAGTCCCACCATAAGCACCAAATAAATTTTTATCCCTGTGTTAATATGGGGTTTTTATTTGAAATATTTTTTAAATATAATATTAAATTTTTGATTAGTAAATTATCTTTTTAAGATTACATTAATTGTGATAAGATAAATTTAATGTTAGACAAGCAGTTAAGTTTTGGTTTTTCTTTTAAATTTTGTTGGTATATTTATAATTATAAGGTATAATTATTATTAGTGATAGATATGATAGGATTAATTATTAGTGTTTTTGTATTATTTTTAATATGGGCATATTTAATGGATGAAGGAAAACTGGATTGGATAGATAAAAAAGTTTATCAGAAAATGAATATTAAAGAGCCTTGGATTAGTTTTTTTAAGATATTTACTAATTTAGCTAGTACAATATTTTTTGTAATTGTTTGTGTTCTTTTGGTGTTATTTTTAAAAAATAAAAAATTGGCTTTATTTATAAGTGTATTAATGATTTTTGATAGTATTTTAGTATATACATTTAAACATCTTTTTAAAAGAGAAAGACCAAATATTAAAAGATTAGTAAAGGAAAAGGGTTTTAGTTATCCATCAGGGCATTCAACTAGTTCAGTTTGTTTTTATGGATTTATGATTTTTTTATTAGGAATTAGTTCTCTTTCTTGGCCTATTAAAATAATACTTGATATTAGTTTAATTTTACTTATTTTATTAATTGGTTATAGTAGAGTTTTTTTAGGAGTACATTATTTTAGTGATGTAGTAGGGGGATTATTATTGGGCAGTAGTTATATACTTTTATTTGTCTACTTAATGAAGAGTTTTATAAATATTCTTTGAGTTTCCATACTTTGCGTGTTATAATTAATTAGGGTAAGGAGATTTGCATGGCAAAGAGGGAAGTTAAAAATAAGAAACCAGTTATTCCATTTTTTAAGTATTTAGCAGTAGTAATGGTTATTGTTACACTTATAACATTGGGATTATTTAAATTTATAAATATTTTACCAGGCGAATATTATTTAGTATTTGTGTTATTACTTAGTTTAATAACAATTACTTTAGTTACACTGGTACTTACTAAAAAGGGAGTTAAAAAGAGGATATTTGGAACATTATTATCTTTAATATATATAGTAATTTTAATATTAGGAATAGTTTATGAATTAAATACATTAGGATTTTTAAAAAAGTTGGGGTTTGTTAATTATAAAACAGAAAATTATAATGTTTTAGTTTTAAAAGATAAGGGTTATGAATTTAAAGATTTAGATAGTAAATTAATGGGGAGTATAGATTTTAAGACAGAAGGGCTTAAAAATGCTAAAAAGAAATTAGATAATAGATTAAATATTAAATATAAGACTTATGATGATATTGCTAAATTGAAAGAAGAATTTATAGAGGGAAAAATAGATAGTATGTTAGTAGAAGAATCAATTATGGCAATATTAAGTGAAAATGATGATGAATTTGCTAAAAGTTTTGAAGTTGTATATGATTTTGCAGTAGATGTGGAAACTGAAGATGTTGTAAAAGAAGTAGATATTACAAAAGATTCTTTTAATGTTTATATATCGGGTATTGATACTTATGGTTCCGTTAGTAGTGTTTCTCGAAGTGATGTTAATATGGTTGTAACAGTAAATCCTAAAAAACATAAAGTAGAGATTACTTCGATACCAAGAGATTATTATGTGAATTTAGGGGGAATAAATGAAAAAGATAAATTAACTCATGCAGGAATTTATGGAGTAGATGTAAGTGTTAAAACAATTGAAGAATTGTTAGATATTAATATTAATTATTATGTTAAAGTTAATTTTACATCATTAACTAAAATTGTGGATGCTTTAGATGGGGTACAAGTATATTCAGAATATGATTTTGTATCGAGAGATGGATATAGTTATAAAAAAGGGATGAATTATGTTGATGGAGAAAGAGCTTTATCTTTTGTGAGAGAAAGAAAGGCTTTTGATGGAGGAGATAGAGTAAGAGTAGAAAATCAAGCGCGGATGATTGAAGCTTTAATTGATAAAGCAATAAGTCCTAAAATTATTGTTAAATATAATAGTTTAATAGATGCTTTAGAGTCTTCATTTGTTACTAATATGAATATGAATAATATTACAGATTTTATTAAAATGCAGATAAAAGATAATGCTAAATGGGATATTAATGATTATAGCTTAGATGGGGTTGATGGTTATGATTATACTTATTCTTATAAGTCTGCTAAATCATATGTAATGCTTCCTAATGAAGAAACAATTATAAACGCTAAAAATAAAATTAAAGAAGTTTTAGCTAAATAAAAAGATTTATGAGTAATATCATAGATTTTTTTATTGTAAAATTTTACATTATATAGTGTAAATATATTTGTTAATCAATTGACAATATAGTAAAGACATAGTAAAATTATAATCAAGAAAGGAAGCTAGAGAATGAAAAACTTAAAAAAATTAATGGGGTTAATGGTTGCAGGTGTGCTAGCTTTAGGTTTTAATACGAATGTTAGAGCAGAAACAATAGATTTTGAAGCAGATAAGATTGAAGGTTTGAAAGGATTCGATTATTTAGGAGAAAATAGTCCAGCTAAGTTTAATGTTAGGTACGATGATCAAATGAATGTTTCAGTACTTGATATTACTACAAGTAATTTGAATGATGCGGCTATTCAAGCAATTTTGAATCATGCTCCTGGAAATTCTGGTAGTCCAGCAGTATTAGGAACTTTATATTTTGGAATTGAAACAGGAATTACAGGAACACAGTTTAAAAAATATGGAGAGCCTTTCGTAGGAAATAATTTTATGTCATTAGCAAAATCTGCAGCTGAAAGTGCTGTTGCTGAAGATAATCCTACAAATAATAATTTAGTTTGGGTTCCTCAAATAAAAGTTGATTATTTTGATAAAGTGCAAAATAAGTTTGTTACTCTTAGTGGTTCTACAACAGGTGGTAAAACTGTAAAGGAAGCTATAGAAGAAAAATTTAAAGATGAAGAAAAAAGTTTTGATGAATTAGTTTATGGTAAAGATTACGTATTTTATGGCTATGAGGATAGATCTTATGTTTCTATAATTCAAAGTGATAGTGATGAATATACTGATAAATATTATTTTTTAGTTAATATTAGTACTTCATTTCCAGTAGAAAGTGAAAATGTTGAAACTGGAGATGGTAAAGGTAATTTTAATAAAGAAGGATATTTTCCAAGCTTAGAAACTGCTTTAGCTGCTTCTAATTATTCTAAGAATATTAAAATTAATGATAATATAGAAATTACAAAAGATTTGGAAATTCCTGCGGGAGTTACTGTTGATGCTACAAATGGTAAATTAACAATTAAGTCTGGAGCTAAACTTACAGTAAAAGGTACTGTTAAAGCTGATACAGAAAATATTGTTTTAGAAAATGGGGGAGAAGTTGAAGTTGAAGGCAGCGGTAGTTTACAAAATAATTCAGGAGCTAAACTTCATTTTGTTAATGTTAGTTCAACATTAGAAAATGGAATAATTACAGTAAGTCCTAAGTTAGCAAAATTAGGTGATACAGTAACAATTACTGTTACTCCTAATGAAGGTTATGAGCTTAAAGAAGGAAGCTTAAAAGTAACTAAAAAAGCCGTAGCTAGTGCAATATCTACAATAGCTCTTCCTATAGCAGAAGATAATGAGATTCCAATAACAGGATATACATTCCCAATGCCAGATGGAGAAGTTGAAGTTACAGCAGAATTTGAAAAAATTGAAGAACAAATAAAAATTACTTTAGATATTGATGGCGATGTTAAAGAAAATTATGAAGTAACAAAAGGTTGGACTTTACAAGATTTATTAAATGATTTAAAAAATAAAGGTTATAGTATTACAGGATTTACTAATAAAGATGGGGAAGAATTAGAATTAAGTTCTGAAATAACTGAAGGAATGTATTTAGTTGCAGTATTAGAAGATGAGGTAGTTACTGAAGCTCCTCAGACTTTAGATAATATATTGAAGTTTGTAGGAATTGGAGTTTTAGGATTAGGAACTCTTGGAGTAGCTGCTAAAAAATATTTATGCTAATTAAATAAATAAAAAATAAAAAAGTAATGGGAAAATAAAAATCTCATTACTTTTTTAATTGTTTAATATATTTAGGATTGTCAGTTCTTCCTAAGAGATAGTCGGCAGAAATATTATATTTTTTACATATAGTGTATAGAAAAGGGGTTGCAATAATGTTTTTTCCTTTTTCATATGCACATATTACAGTTTTATCTGAGTTAATAACACTTGCTAATTTACCTTGTGTTAGTTTTTGTTCTTTTCGAAATTCTTTTAATCTACTACCTGATGTAATTTTATTTAATTTTTGATTATTGAAATTATTACTTTTTTTATTTGTTAAATTCAAAATATAATCTAATGAAACATTAAAATAGTTGCAAAAATTGTATAAATGTTTAATGGGTATAGTTGTGTCTTCCGTTTCATAATGACTATATGTTATTGAAGATATTCCTAAATAATTTGCTATATCTTTTTGCATTATTTTGTTTTCTATTCTAATTTCTTTCATTTTGTTACCATAGTTCATTTATCTCACCTGAAATAATTTTCTCATTAAATGTATTTTCTTAAAATCCTAGTGCCGAAATAGACAACTTTTTCTTGACTTTTAGTATAGGAGAGTATATAATTTTAGTATAAGTTAGAAATTTCTAATATGATTGATAATAAATCAATTATAAAGAAGGGAAGATTAATGAAGGTAGAGAAGTTAAGTAAAGGAAAGAGTAAGAAAATTATATTAGCTATAACAATAATAGTATTAGCAATAGGAATAATATATATAACAAATAGCAAAGCAAAATATCAAGTAACCAAAAGTGTGCAAATAGTTAATGGAGTAATAAATTATTCTAGAGCAGATTTTAGTTTGTTAGGAGTGTATCAGCAACATGAAAAGAGTAGTAGTACTTATGATAGTGTAAATAATGTTCCTACGTCTGGTTATGTATTAAATGAAAATAAAACATATTGTACAATAGGCTCAACAAAATATGAGGGAAAAACAAATTATAATAAACAAGGAATAACAATAAATTATGCTGGAGGTAGTGTAACATTTGGAGGAGTAAAAACTGCCAATACAAAATGTTATTTGTATTTTGATATTACTGATAATATTCCACCAGCAGAACGTGTTACTCAATTAGGTTTAACAGTAAGCCAATCGGGATGTCCAACTTATCCAACTCCGACAATAAGTTCAGCAGAAAGTTCTGCTACATTATTTTGTAAAGGTCAAGACGACGATGGAGATACATATTATTTTAGAGGGAAAGCAGATAAGAATTGGGTAAAGATAGGAAATACATATTGGCGAATCATCCGAATAAATGGAGATGGAACAATAAGATTAATATATAATGGAACAAGTGCAGTCACGACAGGAGTATCAACTCAATATAAAACTGGAGCTTTTAATTCTATTTTTGGTGATAATGCCTACGTAGGATTAAAATATACGATAGGTGTAAGAAATGGATTTAATACTCCATCAGATATGTTTAATACATTAAATACATTTTACAATGAGTATTTTGGAAGTGGTAAGTCTTTAGTATCATATGCAAATAAATTAGACTCAAGTGCGGGATTTTGTGGAGACAGAACTAGTAATACAGATTATTTAGCTCAAACAACAAATAATACAGGCGGAACTGGAGCAAACGAAACATACTATGGAGGTAGACTAAGATTACTTAATTCAAAGAAACCAACATTTAAATGTCCAGATAAAACTAATGATTTGTATACAAAAACAGGAGCAACACAAGGAAATAAGTCATTAACCAATTCAATAGGTTTAATGACAGTGGATGAAGCAATGTATGCCGGAGGTTTTGGAGGACAAAATAACGATGGTTATTGGTTATATACAAATCAAAGCTATTGGCTTATGTCTCCGTCTGGCTTTGGTGGTGGTGCTGCTAACATGTGCGTTTTGTATTCGGATGGTACTCTCGGCAACTATAGTGTTAGCCTTGCGCATGGTGTGCGACCTGTAATAAATTTAAAATCAAATACTATATTTACAGGAAATGGAACTACGAGTAGTCCATTTGTAGTGCAATTATAAAAATAAAATCCTTGCCTAAGTCGCTCTAAACTTTATTCTTAGGCAAGATTAAATTCCATGAGGGGATATTCTCCTCTTTTTTTGTTCATTAAAAAACATCTATGATAGATGTTAATTGTTGTATAGTCTATATAAAGTTATTGATGGAGTGTTAAATAATCTCATGCTTATATCTTGAGTTCCTATGCCATTTGATATAAATAATTGAGTATCTTTTATTTTGTAGTAATTATCTATGTAAGTTGATGCTCCTTCTATTTTTCTTATTCCACCAACAAAAGGGATTTTAAATTGTCCTCCTAATGAGTGTCCGGCAAATACAATTTGAGTATTTTTTATATTTTTGATTAAATCAGGTTCGTGTATTAAAGTTATGTTGTAATAATCATTTTCATATAATTCGTTTATATTTTCATTATTTGTTAGTCCTATAAAATTTAGGGGAATAGAACTGTTATAATAAACTAGTTTGGAAGTATTATTTAGTAAAGTAAAATTAGCTTTGGTTAATATTTCAGAATAATCACTTAAGTATAAATTATCATAATCTCCAATAATAGCAAATTTATAGAGTTTAGCATTTATTTTTTTTAAATATTTTGTAGTAAGTTCTTTTTCTTCGTTAGTAATTTTTTTATAGTCAAATAAGTCACCAGTGAAAATGACAATATCTGCATTTAGATTATTTAATTCTTTAACTATTTTTTTTAAAGTTTCTTCATTTGTTGTTCTTCCATAGTGAATATCAGAGAATTGAGCTATTTTAAAACCATTGTAATCGGGATTTAGTTTTTGGTCATATATAGGTATTTCATTTACTTTGAAACTTATGGGATTGATATATCTACCATATAAGTAGATAATGAAAATAATAATTATTAAAATGGCCAAAATTTTTATGCCAATATGTTTTTTTTCCATTGTTCCTCCTTACATAGCAAATATAATTATAATACACATTGTATTGTGTAACATGTGAATTAAAAAAGATGAATAGATATTGTCTGTTTCATAAAATGTTTTAGCAAAAAAGAATCCTAATGCTCCATAAGGAATAATAAATAAAAATTCTAATAAATCAAATCTGGCGATATGAGCTAAGCCAAAAATTATGGCAGTGAATAAAGAAAAAGTGTACCATTTGTCAAAAGCATTTTTGAAGCTCGCTCTAAAAGTAATTTCTTCAATTAATGGTCCCATAAAAATCATACTAATGATATTACTAAAGGGATATTTTATAAGTAAATTACGATTTAGGGTTTCATTAGTTGGGATATTTCCAACGATGGTATTAATAATAATGTTACTTACCATCATAATACCAAGACCACAGAGCCAATTTTTTAAGGCAAGGGAAGTGTTTTCTTTTTTATAGTTTTTAAAATCATTTATTAGACATTTATGATATATAAGGCCTAATATTACAAAAAGAAGAGTATATGTTCCTAATTGAGCTAATGTAGCAACTACTTTATTAGAGCTTTCATAATAATCTCCAAAAAGAAAAGCTCCAAGACTGGCGATAATAATATATAAGAAGATAGTGCCAAATCCTTGTAAAAAAGCTAGAAATTTATCTTTCATGTTATCAACTCTATTCTTTAATAAATATATCATAAATAGAGATATTTTTCAATTTATTTTCAGTATAGAATAGTAAAGTTAAGATAAAGTGATGGTTATTTTAATTAAAGTGTTGATATTTTTAAAAAAATTAGGTATAATAATGTACAGATAAAATAAAAAAGGAGGAATAAATTTAGATGAAAGAGGCTACTGGTGAGTTAAATATGACAGTTGTTACCGTAGTGGCAATTGCTGCGGTTGCTGCATTCTTTTATGCATTTGTATGGCCTGGAATTAGAAAGAGTATAGAACAAAGTACTTATTGTAATATGGCAAATTGTTCTTCTGATTGGAAGACTTGTACAGCTGAGAAAGATGATGGTACAACATGGACAGGAAGCTGTGAATCTTACTTTAAGAAACAACAAGAAACTACAAATGGTAATGGTGGAACTACTCCATCATAATAGGAGGTTAGAATATGAAAGAGGCTACAGGTGAGTTAAATGTAATGGTTATAGTGGCTATTATAGTGGCAATGTTAGCCTTTTTTTTCTTTGGTTTTATATGGCCAAGAATTAATGAGAATTTTAGGCATAGTTCTAGTTGTGATGATGCGATTTGTATTTGTGAAGATAAAGATGACACGGGTAAATGTCGAACTAAAGTAGGCGAAGTAATGGAGTGTCATATTAAGGGAAATGAAAGCAAAACAATTATGTGCCCTTGGGAAGGCTAATTGAAGGTGATTAGATGAAAGAAGCTATAGGTGGTATATCTCTTTTTAATATAGTAATAGTTCTTATTTTACTTTTTACAGGATATATTAGTTTATCAATTAATTATTCTAAGGCATATAATGTTAAAAATGAAGTTTTAAATGTTATTAGAAATCAGGGTGGTGTTTGTACTGCAGATGGGGTAGCAACTGGTGATATTTGTTATAATTTTAAAGAACAAATTACAGATTATTTTAAAGAAGCTAGTTATAGAGCTACTGGAGATTGTGGCAGTGATTGGATTGGTTATACTAGAACGGGTGATTTATTATCACGAGGGGCTAAAAATGCTGCGTTTTGTGTTAAAGGAATAAAAGTTAATGCCAATTCAGAGCTTCCTAATGCACTATATTATCAAGTGAGAATATTTTATCAACTTGATTTGCCAATAATTAATAATATTTTTAATTTTTCAATTTTAGGTGAAACAACGAGGGTTTATCAGCCTAATGAGTGTGATACTAGAAGTGCAAATTATTATTGGTGTGAAGGGTGATTAAATGAGAACTACTATTGGTCAAACTTGGGTTATGCAGTTAATGATTGTGTTTATTCTTTTGTTTGTGGCTTATATTGTTTTAATTCTTAATTATTCGCGAACAATTAAAGTTAAAAATGAAATGATAACATTAATAGAGAAGTATGAAGGATTAAATGATTATTCAATTGAGTCCATAAATGGTTATTTGAATAGTAATGGTTATGTTGCGACTGGTGTTTGTGTTACTAAAGAAGCTGAAGGTGTTTATGGTGGAACTGTAGATTCAGTTAAACTTGAAAAAGCTAAAGCTGGGAAAAAATATAGTTATTGTTTAAAGAAATATCAGGGAACTAGTATAACTAATTATTATCAAGTTGCACTTTTTTATAAATTTAATTTACCAGTTTTAGGTAATGTTTCTGGTTTTACAGTTAAAGGAACAACTAATAATTTTAAATCATTTGATGATGATTTATATTGTAATAATATTACCGGTACTTGTAATTCTTCATCATCAAGACCTAGTACAGATACAGGAGAGAGCATGTACACAGTAACCTTTAATCTTAATGGAGGCTATGGTTCTATTCCTAGTCAACAAGTAAGGACGGGTGGAACTGTTAGGATGCCGGCAAATCCAACTATGGCGGGGCATACGTTTAATTGTTGGGGATATTATAACAATGGACGTTTGACTACTTTTGATGTTAATACAAGAGTTGATAGAGATTTAGAATTAGTGGCAATATGGAAATAAAGAAAGAAAAGTTTTTGGAGGGTTAAAATGAATGTTATAGTGTCAAATAAATATCAAAATATGCTTGCAACATTAGATATTGATATAATTAAAAGTATTAATGGAGAGTTTGAAGTTGAAGATTTAGTTAGTCAATTTACAAATTTTTACTTTAATAAAATGATTATTGATGTAACGGCAATAAAGGGTTATCAAAATATAAAGAATATTCAAAAGTTATCAGTAAATTTTGATACGAGTAAGATAATTTTATTATTGGATGATTCCGCGATGGTTAACAGTGGGGCTTATTTATCCCAATTAGTTTCGATGGGAATATATAATTTTACAAGAAATATAAATGCGGTTAAGTTTTTAATTGATAATCCTAATTCATATAAAGATGTTGCCCAATATCATAATTTAAATGGAAATAGTACAGATAATGATAATCCAGTAAATTTTGATACTTTTGCTGGTTCGGGAAGTGGAGGTATGAGGATAGTTGGCTTTAAAAATGTAACTCTTCATGCAGGGGCTACTTCTTTGGTTTATATGCTAAAAAAACATTTGGAAGTTGCATATAATGTTATTGCAATTGAGGTAGATGGAGAAGACTTTAAATATTTTAATGATAAAAGCTTAAAGACCACAACTGCTTTAGATTTATCTTTTAATATTGCTAATAATCCGGATGCAGAAGTTATATTAATTGATTTAAATGAATCTAATCAAGAAAGTTTATGTAATGAAGTGGTTTATTTAATTGAACCAGGCTTAATTAAACTTAATAAATTGATTAGAAATGATAGAGAAGCTTTTGAAAAGTTAAAAGATAAAATGATAGTGTTAAATAAAAGTATTTTAACTAATAAAGATATTAGTGATTTTGAAAAAGAAACTAATAGTAAAGTCTTTTATAATATACCTTATGTTGATGATAAGAAAGAGCATGAACAAGTGTTGGAAGACTTTTTGGTAGCTTTAGGTTTTTCAAGATTAAATAATGGTGGGGGAAATAAAACTAAACTTTTTAATATATTTAAATAAAATCACTTTGAAGAGTGATTTTTTAGTTTTAAATTTTATTAATTGCTGATATAATATAACAAAAGGAGAATACTGAATGAAAAAAGTAGTAAGTTTTGTTGTTTTAGTATTAGTGATGAGTAGTATTATAATATTAACTATTTATACTTTGAATAATAAAGGGGTTAAAGAAGATGTTCAGGGAAAAGTTGGTAGAAAAATAGAAAATGTTACTACTAATATGACTGATAATAGTTTAAATGAGATATATAATGTGTATTTAAATAATCAAAGACATAAATTAAAATTAGAATATAGTATAAATAAAAATAAAGAAAATAATATGATAAGTGGAACTTTACTAATTTATATTGATGGGGTTAGAATAATTAGAGAAAATGTGATTAATGATATTCAGGCAGAGGATATAGAGAGTTTATTTTCGAATGTTGATGTTGATAATTATGTTAGAATAGATATGAATAATATCCAAATATTAAAAGAAAATAATCAGGAATATTTGTTGATAAGAATGGGTGTTTTAGATAAAGATAAAGTTATAGAAAAATATTATTTATTTGATGATAAAGGGGAATCTTTAATTGAAGATGGGTTATTAATTAGAAATGATCAAGAATATATTGTTAATAAAGATGGAAAGGATTTAAATGTTTTTTATGAAAGTTTTGAGGGACAACTTAGAGTAAAAAGAGAAGGAAATATATTTTATGCTTTAATATTAGAGGAAAAAGAAGAAAATTTGGTTTTAAATGAATATAAGTATTATTTTAAAAATGATAAATTAAATAAGGAACTTATTACGACCCATGAAAATGTTAAAATTAAGGATAAAGAATCTAAATAAGAGGTTCTTTTTAATTGTTGTTAAATAATTACTTTTATGTTAAAATGTTGGTAGGTGATTACTAATGTTTGTAGATGAATTAACAATTAAAGTCGTAGCTGGTAAAGGGGGAGATGGGTGTACATCTTTTAGACGAGAAAAATATGTTGCAATGGGAGGACCTGATGGGGGTAATGGTGGTCATGGGGCCAGTATTATTTTTAAAGTAGATAAAGGTTTAAAGACTTTAATTGATTTAAGATATATGAAGATTATTAAAGCAGATAAAGGAGAAAATGGTAAAGGTTCAAATAGACAGGGAGCTAATGCTTCTGATGTTGTAATTAAAGTTCCAGAAGGGACGACAATTATAGATAAAGATACTAATTTAGTTATAGCAGATTTAGTAGGAGATAATAAAGAAGTTGTAGTAGCTAAAGGAGGACGAGGGGGACGAGGAAATGCTGCGTTTAAAACCCATAGTGATAATGCTCCGAGAATTAGTGAACTTGGGGAACCAGGCGAAGAAAGAATTCTTAAAGTAGAACTTAAAGTTATTGCTGATGTTGGTTTAATTGGATTTCCAAGTGTAGGCAAATCGACAATTTTAGCTACGATTAGTGCGGCAAGACCTAAAATTGCTAGTTATCATTTTACTACTTTAGCTCCTAATTTAGGGGTTGTTAAATTAAAGGATAGTCGCAGTTTTATTATGGCAGATTTACCGGGACTTATTGAAGGGGCGCATACGGGAGTAGGTTTAGGACATAAGTTTTTGAGGCATGCTTTAAGAACAAAACTTTTAGTGCATGTGATTGATATGGGAAGTGAAGAGGGAAGAGATCCAATACAAGATTATTTAAATATTAGAAAAGAATTAGAAGAATATAGTGAGAAACTTGCAAATAAAAAAGAGATAATTGTTGCAAATAAAATGGATTTACCTGAGGCTTTAGATAATTTAGAAAAGTTTAAAGAAAGATTTAGGGATAAGGAAATTATTCCAGTTAGTTCAGTTACTAATGAAGGATTTGATACTTTAATGGAAAGTTGTGCTGATAAATTGGAAGAAATAAATAATACTCCTTTATATGAAGAAGATGAGTTAGAAAGTCACATTATTTATAAATTTAAAAATGAAAAACCATTTACAATTACTAAAGATGGTGATGTTTGGGTATTAGAAGGTAAGGAACTTGAAAAACTCTTTAAGATGACAAGATTTAATGAAGATGAAGCAGTAGTTAGATTTGCCAGAAAATTAAAGGGGATGGGAGTTGAAGAAGAACTAGAAAGAGCAGGAGCTAAAAGAGGAGATTTAGTCCAGATTTGTGATTATATGTTTGAATTTAAAGAATAAACTATTCTTCGAATAAAAGAATAGTTCCAATTTTAATTTTTTTAGTACTATTAGCAGGCATTTCTAAAATGCTTGTTTTTTTAGAGTCATATTTTATTTTAATGATGCGGTTTTTGTCTAAGTTCTCATATTTATATATTACTTCATTGTTTTCGTCTAAGCCAACAATATCAATATTTACTTTCATAAAGTAGGTATGAATAGAATTGCATTTAGGAAAAAGCATACCATAATTAATGTTTTTCTTGCCCATTAGGCCTTTTAATCTTTTGGAAAAGGAGTTTGCAATAATTATATTATATTTTTGTTTGTTAGTTTTAAGATACATATTATCACCTATAATAATTGTATCATATAAATTGAAATTTATGACTTCTAATTTTTAATTTTTAGTATTTTATAGTTAAATTAAATAAATACTTGAAATGGCTTAATAAATTAATGCTTAAAAATTGACTTTTTAACTATTTTATTATATCATTATTATGATAAGGGTGAAAGTTATGAAGAGAGATGGCCAAGCATTAGTAGAGTATATTTTAATAATTGCACTTATTAGTGTTATTGCTATTGCGCTCGTTAATTACTTTGGGGGTTATCTAAAGGATGCGATTACCAAGACATCATGTAGTTTAGTTGATGAGGTATATACTAAAGGAGATAAGCCCGGAGAGGGTAAATGTGAGGAAAAAGAGGAAACTCAGGAATAACTTTTACTTAAAGGGGTAATAAAATGAGAAAAAAAGGGCAGGCACTAGTAGAATTTATAATAATATTACCAATATTTTTAATGCTGTTTTTGGGTGTTATAGATTTAGGAAAAATATTTTATAATAAAATTATTTTGGAAAGTGCCATAAATGATGTAGTTTCTTTATATCAGGATGGTAAAAGTGAAGAAGAAATAAAAAATAAATTAGATTTAGATGATTCTAAGTTGGAAATAAATGATGATGGAAGTTATAAAGAAATTAAGATAGAAAAAGAAGTAGAGATTATTACACCGGGACTTAATTTAGTTTTAAATAGTCCTTATAAATTAGAGATTAAGAGGAGTATTATAAATGATTAGTAATAAAAGAGGACAGACTTTAATACTATTTATTATTTTAATACCATTAATCTTGGGAGTTATGGCTGTGGTTGTTGATGTGGGGTTAATAGTTAGTAAAAGTAGTAGTTTAAAAGAAACAACAAGATTAGTTATTAAAGATAGTTTAAATAATGATTTAGGAGAAGAGGAAATTAAAGAATTATTTGTTAAGAATAAAATAGATGTTGATAATTTAGAATTAGAATTAGAAAATGAGGAAATTCATGTTAAGAATAAAATAGAGATAGATAGTATTTTTGGGGCAATTATTGGGCTTAAAAAATACACGATTAAAATAGATATTAAGGGGTATAAAGATAATAATAAAATAGTTATAGATTAGGGTGAAGCTATGAATAATAAAGGAATGTCAATATGTATATCATCGGCTAAAGGTGGAGTTGGTAAGACTATTACAACGCTTAATCTTGCTGGTTTATATGAAGTATTAGATAAAAAAGTTTTAGTGATTGATTTTGATTTAGCTAGTGGAGGAATTGCAACTGCTTTAAATATTGAACCACAAAAAAGTGTTTATAATTTTGTTGATGATTATAATAATAACCGTTATAAAGATTTTAAAGATTATGTTATTAGGTATGATGATAAAATAGATATTTTAGCTAGTCCTAAAGATCCAAGACAAGCAGGTAAAATAAATCCTAAATATGTAGAATTAATACTTGATAAAGCAGTATTTAATTATGATATTGTGTTAGTGGATACTAGTCATGTACTTAATGATTTTAATATATTTACGATGGATTTAGTAGATAAAATTATTTTTATGGTTACTAATGACCCAATGGATTTAAAGAATATGAGAAGTTTAATTGGGATATTAAAAGATGTTAATTATAATAATTATAAAGTGGTTTTAAATGAAAGTGTCCATCCATTTAAGAAATATTTTAGTTTGTATGATATTAAAAATATTATTAGAAATAATATAGATTATGTTATATCTAAAGATTTTTATATTAAAAATATTGATAGTATTATTATGAGTGGAAAGATTATTACTTTAGATAGTAAAGTGCCTTCGGTTTTTAATAAAGATTACACAACCTTAATGCAATTAATAACAGATATGTATAAAGAGGAGGTGCAAGAATGAAACAGAGTTTAAGAGATGCATTTGATATAGAAATTAAAGAGAAAGAAACTAAGATTTTAAATGATTATGAAATATTTAAAGATAAAAAATTACTGGATAAGTTAAGAACAGAGATAGTAGAAAATTTAATTGATAATGAAATGCCTAAGGATATTAGTTTAAATGAATGGATTAATAATGAGATAGATAAAACAGTTGAAGGTTATGATTTATCTAATTTAGAAAGAAGTCATTTATTTAATTTAATTGATAATGAAATAAATGGATATGGGCCGATATCTGAGCTTTTAAATAGTAAAAATGTAACGGAAATAATGGTTAATTCTCCTAATGAAATATATATTGAAATAGATGGAGTATTAACGAAAGATGAAAGTGTATCATTTATTAATGATGAACATATTATTAGAACAGTTCAAAGATTAATACAACCTTTGGGAAGGACTATTGATGCTTCTAATCCGATGGTTGATTCAAGACTTATGGATGGGTCAAGAATTAATGCGGTAATACCTCCTTTATCAACTAAAGGGCCGGTGGTGACAATTAGAAAATTTAAAGAGTCTATGAGTAATATTGATGAATTAATTAGAATTGGAACTTTAACTCCTTATATGGCAAGATTTTTGGATGCGGCAGTAAGAGGAAAATGTAATATATTAATATGTGGTGGTACTGGTTCTGGTAAGACTACTTTACTTAATATTTTAAGTGGTTTTATTGGGGATAATGAAAGAATTATTACAATTGAAGATGCAGCAGAATTAAAATTAAAGCAAAACCATGTTATATCTTTGGAAACAAAAATGCTTAATTATGAGCAAAAAAATGAAATTACAATTCGGGATTTAGTTATTAATTCTCTTAGGATGCGGCCAGATCGAATAATTGTGGGAGAAGTAAGAGGTAAAGAAGCTTTTGATATGTTGCAAGCAATGAATACAGGACATGATGGATCTCTTACGACTATGCATGCGAATGGTCCTCAAGATGCTTTAAATAGACTGGAAACAATGGTTTTAATGGGAGGGTTAGAAATTCCTATTAAGGCTATTAGAGAATATATTATTAGTGCGATAGATTTAGTTGTTAATATTGAACGGATGAGTGATGGAAGAAGAAAAGTTACAAATATTGCAGAGTTAGAAGATTTTACAGATGGTGAAATTAAATTAAAAGAAATATTTGCTTTTAAACAAAAGGGACTTACAGAAACAGGGGAAGTTGATGGAGAATTTATTTTGTATGATGGAGTTCCAAAAGTATATAAAAAGATAAAAGCGCGGGGAATTTTAGATATTGAAGATATTTTTTATCCAGATAAAGTAGTTAAAGAACAACATAATTTTATTAAAAATGGAATTAAAGAAGAAGAACAAAATGATAAACCAAAAATAATGTATTATCGGGGAAAATATGAGGGAATTGGACCTAGAGAATAGGAGATATTATGACAGGAGTAAGACTAGTACAAATATTAATTATGGTTATTATTTTAGGAGTAGTTATATATTTACTTCGTCTTTCTCGTGCGGTAAAGTTAGAAAAAAGAATTGGTAAATTTGCTATAGCAAATGAAGAAATTGATAGTGAATTATCTTTAATTGATAAGGGTTTGGAATTTATTAAAAAGATAATAAAATTATTTTCAAAAATATTAAAAAAATCAGTAGTATTAACTAAATATGGAGAAAAGTATAATAAATATATTTCTTTTAAAAATAAAGATAAAATAGAGGGGATAGACTATGTATCTTTGAAGTTTTTGATAGCTATAATAGTATTAGGATTAAGTGCTATTACGGCTTTATTTCATAAAATTAATTTAAGTTTTCCTGTAGTGATATTAATATTTTTAATTAGTTTTTTTGGAATTGATATTTATTTCTATATAGAATTTAGGAAGAGAAGAAAAAAAATTGAAGATGATTTATTAAAAGCTATTATTATTATGAATAATGCTTTTCAAAGTGGTCGCAATATTATGCAGGCAATAGAAGTTGTTAAAAATGAGCTTGATGGTCCTATTCAAGATGAGTTTAAAAAAATATATTTAGATATTACTTATGGGTTAGATTTAGAGCTTGTTTTTGATAGATTTTATGAAAGAGTAAAATTAGAAGATGCTAAGTATATTAGTTCATCTCTTAGTTTACTTAATAAAACTGGGGGAGATATAATAAAAGTGTTTTCTTTAATTGAAAAGTCAATTTTTGATAAAAAGAATTTAAAAAATGAGCTTAATAGTTTAACGGCTTCTAGTCAATTTGTGTTTAAAATGTTGATTTGTTTACCAGTTTTATTAATAGGGGTAATATTTATTTTAAATCCTACATATTTTACACCTTTATTTACGACACCTTTAGGTATTTTAGCTTTAGTATTTACAATTTTATTATATATTCTTTATATTTTAGTTATTAAAAGAGTTTTGGAGGTCGAGTTATGAAAAGTAGTTTAAGTTACAAGATTTATCCTAAAACAACGATTAAAAGAATAGAAAAGAAAGTAAAATTATTGGGGGTAAGTACAGATTTTTCAGTGGTATTTTTCTTAAATGGAAGATTATTATTATGTATATTAGTATTTATATTAAGTTTAGTTTTCTTTAAATATGGTTTTATTATTGCACCAATTTTAACTTTATTAGTTTATTTGGGAATGGAAAAAATATGTTTAGATTATGAAATAAAAAAGAGAGGAAAAAGATTAGAAAAACAAGCTTTATTCTTTATGGAAGTTTTAGTTTTAACTTTAGAGGGAGGAAGAAATTTAGAAAATGCTTTAAATTTAACTATTGCGAATATTGATTCAGAATTAGCTTTAGAATTTAAGCAAGTTATAGAAGAAGTGCATTTGGGTAAGAGTTTAAATGAGAGTTTAGAAGCTATGAAAAAAAGAATTCCAAGTGAAGTTATAAATAATACAATTCTTAATATGATACAGGCTAATACTTATGGAACAAATATAACTGTTTCTATGTATAATCAAATTGAATTTTTGAGAAATAAACAATTATTGGATGTTAAAGCCGAAATTGCTAAATTACCAACAAAAGTAAGTGTGATAAGTGTTTTATTTTTTGTACCAATCATGTTACTTATTATTTTAGCGCCGGTTTTAATTAAACTTATTAGTAATTAGTTTTTTGATATTTTTTAAAGTTATGGGGTCAATGAAATGTTCTATTTTTTCAACTTGCTCTAAAGTAAAATGTTTTTTGTTTAGTTTTTTTAAAAATATTGTTAATATTTCATGTCTAGTGTATAAATATTTACCTATTTTAAGACCTTTATTTGTTAATGTTAAATTATCTGGGTTAATAATATTTAAGTTTTTAAGTTTAGTAATCATCTTGCTGCAAGATGATTTTTTGATATGAAGTAAGTTACTTAATTTAGTGATAGTTAAAGTTTCGTTTTGAAGAGTTTTGCGATAAAGCATTTCAATATAGTCTTCCATCGCGTAGGTAATAAAGTTTTGATTTTTTAAATAACTTGTTAAAGTATAATAATCATTCATAATAACATATCCTTTTATTTTACATATATTAAAGTAGTTGTTAGTTTAGGGAAACTAATAATTATATATTAAAGGAGTTAAAAAAAATGACAATTACTTTAGATAAAATAAAAAAAGATGAGGAAGTTTTAATAAAAAGAGTACAGGGGGAAGAAGATATTAAAAGAAGATTCTTGGATTTGGGGTTTGTTCCGGGTGAAAAGACTAAATGTGTTTTAGTAAGTCCTTTTAAAGATCCTAAAGCTTATTTTATTAATAATAATATTATTGCAATTAGAGATAAAGATGCTAAAAATATAGAGGTATTTTATGAAAGAGATTAAAGTGGCTTTAATTGGTACTCCCAATGTGGGGAAATCATCTTTATATAATATTTTAACTAATAATCATGTGCATACAGGAAATTGGGCAGGAAAGACGGTGGATTTTACAAGAGGAGAATGTATAAAGAAGAAAACAAAGTTTATTTTTTATGATTTACCAGGAACGTATTCTATAATATCTAAATCAAAAGAAGAAGTCGTGGCAACAGATTTTATAGTTCAGGAAGATTTTGATGTAGCAGTAGTAGTAACTGATGCGACTAGTTTAGAAAAAGGAATAACTTTAGTTTTACAAGTTCAAGAAATGGTTAAGAAAGTTGTCTTGTGTGTAAATTTAATTGATGAAGCAAAGAAAAAAGGAATAGATATTGATAAAGAATTATTGAGTAATAATTTAGGGTGTCCAGTAGTATTTACTAGTGCAAAAAATAATATGGGATTAGATAGTTTGTTAGAAAATATTGAAAATGTTTTAGAACAAAATTATTTAGATATTAATTATGGTATTTTAAATAAATATATTAATATTATTAATGATGATATTGTTGGTTATTCGGGTAATAAGAAATGGCTTAGTTTGAGGGTTTTAGAGAATAATAAACATTATAGAGAGATGTTTCGGGATAAAATTAAATTAGATAAAAATAAAGAAAAACAAATTAGAGAGGAACTTCTTAATGTAGATATACCTTTAGAAATAGTAATAAAAATGAAGAGAGAAGTAAAAAATAAATTAAAGGGTGTTGTAAAGAAAAATAGTAATAATAATCTTAATAAAGAACGGAAAATAGATAAAATACTTACAAGTAAAATATGGGGAATTCCCATTATGTTACTCATGCTTTTTGGGCTTTTTTATATTACTATAATTGGGGCTAATTATCCATCAGATATATTATTTAGTTTTTTTCAGAGTTTGGAAGATAATTTAATTGATGGTTTAAATTTTTTACATATTCCTACGGTTATAGGGGATTTATTAGTTAATGGAGTTTATAAAACATTATATTGGGTTATTTCAGTCATGATGCCTCCAATGTTGATTTTCTTTCCTTTATTTAGTTTTTTGGAAGATTTAGGAGTTTTGCCTAGAATTGCTTTTAATATGGATAAAGCATTTAGTAAGTGCAATGCATGTGGAAAACAAGCGCTTACAATGTGTATGGGTATTGGGTGCAATGCTGTTGGAGTTACAGGAGCGAGAATAATTGATTCAAAAAGAGAAAGAATAATTGCAATACTTACTAATGTTTTTATGCCTTGTAATGGGAAATTTCCAACAATAATTGCGATAATAACAATGTTTATGGTCGGTTTAAATAATATTTATGGAAGTTTGATATGTGCTTTAATACTCACAGGTTTTATATTTTTAGGAATAGTTGTAACTTTTGGAATTAGTTATTTACTATCTAAAACAATACTTAAGGGAGAAGCATCAAGTTTTACTTTGGAGCTACCACCTTATCGGGTGCCTAAAATATTAGAAACTATTGTTAGTAGTATTAAGAATAGAGCTATTTTTGTTTTGGTTAGAGCTGTTAAGGTGGCAATCCCGGCAGGAGTTATTATTTGGTTGGTAGCAAATGTTAATATTAAAGGTTTATCAATCATGGAATATTTAGTAGATTTTTTAAATCCAGTAGGGTTAATGTTGGGATTAGATGGAGTTATTATTTTAGCTTTACTTTTAGGTTTTCCGGCCAATGAAATAGTAGTTCCGGTGATGCTTATGTGTTATCTTAAAACTAGTACTTTAATAGATTTTACAAATATAGAAGCTTTAAAAAATATATTGATTGTTAATGGATGGACAATAAAAACGGCGATTTGTTTTATATTATTAATGTTATTTCATTATCCTTGTTCAACAACTATGCTTACAATAAAAAAAGAAACTGGTAGTTTATATTATACTTTAATCGCATTTATTTTGCCTTTATTAGTTGGTGTTATTTTATGTATGGTGGTTAATATTATTTTTTAAGATAAGAAAAAAAGAGGAGAAATTTATATTTATATTTTCACTCTTTTTAATATTTAAAAATATTGCTTATATCATGTTTAATTTATGATAATTTTAATTATTATTCTTAACTGGTTTATTATAAGAAATAATATCTGTTAAATCGCAATTTAAAACATAACATAATTTAGCAAGAACATCTCCATCATATCTAGCAATATTACCAGTTATATATCTTTCTAGGACTATATGATGCAAACCAGTTCTTTTAGCAAGTTGGGTTTTAGTTAAGTTTCTTTCTTGCATTATTTTTTTAATACTACACGTGACTGTTCCATAATTTACATAAGTTATTATACTTTCTTGATTATTCATGATATCCTCCTAAATATATCTTAACAAAAATTACGTATATAGAAGAGACGTTTATATATTCGGTACAGAAATGCAAAAAAAGTATATACAATTAAAAAAAATTAAGTTATAATGTATAAAAATAGGAGTGATTATATGACTAAAGAAACTAAAAGATTATTTATTGTTGAAGGAATTATTTTGCTGATTGTTTTAACTATTGGTATTGGTTATGCTTTTTTATCAACAAGTGGTAAACAAGAATTAGCCAATACTTTTACAGCAGGTTGTTTAAGTATAACAATAGAAGAAGAGGGAAGAGCAATAGATTTAGAAAATGCTTATCCCATAACAGATATAGAAGGATTAGAACAAGATGGATATACTTTTAAAATAAAGAATAATTGTAGTAATGATACAAATTATCAAATTAATTTAGAATCATTAAGTAATCCAACAGCAGATACAACATTAAAAGCCGATTATGTAAGAGTATCCCTTTCAAGTGATACAATGGATAATTTAATAACAACATTAAAAGAAAATGATGTAGCAACATATCATTCAGAAAATGCTTATGTATCTTATAATCTTTATAGTGGAATATTAAAAGGAAGTGCAAGTAAATCATTTACTTTAAAAGAATGGGTAGAATATAATACAACCAAAGAAGAAGGAGCAAGTAAAGAATATAAATCACAGATAAATGTAGTAAGTGATACAAGAGTAGAAGTAACACCAAAACCAGAGATAACATTTGCTTATAGTGGAAATACGATAAAAGGAACAATAGCAGGTAGTGCAACAGATATAACATATTGTGAAACAAAAGATAATAGATGTGAACCAAAACAAAATGGAGAAATACAAGAACAAACAACCTCAATAACATTAAATGAAGAATCAAAAACAAAAGAAGTAACAACCAAATTAGGAGTATTAAATGTATATCAAGATTATAAAAGAATGATATGTGCAAAATTGGATAATGGAAAGACAATATGCAGTAATCCAGATACAGGAAGTGGGACACCAGATTTTAGCATTAATAGTGATTACGCTGATAATGATTTCAAAGTATGTACATATAAGGGAATTAGTGTTAACACAGGATATGCTCCAGAAGAAATGTGCCAGTTAGTTTTTGAAATAACTAGAAATGGTAGTTATTATTATCAAGATGGTTTAATGGAATATGAACTTAGAATAAGTTCTGATTCTAAGCGTGTAGGTTTAGCTATTTGGGATGAAGAAAAACAAATATGTACTTACAATGGAAATGAAATCAAAACTTGGGGTGAACAAAGGATTAACCAAGAAAATTGCTTGTTTGCTTATGAACAAAATGGTAAATATATTACTTTTAATCTAATAGATGAAATGAAAGAGACTTATAATGCAGATAATATAAATTTTTTAGGAGCGGGTACTTTAAGTACTGCTGTTGGAAAAACCGGAATATATGAAACAAAAGATGAAGAAGGAACAAGTTATTATTATAGAGGAGCAGTAGAAAATAATTATGTAGAGTTTGCAGGATTTTATTGGCGAATAATTAGGATAAATGGAAATGGTTCCATACGTTTAATTTATAGTGGAAAAAAAGATGAAGTAAATGAAATAGGTAAAGAAACAATATTAAAAAATGGATATAAGGATACAAATGGTTATAAAATGATAACATTAAAAGATGAAAGAAAATATGGTACCTATAATGGAGATGTTAACGATAATGCCTATGTAGGATATATGTATGGAACACCTGGTTCAAATAATTATACTGATGCTCATGAAAATATAAATGAAAGTAATGTTAAGAAAGAATTAGATAATTGGTATATAGCAAATTTAAAACAAGTAGAAGATAAATTAGATACACAAGCCGGCTTTTGTAATGATAGAAGTTTAGCAGAAGGATATGAAAATGTTGGATATGGAACGAAAGAAACATATTATGGAGCATCGGATAGAATAAAAAATAAATATCAGCCAACCTTAAAATGCGTTAATAAAGATAATGATTATTTCACATGGAAGGGACATGCCAATACTGGTAATAAAGTATTAACCAATCCGATAGGATTAATCACAGCCGATGAAGCAATGTATGCTGGAGCGAATACTGTTCCGAATGATACTTATTATTTATATACAGGTCAGAATTATTGGACAATGTCTCCGTATGACTTTAACGGCAGCTATGCTGGCGTGTTCTGTGTGAGTTCGTTTGGCTACCTCGGCTACTACTACGTGGACAGCACGAACATCGGTGTGCGCCCAGTAGTAAATGTGGACCCTAATAAAGTAAGTATTTCTGGAACTGGTACTATAGATAATCCTTATCTTTTCTCTTAAAAATATTTTTTAAAAGTTGATTTGAAATAAATTATTGTTTTGGCTAGTATTTTGTGATATGATAATAATAGTTAAAGGGAGAGAATAGGTGTGGCACAGTTAGAAGCACATTTTAAAGTTGATTATAAGAATGCCATGAGTCAGAGTAAAGCGGTGTTTCGAGGAAGTAAATATCGAATTACAATTTTAACTGAAAGACTTATTCGTTTAGAGTATGACCAAAATGGTAATTTCTTTGACCATCCAACAGAATTTGCAAGATTCCGAAATTTTCCTGTGCCTGAATTTCAAGTAGAAGAAAATGATAAAACTCTCGTTATTCAAACTAAATATTTTGTTTTACAATATATAAAAGAAAAACCTTTTGTAGGACCTAAATATGCACCTGATAGTTATTTAAAAGTAGGGCTTATGAATAGTGATAAAATATGGTATTTTGATCATCCAGAGGCAAGAAATTTTGGCGGAACAAAAGTATCTTTAGATAAAGGTATTAAAGGGGCTTTAAATAAAGGATTATATTCTACGGATGGTTTTGCATCAATTGATGATTCAAAGAGTTTAGTATTTATGGAAGATGGTTTTTTAGTTAAACCAACGGCTAAAAGAATAGATACATATTTATTTATTTATCGAAGAGATTTTGGACTTTGTTTAAAAGATTATTTTACTTTAACAGGATATCCTCCTTTAATTCCAAGATATGCTTTAGGTATTTGGTGGAATAGAGATGTAATATATTCATTTAAAGATAGTCAAAAATTATTGCAGGCTTTTAATAGTCATGAGATACCTATTGCAGTTTTTCTTCTTAATGAATTTTGGCATTTAAAAGATAAAAGAGATTTAAATAAACATAAAACAGGTTTTACTTTTGCCAAAGAATTATTTCCTGATCCTTATGAATTTACAACTTATATGCATGAGAGAGGGGTTAGAGTAGGACTTAATATTGATCCTTTTGAAGGAATTGGGGAACATGAAGAGAAGTTTAGAACAATATCAACTGAACTTGGTCTTATTAATACAAGAAATATTCCTTTTAATGCTTTTGATAAAACTTTTTTGGCAGTTTATTTTACTCATTTAATTAAACCACTTGATAGTTTGGGGGTAGATTTTTACTGGCTTGATTATAATAAAGATTTAGCAAGTTTAAGAGCCCTTAATCATTATCATTTTTGGAATTATAAAAAAGATAATCGAAAAAGAGCTAATTTAATGAGTAGAGCATCAAATATTGCTCCCCATTTAAATGGAATACATTATTCTGGTCAAACGAGTGTTAGTTGGGATACTTTAAATTATTTACCTTCTTTTAATTCTAGTGCCTCAAATATAGGGGTTTCTTGGTGGAGTCATGATATTGGGGGATTTAAGGGAGGTATGGAAGACAGTGAGCTATATGTTAGATATGTAGAACTTGGCTGTTTTAGTCCAATATTTAGATTTGCATCTGAACGTGGACATTATTACAAAAGAGAACCTTGGGCTTGGGATGTTAAAACATACACTATTGCAAAATTTTATTGTAATTTAAGACATAGATTAATTCCATATTTATATACTGAAAATTATAAATATCATAAGACGGGTCTTCCTTTAGTGCAACCTTTATATTATAGTTATCCAGAAATATATGATGAACCAGCATATAAAAATGAATATTATTTTGGAAGTGAGTTTTTGGTTAAACCAATTACAAAAAAGCAAGATAATGTTATGAATAGGTGTGTTGAACATATATTTTTACCTAAAGGAACTTGGTATGATTTTAAAACAGGAAAGAAGTTTCCAGGAAATAGAAGATATGTAGCTTTTTATAAAGATGATGATTATCCAGTTTTTGCAAAAAGTGGGGCAATTATTCCGCTTGCAATATTACCTAAAAATATTAATGATACTAATCCACCTGTTTCAATGGAGATTCATGTTTTTCCGGGACGTAGTAACATTTATAAATTATATGAAGATGATGGATATTCTAATTTACAAGAAGAAGGTTATTATATAGTAACCGCGATAGATTATAATTATCTGGCAAATAACTATACTTTAATTATTAGACCAATTGAAGGTAAAGCGGGTATTATTCCTAAGATGCGTAATTATAAGATAAGATTTAGAAATACAAGAGAAGCAGAAGATGTTAAAGCTTATATTAATGGAGAAGAAATACCTTTGGAATCTTATGCCGATGATGTAGATTTTATTGTAGAAGTTAAGAAAATTCCGACTACTTGTCAATTAACTATTAATTGTAAAGGTAAAGATATTGAAATAGATGCGGTAAGACTTATTAATGAAGATATTAATTCAATTATTAGTGATGCTAAAATTAATACTAATTTAAAAGAAAAGATTGCTTCTATTATGTTTAGTAATATGGAAGTTAATAAAAAGAGAATTGAAATAAGGAAGTTAAAGAGAAAAGGTTTAAGTGATACTTTTATTAAAATGTTTATAAAATTACTTGAATATATTTCAGAAATTTAGTAGAATATAGGAAATACGTGGAAGAAAAGAGTAGTAATAAAATAATTTATTTAAAGCGAGCTTGAGATGGTGGAAGTCAAGTAATAAAAATTTATGAACTTGCTTTTTAGAGTATTAGGGGTAATCTCCCATAAAGGATTATTAAAGAGATAAATAAAGGTGGTACCGCGGAATTTTCGCCCTTAGGTATGACCTTTTTTTAGTTTAAAGGAGGATATATGGATTATTTAAAAACTTTATATTTGTTTGTAGGATTAATGCTGGTGGTTTTTTTAGTAGATTATTATTTAATTAATAAAAGAAAATTAAAATTAATTAATAATAAAGGTAAAAATAAAAAGGGAAAGAATAAGAAAGTTAAACCGATTGGGGAATTAGATTATTTAATTATTAAGTTTAAATTAAAAGAAAAGAAATTAAATAAAGAGAGAGTAATATTTTGGATTGCCATTATAAATAGTTTTATTATCGCGTTTGTTTCAAGTATAATTATGTTACTGGATATTCCGATGGTATTTCAATTGTTAGTGGCATTCGTGTTGTTATTTAGTTTAATTTATTCTTTATATGAAATTTATGGAAGATATTTAAGAAAATTGGAGGAGAAAAAATAATGAATACAAAAGAGATAGAAAAGAAATGGCAAAAAATATGGGCTGATAACCATTATTTTGAAGCTAAAAATGGGGGAGATAAAGAAAAATATTATATATTAGTAGAATTTCCTTATCCGAGTGGTTCGGGTTTACATGTAGGTCATGTTAGAAGTTATTCCGCTTTAGATGCAATGGCAAGGATGAAGAGGCTACAAGGGTATAATGTATTATTTCCAATGGGATGGGATGCTTTTGGGGCACCAGCAGAACAATATGCGATTAAAAATCATATATATCCCGCAGATGCTGTAAAAGAAAATATTAAGACTTTTAAGGGACAAATTGAGGCTTTAGGGATGTCTTTTGATTGGTCAAGAGAGTTTGCGACGACTGACCCAGAGTATTATAAATGGACTCAATGGCAATTTTTACAATTTGTAAAAAAAGGGATGGCTTATAAAGCTGAAAAAGAAATAAATTGGTGTCCTAATTGTAAAACTGGGCTTTCTAATGAAGATGCCGCCGGAGGAGTTTGTGAGAGATGTGGGGCTGTTGTAACTAAAAAATTAAAATCACAATGGATACTTCGGATGAGTGATTATGCGGATAGATTGCTTGATGGACTTAAAGATACTGAATTTGAAGAGAAAATTAAAACCGCTCAAATAAATTGGATAGGTAAAAGTATTGGTGCAGAAGTTGACTTTAAACTTAAAGATACAGAAGATGTTTTAAAAGTATTTACAACTAGATGTGATACTTTGTTTGGAGTAACATTTATGGTTATGTCACCAGAACATCCTATTTTGGCTAAATATCAGGATAGAATTAAAAATATAGAAGAAGTTAGAAAATATCAAGAGGAAGCAAAACAAAAAAGTGAAATTGAAAGAACAGATGCAACAAAAGATAAAACAGGAGTTAAATTAGATGGTTTAACTGCGATTAATCCTGTAAATGATGAAGAAATACCGATATATATAAGTGATTATGTTTTGGCTTCTTATGGAACAGGGGCAATTATGGCTGTTCCGGCTCATGATGAGAGAGATTATGCTTTTGCTAAAAAATTTAATATTCCTATTATTCAAGTTTTGGAAGAAACAACTGGAACTCCTCATGAAAATGAAAGTAAGAAAAATTCGATTGTGGCTATTCTTTATGATGAAGAAAGTGATAAATATTTAACAATAAATTGGCATGAATTAGGGGGACGTTTATTTATTGGGGGAACAATTAAAGAAAATGAAACTCCTTACGAGTGTGCTTTAAGAGAAATAAAAGAAGAAACTGGTTATCAAAATGTAGAATTAGTGGAAGTTCTTCCAAGGATAAACCATCATTACTATGCTTTTAATAAAGATAAATATTTTAATATTGATTCAACAGGATTTTTGTTTAAATTAAAAAATAAAGAACAAACTAAACAAGAACTTGATACAGATGAAGTATTTGATTTAGAGTGGGTAGATAAAGAGGTAATTAGTGCTGAGGTAAAAGACGAATTACATAGTAAAACCTTTTTATACGCATGTAATGCAGGAGCAATGATTGGTGATGGCATACATATTAATTCGGAATTCTTAAATGGCTTAAATAAAGAAGATGCAATAAAGAGGATGCTAGAGTTTTTAGAAGAGAAAAAAGTTGGTAAAAAAACGACTAATTATCGCTTACAAGATTGGATATTTTCAAGACAAAGATTCTGGGGTGAACCTATTCCAATGATTTATTGTGAAGATTGTGGATGGGTGCCTGTACCAGAAGAAGAACTTCCAGTTTTATTACCTAAAGTTGCGCATTATGAACCTACTGATACAGGAGAATCACCTCTTGCTAATATTCCAGATTGGGTTAATACTCCTTGTCCAAAGTGTGGAAAAATGGCTAAAAGAGAAACTGATACAATGCCTAACTGGGCAGGGTCTAGTTGGTACTGGCTCCGCTATATGGATCCTCATAATGATAAAGAATTTGTGGGACAAGATGCGCTTAAATATTGGGGAATGGTAGATTATTATAATGGTGGTATGGAACATGCGACAAGACATTTACTTTATGCAAGATTTTGGCATCAATTCCTATATGATCAAGGATTAGTACCAACACCAGAACCATTTAAGAAGAGAGTAGCGCATGGGATGATTTTAGCTGAGGATGGAACTAAAATAAGTAAATCTAAAGGTAATGGAATTAATCCTGTTGATGTTGTTAATAAATATGGGGCAGATACTTTAAGATTATTTGAAATGTTTATGGGAGATTATGAGAAAGATATTCCATGGAGTAATGAAGGTCTTAAAGGATGCAAGAGATTCTTAGATAGAGTAATTAAACTTAAAGAAAAGATTAATGATAAAGAAGAATATTCAAAAGATTTAGAAAATATTATTCATAAAACTATAAAAAAAGTAACTAATGATTTAGCAACGATGAAATATAATACGGCTGTATCTAGTTTAATGATTTTAGCAAATAAATATGAAGATAAAGATGTTATTACAAAGAAAGATTATCAAATATTGCTTATTTTATTAAATCCAATTGCGCCACATATTACAGAAGAATTAAATGAAGAAATTGGATATACTACCCATATCGCGGCAATGGATTGGCCAAAGTATGATGAGGAGAAAACTATTGATAATGAAGTTACTATTGGAGTACAAGTTAATGGTAAGCTTAGAGGAGAAATTACAATTGCAACAGATGAAGAGGAAGAAGATATTAAGGCTAAAGCTTTAGCTAATGAAAATGTTAAAAAGCATATAGATGGTAAAGAAATAGTTAAAGTAATTATTATTAAAGGAAAGATTGTTAATATTGTAGTAAAGTAATTTCTTGACGCTAATTTGACAGAAAAAGAAAAATATGTTATAATATGTATATATCAGGGGTAAAATGACTAGAAAACTTGAGATTAATTTGACAACGGCATATCACTTTGTTATAATAGAGCTCAAGTTAAGGGGGAAAATATTTTGGTTGATAAGTTAGTTGGAAAGCTAATAAGGGGTAAAATAGTTGAAATAACGATAGTACTAGTTATGGTTATTGTGTCAATTCCTGTTTGGAATACTTTTGGTAAAAAGATAAGTAATGCCAATGTGATAGATATTGACCAGTTTAATTTAGCATTTGCCATTTTAGATAATGGTAATAGTGATACTCTTACTGTTACTAATGATTATAGGTTAAATAAGAGTTTTAGAATAGTTTTAAGAGTTAATAGAGAAGTTAATATTGATAATTCTAGTATTATTGTTAATGATAAAAGTTATAAGTTAGCTGATTTTGAACAATATAAAAAAGGAGCATATTATTATTTTAATATTGTTACAGATTATGTTGTTGCGGAAACATTGAAGTATGATGTAACACCTAATTTAGATGGCAATATTATTAACTATGCATATATTTTTGAAGAAAATATTAATTTTTAAATAAAGTGATAAAATACTATTGTAATTTATCACTTTTTTATGGTATTATTATAATATGGTGATAGTATATGAGAGTAAAGGATATTATCAAGAAACAAACCACGATTATTGCTATTGCAGTAGTCTTAGTTGCTATGACGGCAATGGGTGCTAGTTATGCCATATTTTTTGACATTAAGAAAAATCAAGATGATCAAGTTATAACAGCTGGAACACTTAAGGTTACTATTTCTGGGGTTAGTAAATTGACTGAACCAAAAGTGTTAGATAATGATTCTGGTCTTAAGGAAACTGGAATTAGTTATACTATAGAAAATAAAGATTCTGATGGTAATAGTAATTTACCTAATAATTATACTTTGTATATTTATGCTGATGATGCTAATACTATGGATTTATCTAAAGTTAAAGTTGCGACGAATGGTGAGGCTAAAGTTTTTAATGCATTGGATGTGAGTCCTATAACTATTTCAAGTACTGATGATAGTGGATGTACATCTACTAGTGATGGGAAATGTAAAGGATATAAAATTGATTCTGGAACTTTACAGACTGGTGATACAGGTAAGGTTACTAAATCAGTCAAAGTTTGGATTGATGAGTCATTAGTTACTGATGAAATTGAAAGTAAAACTTTGAGTTTAAAGCTTTATATTGTAAGTGAAGTTGCAGAGCAAAGTTAATTTTGGAATGATAAATTTAAATTATCATTTTTTTTTTTGAAAGGTTGTGTTAAACTTTATGACTGATAAACAAAAAAGTGGTATAATAGAGATGCCAAATAAAAATTGTAGAAAGGAAGTATCCTTAATCAGCTAGTTCATCTACAGTTTTTATTTGGCGATATTATACTGATTGGAGCTAGCTGATTAAGGATATTTTTATGTAGTATGAAAATAGAGGAATTATTAAAAGAATTAGATCCAGTAACAATCATTGAATTTAAAAATTATTTATTAGAAAATTTATCTGATTTATGTTCTAAAAAAAATTCAAATTCAAAAATCATATCTAACTTTAAACAAGAAGAAATGTTCTGTGAAAAATGTGGTTGTAAATTATATAAAAATGGAACAACTAAAAGTGGCATTCAAAAATATATTTGTAGTGGATATGGAGTAACTTCTTCACAAACAACTGATACAATAATTTGTCATAGTAAATTATCATTTGAAATATGGAGGAATGTTATAGATAATTTACTAAATAGTTTTAGTTTA
This sequence comes from uncultured Bacilli bacterium, assembly GCA_947630575.1. Lineage (GTDB taxonomy): Bacteria > Bacillota_I > Bacilli_A > RF39 > UBA660 > Caccenecus. The sequence goes on from CANRIB010000004.1 coordinate 42,631, forward strand.
AGAAGAATAGCTGAAGAAAATAATATTTCTCTTTTAACATCTTTTAGATTAAGGCATAAAGTTTTATATGCTTTAAAACATTTTATAGAAAGTATTAATTTATCTGGAGAAATACAGTCAGATGAAAAGTATTTTTCAATTAATTTAAAAGGGACAAAAACAAAAAACATGCCAAGATATTCTAAAAAAAGAACATCAACGAGTTCACCTTACAGAGGCATAAGTCATCATAAAATATGTGTAGTTTCAAGTATAGACGAAGAAGATAATCTATTATTAAAGATAGTCGGTTTAGGAAGATGTACAACTGATATGCTAAACCAATCGCTTGGTCAGAAAATAAACAAAGCCAAATCAATAACGGCCGATAGTGCGAGTGCTTATCAAGAATTTTGTAAAAGCAACAATTTAGTATTAAATGCTATTCCATCTGGTTTTCATAAAAATGATATTTATAATATATCAGAAATAAATGGAGTTCACTCTCAACTGGAAACTTGGTTCAGGAAATTTAGAGGTGTATCAACTAGACACTTACAAGAATATTTAGATTGGTTTGTTTATATTTTTACTATGAAAAAAAGATTCATGTTAAATAAAATAAAAACTGAATCTTATTCAAGAATTATAATAGACAATAATTATATAAAAACTAAAGATATTTTTTCAATTAAAATGCCTATTGATTTAAATGTTGCTTATGCTGAATACATTAATCAGTCATAAAGTTTAACACAACTTTTTGAAAAAAAGTGAAAATTTACTAATTTTATGTTTTCTGTAGACAGATTTTGTAATATCTGCTTAGACAAAAATATAAAATCTGCTAGAAGATTTTAGTAAATTTGCCTCTTGACCAAAAAATATTTTATGTTATATGATTGTAGCATAGAAAGAGGCGAACATATGTATAAATTTGATTCAGAAAATGTGGAAGTATATTTTATATGCTATAAGAAAGAAGAAATGGAGCTCGTGGATACTTATTATGATCCAGTTTTAAATGTTCATTCCTGGTATTTTAATGCTTATTTAGCTTATAAACATTGGAAGAATAACTTTAAAGGTTTACAATTAGGAGAAATAGCTAAAATGCTTTTAATTGTTGCGGCTAGTAGATATATTATTTATTTACTAGAAGGTAAGGATTACAAAAACGAAAAAGAACATAAAAGATTATTAAAAGAGTTGCATAAAATCGAACCAAAATTACAAAAAGTGGTTAATAGTGCAACTAATGGAATTAAGTTTTAGTTTATGATAGGAAAAATGTTGAAGCTACTTTTTGGATATATTTGTTTATATCTTGTAAGCTTTCATTTATTTCTCCTTTAAAGTATTTAATAATTAGGTTAATTGTTCCTTCAATGAAGAAAATAACATCTAAGTTATGATTGGGTGGTAAATTCCTAGATATGGCAGTAGTCATTTTGTGATTTATTCTTTTGACAAATATCATTGTATCATCACTAGTTAGAAGTTTAGAATAGATGTTTTCATTTTTTTCTAGATAACTAAATATATCATCAAAGTATTTGTTAATATCATTTTCAGAGATGGGTAGTTCCTTATCAAATATATTTTCTATTATTTCTTCTTGGAATTCATTAGCAAGTTCATAAATGTTATCGTAATGAGAATAGAAAGCACCACGAGTAATGCCGGCTCTTTTAACTAATTCTGTTACGGTAATGTTTTTTATTTCTCTTTTTTCTTCAACTAATTCGGCAAATGTTTTTTTTATAAGATTGATGGTTCTTTTAGAAGAAGTGTTAATACATTTTAATTTCATTTTAATTCACCTATTAATATTATAACATAATTTTAACAAAAATATAGTATTTGTTAAAGTTTTGACATATTTGTTTAATTTGTTATTAAACTTTTGATTAGAAAAGAGTAAAATGATATAGATTTCGTTTGAAAGGGGATTTTTTATTTTGAAAAAAATAACAGATTTTTTAATTGATTATAGAAAAATTATTTTGGTAATTATGATTTTAATTACGGGTATGTGTTTGTTTTTGTCTAGTAAAGTTGATGTAAATAGGGATATTACTAAATATTTAGATAAGAATAGTGAAACAAGAATAGGTATGGATATTATGGATAAAGAATTTGGTGATAATGTTACAAGTTCTTTAAATGTGATGTTTCTTGATTTGAATAAAGAAGAAAAAGAGAAAATATATCAAGAATTAGAAGATATTAGTGAAGATATAGAAGTTAGTTATGAAAATAATGAATATTATAATATTGATAATTATACTTTGTATAAAATTAAAGTTAATGATGATAAAGATTCTAAATTAGCTAAGAGTATATATGACAAAATAAATGATAGTTATAAAAATTATAAAATATATATGTCGGGAGATATTTATGAAGAGTTTAAAACTATATTGCCAGTATGGATAGTTTTTTTGGCTATATTTTTGGCTTTAATTATTTTAATTATTATGTGTGATTCATATATAGAGCCTATATTATTTTTGATAGCTATAGGTATGGCGGTTGTGATAAATAAAGGAACAAATATAATGTTTGATTCTATTTCTAGTATTACTAATGCTATATGTGCAATATTACAACTTGCTCTTTCAATGGATTATTCTATTATGCTTATTAATCGTTATAGACAAGAAAAAGAAAATGAAAAAGATGATGTTAAAGCTATGAAGAAAGCTTTATATTCGTCATTTAAATCAATTTCTAGTAGTTCTGTTACAACAATTGTGGGTTTAATTGCTTTGGTGTTTATGTCTTTTACAATTGGTAGAGATTTAGGGTTAGTGCTTGCTAAAGGAGTGTTATTTAGTTTAGTTACAATTTTTACTTGTTTACCAGCGTTAATTTTGATGTTTGATAAATTAATAAATAAAACTAAAAAGAAAAGTCCAACTTTTAAATTAGATTTTTTAGGGAAGTTTGCTTATAAGTTTAGATATGCTGGAATTATTTTATTTGTTATTGTTTTAGTGGGTTGTTATCTTTTTAAAGGTAATTTAGGTATTTTATATACAGATAAGGGAGAAGATAAGATTGCAGATGTTTTTGGTGAGAATAATGAGATAGCACTTATTTATAATAATAAAAATGAAGATAAAGTGGCTAGTTTTTGTAAAGATTTGAATAATAAAAAAATTGATGAAGTATTGTGTTATGGAAATACTATTAATGAAAAGTTAAATTATAAAGATTTAAAAAGTAAATTAAAAGATTTAGGTTCGGATGTCCAGATTGATGATTATCTTTTAAAGATTGTGTATTATAAATATTATGAGGGAGAAAATAATACACTTACTTTAAATGAATTACTTAATTTTATACCAGAGTATGTGTATACTAATGATAAAATGGATGAACAAATATCTAATAGTATGAAAAGTAATATTAAGAAGTTAGAGAATTTTGCAAGTGTTAATGCCATAAATAAAAAGCATAATAAAAAAGAGATAGCAAATATTTTAAGTATTAAAGAAAATGATGTAAATGATTTGCTTATATTTTACGATTCTTTACATAATTCTAATAAATTGACTTTAAGAGAATTTTTGGATTTTATGCTTAGTTATGTGGTTGATAGTGAATATGGGAAAGAGCTTGATAGTAAAGCAATTGAAAATATTAATTTGATAAATAAATTTGCTAATAAAGATGTAATAGAAAAGGAATTATTAGATAAAGAGATGGCTAGTTTTTTAGGTATAAATGAAAGTGATGTTAGTAATTTATATTTATATTATCTTAGTTTAAATATTAATAAATATAAGATGACTTTAAGTAATTATGTGGATTTTATGGTTTTACTTAGTAAAGATACTAATTATGCTAGTTTAATTGATGAGAATTTATTAAATCAAATTAAAATATTACAGACATTTAGTAATTTAGAGTTTATAAATAAAGGTATTACTTATCAAGAGATGGCTAATATTTTAGGTATGAGTGAAGAATTAGTTAAAAATGTTTATCAGATAAATAAAGGGGATTTAGAGATTCAAGAGTATTTATTAACACCTTATGAATTTATTAGTAGTATCATTAATAATGAAGATATTAACAAAAGTTTAGATGCAGAAACAAGTAAAAAATTAAGTACATTAAAGATGACTATGGATAGTGCTCTTAATAATAAATTTTATGATTATTTAGAGATGGCAAGTATTATGGGTATTAGTAAAGAAACTGTAAATAATATTTATATATTATATTTTAAAGATAGTTTAAGTCTTAGTCCCAAAGTATTTGTAGATTTTATATTAGAGCATCAAAATGATGATAGTTTAAAAGATATACAAAGAGATAGTTTAAATAATTTAGTTTTTGCTGATAGTATTATGGATAGTGTTATAAATAATACTAAGTATGATACACTGGAATTAAGTAAATTACTTAATATGGAAGAAAATAAAATAAAACTATTATATGGGGTATATGATGTTAATTATTTAAAGAAAGATATATTAATTTCTTATAAAGATTTTGTTTATTTTTTAATAAATGATGTAATACCAAATAAAGATTATGGAAGTAGTTTTGATAAAGAGAAAATTAATAAAATAAATACTCTTAAGAAAATTATAGATAATACAAGTAAGAATATAAAATATGATAAAGATAGTTTATATAATATACTTTCTAAATTATCAGGAGATTTAGATAAAAATTTAATTGATTTGTTATATATCTATTATGGTAGTGTGCATAATTATAATCAAGAATATGTTTTAACTATTGATGAATTTGTGGGTTATCTTAATAAAGATATAATTAAAGATAAAAGATTTGATGATTTTATTGATGATGATATGAGAGAAGAGATAATTTCGGCAAAAGATATGGTTAGTGATGCTTATAAAAATTTAGTGGGAGAAGAATATTCAAGATTAGTGTTAGATACTAAATTTAATTTAGAAGATAAAGAAGTATTTCAGTTTATGGAGTCTTTGCAAAAGAATTTAAATATTGATGATTCTTATTTAATTGGAAATTCACCGATGGCTTTAGAAATGAGTAAAACTTTTCAAAATGAGTTAAATTTAATAACAATACTTACAATTATATTTATATTTGTGGTTGTTTTAGTAACATTTAAATCAGTATTAATACCAACTATATTAGTTTTATTAATTCAAACAGCAGTTTATCTTACAATGGGAATATTATTTGTTCAGGGAGGAACAGTTTATTTCATTTCTCTTTTAATCGTGCAAAGTATTTTAATGGGGGCTACAATTGATTATGCGATACTTTATACTTCGTATTATTTAGAAGCTAGAAATAGAGAAGATGTTAAAAATGCCTTAATTAAGGCTTATAATAATTCTATTCATACGATTCTTACTAGTTCTTCTATTTTGGTGTTAGTTACTTTGGTGGTAGGTTATTTTGCCTCAGCAGTAACAGCCCAGATATGTATAACTATTTCTGAGGGAACTTTATGTTCTAGTTTACTTATTCTTCTTTTGTTACCAGAAATGCTTGCAAGTTTAGATAAATTTTTAGTGAGAAGAAAGAAAGTATAGATTTTTAGTTAATCTATATTTTTTTAGTTAAATAAAAATGTGTGTTTTGAGCTTTAATTCTTTAAAATTAATTGTTATAATATTTTTTAGTAAGATATATATGGAAGTGAATTATAGTGAATCAGGAGAAATTTGGAAAACTTATTAAAGATATTAGAATTAAAAATAATTTAACTCAAAAAGATTTAGCTCAAAAATATAATGTAACATATCAGGCAGTAAGTAAATGGGAAAATGGTAAAAATATGCCAGATATTTCATTAATTAAAAAGATAAGTGAAGACTTTAATATTAGTTTAGATGAACTTATTGAAGGGCAGTATAAAACTAAAAATAAAAGATTAAAATATTTAGTTGGTTTATTTTTAATTTTAGTTCTATGTGTTGGGCTATGGCTTTTTATTAGAAGTAAAAGTGATTTTGCTTTTAAGACTTTATCAACTAGTTGCGATAATTTTAATATTTCAGGGAATATTGCTTATAATGATAAGAAATCGTCAATTTATATTACTAATATTCAGTATTGTGGAGGAAATGATACAACAGAATATAAAAATATTGAGTGTGTATTATATGAAAATGATGGTAATAATCAGAAAGTTATAAGTTCTTATAAATATAATAAAAATAAATTAGTTAAATTAGAAGATTTTTTACAGAAAATAACTTTAAGTGTTGATGATTATCAAAAGTCTTGTAAAGATTATAAAGATAATACTCTTTATTTAATGATTAATGCAATAGATAAAGAGGAAAGATTAACAACTTATAAAATACCTTTAGAATTAAATGATAGTTGTCAAGTTAATTAAACTCAACTATAAGTTTAGTGTATTCAACTTTAAAGTTATTGTTTTATAAATTTATAAATGATAAAATTATCATGGAAAAGGAGAAGGAAAAATGAAAAAAAGTTTAAAATTTATTTTAATGATAGTACTTTGTATTACTCTTTGTGCATGTGCTAGTGATAGAGAGGAGAAAAAAGAAGAACTCGTAGATTTACCAAAACCAGAATTAGCGGGAGGTATTAGGGGAGAACAGTTTGGTATAGATAAAAATATTGACGAATCAACAATTGATAATTATTTAAATCGGGAAGACAGTGTGTATATTGATATGAGAATGCTTAAAGATCCAGGAAATTATGAGGCAATTGGAGGAGATTCTTATCTTTCAGGTTTTGTTAAAGGATTTGAGGTAGTGCCATATCCATATTTAGTTAATGTATCTGGGCTTCCGGAAGAAGTTGGAAAAACTTATACAGGAAAGACTTTATTTACAGTAGATGAAGATGGTGAATATAAAGCTAATTATGAAGAATCGATGGAGATATTGGAGTATTATTTTCCAAAAGATAAAAATATATTTTTAATGTGTGGCGGTGGGGGATACGCCGGGATGACTAAGAATATGTTGATTGCTTTAGGTTGGGATAAAGATAAAATATATAATGTTGGGGGATATTGGTACTATGAAGGTAAAAATAAAGTAGAAGTAAAAAGAGTTAAAGAAGATAAAAAGACTGTTTATGATTTTTGGAAAGTTACTTATCATGATATAGATTTTAGTGTACTTACTGAGGTTAAGTAATGAAAAATAAGAAAGTTTGGATAATTGGGGGAATAGTTTTATTATTAATTGGAATTTTAGTTGTATTTTATTTAATTAATAAAGAAGATAAATTAGAAATTAATGAGAATCAGTTTGTTTTAGATAGTGAATATTATAATAAGGGTGAGTATATTCAAATTGATAGTGATAAAGTTAAAGAATTAGTAGATAATAAAAAAACATTTTTATTATTTACTTATAATAATTATTGTAATTTTCCAGTGCCATGTGATAGTATTTTTCAAGAAGTAATGGATAAATATAAAATTGATGTTTTAAAAATACCATTTGATAAATTTAAAGATACAGATTTTTATGAAACTGTTAAATTTGCACCAAGTTTAATGATTATAAAAGAGGGGAAAATAATAGATTATTTAAAAGCAGACGAAGATGGTGATATGGATAAATATCAAGATGTGAAAGCTTTTAGAAATTGGTTAAATAGTTATATAGTATTAAAAAAATAAATTGTTAGGTTAAGGCTTAACAATTTTTGTGTGCAATTAAAAATGCAAGGAGAGAGCCCTGCATATATATTTTCTTGCCCATAGATAAAGTTTAGAGCAATATGAGCAAGTAGTTTGTATTTTAAATTTAATTGTTATATGTCTAGACTTGAGAGTTAAATTAAACTCGCTACACTCCTTGAAAAGTGTATTTTTACCATTTGTCCCATTAGCTTGGTACAAATGGACTTCCTGATTTTCCATTTCCTGTAAATGTTGTATCAGCCTTCAGATTTATTACTGGGCGCACACCATACGCGCTGTTCTCGCTGCCGAAAGTGAGGTTGCCATTCAAATTCACATAGAACACGTAAGCATAAGTGCCGCTAAACTTATACGGAGACATTGTCCAATAGGCAGAATTTGTATATAAGTAATATGATTGATTATTGCTTCCTCCAAAGCCTCCTGCATATACTACTTCATCAGCTGTTATTAATCCTACTGGATATGTTAAACTTTGTGTTCCTTTTTCTGCTTTTCCATATGTAAATAAATCCTCTTTATTTGTACATGTGAATATTGGGGCTTGTGGATTTTGCCAACTTCCACCTTTATAGAATCTTATATAAGGAGCATAATATGTTGTTGTCGTTCCTGTTCCTCCCCCTGTAGTAGTTCCTGTATTATTTGTATATGATGTTCTATCTGCACAAAATCCTGCATTATTATCTATTTTACCATTTCCATTTGACCATTCGTCTAGTAGATTCGTTTTAAACCACTCATTTGCTCTATCTGCTGCATAACTGTTTGTACCTTTTCCATGTACATTACTATCTGCATATTGATATCCTACATATTTATTATCATTAAATTTACCATCTGAAGTCGCATAATAAAATGTATTTGCAGATCCAACTGTTATTTGAGTGCCTGTTCCTGTTGTTCCTGGTGGAGTAGTAGAATTCAATGTAGTTGTTCCTGCATATATTAATCTTATCGTTCCATCACCATTTATTCGGATGATTCTCCACCATATACTTTTATTATCACTTGTTGTTCCATATCTTACCCAATTATCATCTACTTTTCCTCTAAAATAATATGTTGTTCCATTATCATCTGTTCCACTATACATGATTGAATTACCATTGCTATCTTTATGTTCTGAAGTATCTGTACTTGAAAAACTTGTTTGGCCTTGCTGTGGATTTCTGCTATTTACTAATTCAGTAATTGTTATTGGTTTTATTTTAAAATATAAAGTACATTTATCTCTTTTCTTTAGCTTACTAAATGTATGATTACCACCTATTGTTTTTAATACTGCTCCTGTATCTTCGTGTGTATCGTCTATCATACATTTACTTTGGCTTTCGTCTATTTCATAACCAGTAGTTGGTACTTTATCTGTTATTTCATATCCTCCAGTATCATTTTCTTTTTGAATTTCAACTATCATAAAATCATATGGTTTATAGTTTATTACACCATTGACTATTTGAGCACTTTTGGTTACTTGATATTTGGCTCTTGACCTTAATGATACTACTGTTGTTATTATTGCTATTAATACAACTAAAACTAATAATACTTTTTTAGTATTATTTCGCTCTAACTTCTTAAATTCCATGACTTTGATTCCTTCCTTATCAATTATATTAGAAATTCCTAACTTATGCTAAAAGTATATCACATAAGCTAGCTAAGTGCAAGCACATTTTGCAAATGAATTGTAATATCATATAAGTAATGAGGTGGAGAAATATGAATAAAGATGTTATTTATGTTAGAATAGACGAGGAAATAAAAAAAGAGCTTGATATGATAGCTCTTGAAGAGAATAGAAGTTTAAATAATTTGATTGTTACTATTTTAATGCGTTATTTAGAAGATAGAAAGAAAAATAATAAATAATTTATGTAAATTAATGTAAAAAACATTTGACCAAAATATCCTTGAGATTTTATAATCTAATTAAGAGGCATAGTTTGGTGTTTTATTCCTCGGTTCATATTAAGATATAATAATATAGAAAGCGAGGTGAGGTCCATGATTAAACTTAATGATAAGGAGAATTATGGAGTACTTGATTGTACTTATTTTGATTCTGGTACTAATTGCCAGAATTTTAAGATAACTAACATAAATATAGAACACCTGAATAGGTGTTCTATCCAAATAAACTTGGACTGAGGACATCATAAGTGCCTCTTTTTGTTTGTCCTGTATATATTATATACTAAAATATAGATAAAATGCAAGTGTTTATTTTAATTTTGGTATTAGTTGTTAGTTTTAGATTGATAAAATAATAGAACACCTGAATGGGTGTTCTATCCAAACACATTTGGACTTAAGACACCATAAGTGCTTCTTTTTTTATGTCCTATATATATTATATACATAAAATATTAAAAATGCAAATAATTTTGGTTATTAAAAGTTTATTATGTGTTATAATAGAAATGGATATTAGAGGAGGTATATAAATGTTATTAAAAGATAAAGTAGCATTAGTTACAGGTGCTGGTCAAGGAATTGGAGAAGCTGTTGCAAAATGTTATGCTAAAGAAGGAGCTAAAGTAGTAGTTGTAGATATTAATGAAGATACAGCTTTAAAAGTTGCAAATGATATTAAAAAAGTTGGAGGAGAAGCAGTTTCATTTGTGGCAGATGTAACTAAAGCAGAAGAAGTAGAAGCAATGGTTAAGTTTGCGGTTGATACTTATGGCAAGTTAGATGTTGCTTGTAATAATGCTGGTAAATCTAGTGCGACTATTAATTTAGTTGATACACCGGTTGAGAATTTTAATGAAGTTATAGATTTGGATGTTAGAGGAGTTTTCTTTTGTTGTAAAGAAGAAATTAAGGCTATGCATGAAAATGGGGGAGGAGCTATAGTTAATGTTTCTTCGACTTCTGGTTTACTTGGAAATCCGGGAATTGTACCATATAATACAAGTAAACATGCAGTTTTAGGTTTAACTAAGTCTGTTGCTTTAGAAGAGTGCAAAAATAATATACGTATTAATGCTGTATGTCCGGGAGTAACTGAGACACCTTTAATTAAAAATGTTAGAGATAATGATCCAGATACATATCAGTTATTTTGTACTCAGATACCTTTAGGTAGATTAGCCCAACCAGAAGAAATTGGAAATGTTGTATTATTTTTATCAAGTGATATGGCATCATTTATGGTAGGTGCAACAGTGGTAGTTGATGGTGGAGTTACAATAGAATAGTCATGGTTAGCCATGATTTTTTTCTTAGGAAATACAATTGATTTATTAGTGTAGTTTAGGTATAATTATTAAGAGATGGATATTTATGGATAAAAATAGAAAAAAAGATTTGATAAATAAAATAATTTTAGTACTGTTTTTTTTAGGGGTAGTATTATTTTTAACACGTTTTAAATTTTTATATGGTTCAGAGTTAGATTGGGAAACTCAACATTGGACTTTTGCAGAATATTTTAGAAGATTATTTTATAAAACTTATGATTTATTTCCATCTTTTGCTTTTAATATAGGGGCAGGAGAAAATATTTATAATTTTTCTTATTATGGTTTTTTAAATCCAATTATATTAATAGCGTATTTTTTACCTTTTGTGAAGATGCTAGATTATGTAATGTTATCTAGTATAATTGGGGTTATTGTGAGTGTTTTACTTTTTTATAAATGGCTTGATAATAAAGGTTATTCTAGTTTTATTACTTTTTTATGTTCTTTTATATTTCTTTTAAGTGGTCCTTTAATATTGCATAGTCATAGGCATATTATGTTTGTTAATTATATGCCATTTTTAATTATGGGACTTATGAGTATTGATAATTATTTTAAAAAAGGGGTTAGATGGCCTTTAATATTAAGTGTATTTTTAATTATTATGACTAGTTATTATTTTAGTATTCCTAGTTTAATGGTTTTGGTTATATATGGGATTTATGAATGGTTAAAACAAGATAGAGTAACAGTTAAAGATTTTTTTAAAGATGGTTTTAAGTTTTTAGTTCCTATAATAATTGGAATTATACTTGCGAGTATTATTTTATTGCCAACATTTTATACTTTATTTGTGGGAAGAAGTAGTAATACTGTAAGTATTAATTATAAAGAATTATTAATACCTAATATTCATTTAGATTATTTGTTATATGGGTCTTATTCAATGGGACTTACGGCTATAGCAGTAGTGGCAGTTATTTATGGATTTTTATCTAAAAAAAGAGAAAACATATTTTTAGCTTTAATTATAAGTCTTATATGTTTGTTTCCTATATTGGGGTATGTTTTAAATGGATTTTTATATATTAATGCAAAGGTGTTTATTCCATTTGTGCCTTTAGTAGTTTATTTAATTGGGGTATTTTTAAAAGATTTATTAGAAGATAAAGTAGAGATTAAAAAATTAGTTTTGGTAATAGGAATTTTTTCATTATTAGTTTATATAAGTAGTTATAATAATTTTTTAAGTTATTTAATTGATGTTTTAGTAGTAGTTTTAATGGTTTTGTTATATTATTTTAAAAAGTTTAAATGGGGGTTATTTGGAACAACATTATTGACATCAGTGATAGTTATGCTTAATTTAAATTTAAGTGATGGACTCATGAGTATAGAAAATTATAATTATATATTTAATGATAAGATAGATAAGTTATATCAAAATATTAATGATGATAATATATATAGATCAAGTAATTTAGTAGATACGCTTGTGACATCTAATAAAACATATGATAATTATTATGGGACTTCTACTTATAGTTCAGGGTATAATTCTTATTATAAAGAGTTTTTTACGGATACTTTTGGGAATCCTATAAGCCACAGAAATCATTTGATATTAAGTCAAATAAATAATCCTTTATGGGATAGTTATATGGGAGTTAAGTATATTGTTAATGATAAAGAAATGAATTATAAAAAAGTTTTAACTTTAGGTGATTATTCTTTATATCAAAATGAGGTTGTTTATCCTTTGGGATACGTGCGAAATCAAGTAATGAGTAAAAAAGAATTTGATAGTTTAGAATATCCTTATAATATTGAAGCATTAATGAAATATACAATTGTAGACGAAGAGATACCTAAAACTAATTTTGTTAGGACGACTAAAGAAATTAAGCTTGATTTAGATAATATCCCTAATATTTCTTATGAATTAGAAGATGGACATTATAAATTTAAATTAAAAGAAGATCAGAATTTTAATATTCCAATAGAGGATGATTTAACTGATAAAGTGTTATTAATTAGATTTAAAATGAATTATGAAGAAAGTTGTAAAAATGGAGATACAGTAGTAACAATTAATGATGTTAAAAATACACTTACTTGTCGAAGTTGGAAATATAAAAACGAAAATGATACTTTTGATTATGCTATATTAAATCCAAGGAGTTTAGATATTAAAATTAAAAAGGGTAGATATGATATTAGTTATATTACTACTTATATTTTAGATTATAAAGAATTAAAAGATATTGTTGGAGATTTAGATACTTTTATATTTAATAAGAGTAAAACTAAAGGAGATAAAATAGCAGGTAATATTAATGTTAGACATGATGGTTATTTTAGTTTATCTATTCCTTATGATACTGGATTTAAAATATATGTAGATGGCAAAAAAGTTTCATATGAACTTGTTAATGAAGCATTTATAGGATTTAAGATAAATAAGGGTAAGCATGATATTAAAATTGTTTATTCTTCTCCTCTTAGAAATATATCATTAGGGTTATCAAGTATAGGATTATTATTATTTATTGTTGTTATAGTATTAGATAAGAGAGGTAAAAATGAAAAAAGAAAAAATTAGTATTATTGTTCCATGTTATAATGAAGAAGAAGCTATACCATATTTTTATGAAGAAATTAAAAAAGTAGCACAAGAAATGAATTATGTTACTTTTGAATATTTGTTTATAAATGATGGGTCTAAAGATAATACTTTAGAGAAATTAAGAGAATTAAGTCGGAAAGATAAAAAAGTAAGATATATATCATTTTCGCGTAATTTTGGGAAAGAAGCGGCTATGTATGCCGGACTTAAAAATGTAACTGGGGATTATGTTGCTATTATGGATGCTGATTTACAGGATCCTCCTAGTTTACTTCCAAAGATGTATAATTATCTTAAAAATGAAGATTATGATACTGTTGGAACTAGAAGAGTTACAAGAAAAGGAGAACCACCAATTAGAAGTTTTTTTGCAAGGATGTTTTATAAAATAATAAATAAAATGTCTAAAGTAGAAATGGTTGATGGGGCTCGAGATTATAGATTAATGAAAAGACAAGTCGTGGATGCGATAATTGAACTTAAAGAGTATAATCGTTATTCTAAAGGATTATTTAGTTTTGTTGGTTTTAATACTAAATGGATTGAATATGAAAATGTTAAGAGAGTAGCAGGAGAAACTAAATGGAGTTTTTGGAAATTATTTTTGTATGCCTTAGATGGAATTACAGCTTTTTCGGTAGTACCACTTGCAATGGCATCTATTATGGGACTTCTTTTTTGCTTTATTGCTTTTGTGATGATTATTGTAATTATTTGTAAAACTTTAATATGGGGAGATCCCGTGAGTGGTTGGCCTTCAATGGTTTGTATTATCTTTTTAGTAAGTGGGGTACAACTATTTTGTATAGGGATACTTAGTCAATATTTGTCTAAAACTTATTTGGAAACTAAAAATAGATCGATATATATTATTAAAGAAACAGAGAAAGATAATAAATAATATAGGGGGATTAAATGAAATTAAAGAAAATGCTAACTTATAATATAAAAACATTAGTTAAATTTGAAGTTATTTATAAGTTTTTATCAGCCTTAATATTTATGCCTTTATTTTTGGGTGGTTTTAGATTAATTACAAAGATAAGCGGATATAGTTATCTTACTTTTGAAAACTTTTTTTCTTTTTTAACTAATCCTTTGGTAATAATATTTTTACTTATTTTACTGGTATTATTAACTTTTTATACTGTTATTGATATAGGGACAATTATAGTTATTTTAGATAGTTCTTATAATGAAAAAAGAATAGGTGTTCGAAATTCAGTAATAATAGCTTTAAGTAAAATAAAAAAGATATTTAAATTAAAAAATATTTTGCTTTCTTTTTTAGTAATATTTTTAATACCTTTTTTACATATTGGGGTGTCTTCTAGTTTTATTGGAACAATTAAAATACCAGAGTTTATATTAGATCATATATTTAAAGATAAGTTTTTGTTAAGTTTATATATTGGGGTTGTAGCCTTGCTTATTTATTTACTTTTTAGATGGTTATATGGGATACATTATTTTATATTGGAAGATTGTGATTTTAAAGAAGCCAGAAAAAGAAGTATAAATTTAAGTAAGAAAAATAAGATTAAAGATTTTTTAGTTATTTTGGGAGTTCAGTTTATTATTGCCTTAATTTATGTTGTATTTATTTTACTCGGTATAGCTTTAATAGTGTTGTTATATAAATTATGGGGAAAGGTTAATATTTTAGGGAATCTTGCAATTACAATTATTTGGCTTTTAATCGCAGTATCTTTTGTAGTTATGACTCTTTTATCAACACCAATTAGTTATGCGATTATAAGTGGTTTATTTTATAAACATAAAGAAAAAATAGGAGAAAAAATTGTTCATGTTAATATTAAAGAACAAGAAAAAAATACAATAAATAAGAAGTTTAAAACATTAAAATATATAGTGATTATTTTATTAATTGGAAGTGGAACAGTTTTAACTTATGAAGTTATTAATGGTAAAAATGATTTAAAAATAGAATATGTGCGATTGATGGATGTTACGGCACATCGTGGGGCTTCGGTTAAGTATCCAGAAAATACTATGAGGGCTTTTCGAGGGGCAAAAGAAATGGGAGCAGATTTTATTGAACTTGATGTCCAACAAACTAAAGATAAAAAATTAATTGTTTTACATGATACTAATTTAAAAAGAACAACCGGAGTTAATAAAAATACTTGGGATGTGACATATGAAGAAATAGAAAAGTTAGATGCGGGTAGTTTTTTAGATAAAAAATTTAAGGGAGAAAAAATACCTTTATTAGAGGAAGTAATAAAGTATGCCAAAAATAATAATATTAAACTTAATATTGAGTTAAAACCAACAGGAAAAGAGACAGATTTTGAGTCATCAGTTGTTGAGTTAATTAAAAAATATGATTTTTTGGATAGTTCCGTTGTTACTTCGCAAGTTTATGAAGTATTAGAAAATGTAAAAAAGTGTGATAAAAATGTTAAAACAGTTTATGTTATGAGTCTTGCTTATGGAGATATTTTGAAGTTAGATGCCGCCGATAATTTTAGTATTGAAGCTTCAAGTATTAATAAACTTTTGGTTAAAAAGCTTCATAATGCAGGAAAGGAAATATATGCTTGGACGGTTAATACTAAAGAGAGTATTTCTAAAATGATAGAGTTAAATGTGGATAATATTATTACGGATGATATAATTTTAGCTAGAGATACTATTTATACAAGTAAGACTAGTGATGTTATTCAAGAGTATATTAAACTCGTTAATAATTTATTTAAATAGGAGATAAATATGGAATTAATTAAAGTAGGAGAAAAAACTTATTATATTAAAAATCCAACTAATATAGGAGTATATAAAATTAGTGATAATGAAGTTTATTTAATTGATACGGGTAATGATAAAGATGCTGGGAAAAAGATAATTAAAATAATAGAAGAACAAGGGTGGATTATAAAAGGAATTATTAATACACATTCTAATGCTGATCATGTAGGGGGTAATAAAGTAATTCAAGATAGAACTGGGGCTATAATACTTGCTAATAAAATAGAGAAGTGTATTACAGAAAATCCTATTTTAGAACCATCTTTCTTGTATGGTGGATATCCTTTTAAGGCTTTAAGAAATAAATTTTTGATGGCTAAAGAAAGTAAAGCGTTAGAAATAGATAATAATTTACCTCAAGGTTTAGAATATTTTAGTTTAAAAGGGCATTTCTTTGATATGATTGGAATTAAGACTAGTGATGATGTCTATTTTATTGGTGACGCTTTATTTAGTGAAGATACTATTAATAAATATCATTTATTCTTTATATATGATGTAGAAGAATATTTAAATACTTTAGAGTATTTAAGAGGTTTAAAAGGAAAATTGTTTGTTCCTTCGCATGGAGAAGCATTAAAAGATATTTCTTTACTCACCAATTTAAATAAAAAGAAAATAGAAGAAATAATAAATTTTATTTATGAAGAGTGTGAAAATAAAACTTTTGAAGAAATACTACAATCGGTTTTTAATCATTATAATTTAGTTATGGATGTTAATCAGTATGTATTGATTGGAAGCACTGTTAAGTCTTATCTTTCTTATTTATGTGATAAAGGTAAGATAAATTATGAGTTTAATGATAATAAAATGATATGGAAAAAATTATAAGTAATTTAAAGGGATGGTTAAAATGTTTTTAATTTAGTTATTATTATTTTAATAATGATAATAATGACAATATTCTCATATGATGATTTGATTAGCATTTTACCTAGTATTGCAGTAATACTTTATAGTTTAGCTTTATGGCAAGATAATTTAAAGATTACAAGAATAGCGGAAGTAATTTCTTGTATATTATTTATAATTTATAATATAAAGTTTTATGCAATCTCGGATTAGTAGCTACTGTATTAGAATTAATATTTGCTTTAGTTGCCATATATAGATTTGATATAAAGAAAGAGAAACAAATAAAGTAGTGGATTAGCTAGATAATTATGTATTAAATTAAAAAGTTTATAGCTTTTAATTTATCAAATTATATTTTTGGTTCTTGTATTTATTAAAATATTAAAAAATGTTATTATTATATTAAGGATGATAAATATGAATATTAATTATGAAAAGATAACAAGATTCATATTTATCCTTATACAAAGTCTTTTAGAGATTGCAAAAGTTCAAATAAATTAGTCATTAGAGCGATAACTTCATTTATATTTGAAAAATTATACTCTCAAGATTGGTTAAATCAAATAAATTAATTACATTAAATATAAAGGATATTACAATAGTTTTGAGAAAATTAATTAGACTGTATATCAAAATAAGCAAAAATTTGTTATAATTATACCCATGAGGTGATTGATATGTGGCTATACATAATTATAGCAATAGTGGTTATTATTTTGATTGCATTATTTGTTACATATAACAGTTTGGTTCAATTAAATAATAAAGTCAAAGAAGCATTTGCAACAATGGATGTTTATTTGAAAAAAAGATGGGATTTAATTCCAAACATTGTTGAAACAGTGAAAGGATATACAAATCACGAAAAAAATACTTTAAAAGAAGTTATAGAATTGAGAAATAGTGCATATGACAAAATGTCAGATGATGAAAAAATTAAAACAAATGAACAATTATCGAAAGGCATTAACAAGATTATGGCTTTAGCAGAGGCTTATCCTGATTTAAAAGCAAGTGAAAATTTTAAAGATTTAAGTAATCAACTTACAAAGGTTGAGGATGATATTGCAAATTCAAGAAAATATTATAATGGTACAGTAAGAATTTATAATAATAAAGTAGAAATGTTTCCAAGCAATATAATAGCGAAGATATTTGGCTATAAGTCAAAAAATATGTTTGAAGCAAGTGAAATAGAAAGGGAAAATGTAAAAGTTGAATTATAATGGAGGTAAACAATGAAAAGAATTATTAAGGGGTTATCCTTATTTATATTAGTTGTATTATCTTTTACAATAACATTTTCAACAAATGCAAATGCTTTATCGCAACAAACGTCTTATATAAATATTAATGATACGGCTGAAAGTTTAACTATTGGTAATTTATCGTTTTCTAATATTACATTTAAAGATTATTCTTCCATTTCTACACAAGCTTTTGGTTTAACAGGAATTGTTGCTAATAATTCTGATAAAACTATTGATTATACGTCAACGGCATATTATTACGATTCAAATTATAACTTAATTGCACAAGAATATAATTCGGGTACTGCAATAACAGGAACAAATAATTTTAATCAGATGTCCAATTTGAGTATTTTAAATGGACATAGTGTAAGTGAGATATATTATTATCGTTTAGTAATTAATACTATAAGCAGTTTGGCAACTGGATCGGATATTTTATCTACTACTCCTAGTAAAAATGATCAATATAGATCTTATGATTATGTAATAGATAAGTATGATATTAATATTATTGTTAATGAGAATAATACATTAGATATTACAGAAACAATTACTGCATATTTTAATGTTGCAAAGCATGGAATATTTAGAACTATTCCACTAAAAAACACAATTACAAGATTAGACGGTACAACATCAAAAAATAGAACTCAAGTAACTAATTTAAGTGTTGATAATGAATATACTACATCCAGAGAAAATGGAAATTATAAAATTCAAATAGGTTCAGCAAGTCGTACTTTAACAGGTGAACAAACTTATGTAATAAAATACACTTATAATTTAGGAAAAGATCCTATCAAAGATTATGATGAGTTATATTACAATATTATTGGGGATGAATGGGATACAGTTATTGGTAATGTTACTTTTACAATAACGATGCCAAAAAATTTTGATTCTAGTAAACTTGGCTTTTCATCAGGAAAAACAGGCTCTACTAATAATAGTGAAGTTAAATATAATGTAAGTGGATATAAAATAACTGGAAGCTATAATGGTATTCTTGAAGCTCAGGAAGCATTAACTGTAAGATGTGAACTTGATGAAGGCTATTTTGTTGGAGCTGGATTATCTATTAATGTAATAAACTATCTTGTTTTATTATTACCTGTAATTTTTCTAGGAGTTGCTGCATTAATATGGTATAGGTTTGGTCGTGATGAACAAGTTGTAGAAACAGTAGAATTTTATCCACCGGAAGGTTTTAATAGTTTAGAGGTTGGATTTTTATATAAAGGAAAAGCTGGTAATCAGGATGTTACATCTCTTCTTATATATTTAGCAAATAAAGGTTATATAAAAATAGCAGAAACTGAAGAAAAATCTTTATTTTCAAAATCAACAGGTTTTAAAATAATGAAATTAAAAGAATATGATGGTAATAATTTAAATGAACAAATATTTTTAGATGGCTTATTTACAAAGCAACCAAAATTTAAATCATTATTTTCAAAAGAAAATGAAAATGTAGAAAATAATATAACTGAGGTAACATCATCAGATTTATACGATAACTTTTATATTACAATGAATAAAATATTATCTAATATAAATAATAAAGAAAATAAAAACAAAATATTTGAAAAATCAGCATCTAGTAAATCTATATTTATTATTTTAATGATAATTGTTACTTATTGTTTAATTACTATTCCTCCAATACTTACTTATGGACAAGCAGATACACTTATTTTTGCTTTATTATTTCCTGGAATTGGTTTTACATTAATGTTTAATATGTTATTTGGTGGCAAACAAACTATTTATGTTAATGGTAGAACTACTAATTCAGCAATAGTAACAAAGATATTTGGTTTAGTATGGGGTGGTATGTTTGGAGGAGTGCCTTGGGCTTTTATTGTTCTTCCTACATTATTGCAAGATCCAATATATTTAATTGGATATATAGTTGGGGTAGTATGTGTTTTAGGAATGGTAATATGTTTAAAATATTTGCCAAAGAGAACTCAATATGGTAATGAAATGTTAGGAAAATTAAGAGGTTTTAAAAATTTCCTAGAAACAGCAGAAAAAGAAAAATTAGAAGCAATGGTTATGCAAGATCCAACATATTTTTATAATATTTTACCTTATACTTATGTTTTAGGTGTATCTGATACATGGATTAAAAAGTTTGAAACAATATCATTACAAGCTCCTAGTTGGTATGATAGTCCAAATACATTTGATATGATTGCATTTGGAACATTTATGAATACTACTATGGTCTCTGCTCAAAGCGTTATGTCATCTAGTCCATCCAGTGGTTCGTCAAGTGGTGGTGGTTCTTCTGGAGGAGGCTCTGGAGGAGGCGGAGGTGGTTCTTGGTAGCCACAAGCCACTATAGAAAAAGGCAATGCTAATAATTTGAAGTTGTAAGATAAAAGTAGACACAAAAAAATGTGTTTACTTTTTCTTTGGTATATTTATTAAAATGTTAATTTTAGTTGACAAATTTCCAATAGAAATTGGTAGATTTCAACTAAAATAAAATGTATAATTTTGGTGTGAGGTGAGAAAAGTGAATACTTTAGGTGAAAGATTGTTTAAGCTAAGAAGAGATAAAAAATTATCTCAAGAAGAAGTAGCAGAAAAATTAAATGTTACAAGACAAACAATTTCAAAATGGGAAACAAATCAAAGTATGCCTGATTTTGATAAAGTTGTTCCATTATGTGAATTATATAATATAACTCCTGATGAACTCTTTATTGAATTAAAAGGAAAGGAAACTTCAAAAAATAATGAATTTGTTATTGATTTAGAAGAAGAAAAACTAAAGACAAGTAAGAAAGCAAAAGGAATAGCCATTGGTGTTGTATTATATTTTTTGGGAGTTGTTTGGACAATGATTTCGATTCCTGTTATGAATATGAACCCAATAGTTGCATCTGCTATATTTTTACTTATTTGTGGGTTTGCAACAGGTACAATAATCTATGTCTGTATTAGATATAAAAAAATAAAAACTCTTAAAGAAACAAAAATGGATAGATTAAGAAATCAAATTTCAAATGTAGTAGCCATAATAGTTACTATTATATACTTAATTATTAGTTTCAAAACTATGGCTTGGCATTTAACATGGATAATATGGTTAATATTTGGCTTATTTGAAGAAATATTAAAATTAATATTTATGCTTAGGAGTTATAAAGATGAAAAATAAAAAATGGATTATAACATTAATTATTTTGTTATCTATTGTTATGGTAGCACTTTCAATATTTTTTGTTGGTCTTTTACAAAGTGATTTTAAATTTAAGGGTTTTAGAATTGGACTTCAAATTAGTAATGAAATGATATTAGATAAAACTTATGAAGATAAATTTAATAATATTGTGATAGATGCTACTACAAGTGAAATTTTTATAAAAAGATCCGATACGGAAAATATTAAAGCTGTAATTTATGGTGAAAAAGATTATACTGCTGTTGAAACTAATCTTAATTCTTTAAATGTTAAAATAAACGAAAAAGATTGTGTTGTTTTTTGTTTTAATCAAAAGTCTGCAAAAGTAGAAATATATTTGCCAAAAGAATATGATGGAAAAATTGATCTAAAAAATGATTATGGTGATATTTTTATTGATGAATTTTTAAATGCTAATATTGATATTGAAGAAGACTGTGGAAATGTTAAAATACTTGGTGGAAATATAATTAAAGTAGATAATAATTATGGCGATATAAGAATAGAGAAGGCTAATGAATTAACTATAAATGAAGATTGTGGAGATGTCATAGTTTCTGATACCAATGATGCAACAGTAAAAAATAATTATGGAGATATAAAAATTGAAGCTATTAATAATTTTTTTCGTCTGGAAAATGATTGTGGAGATACAGAACTTAATAATATTAATTTAAACAAAGATTCTTATATTAAAAATGATTTTGGTGATATAGAAATAGGTAATACAAATGAATTATTTATCGATGCCAAAACAGATTTAGGAAAAGTGAAAATTAATAATAATTATAATAAATCTGATATTACCTTAAAAATAGAAAATGATTGTGGAGATATAAAAGTAAATAATTAAAAGAAATAGCAAATATATATAAAGTTCGTTTTTTCGTGGTATAATATTTAGTGATAAAAATAGTAATTTGAAAGTGAGTTGATATAATAATGGCTACAACAAAAGAGTATAAAGATTTTGTATTGGAACAATTAAATTTATTAGATACCATTACTTGCAAATCAATGATGGGAGAATATTTACTTTATTATAATGGAATATTATTTGGTGGTATCTATGATGATAGATTACTTGTTAAGATAGTAGATAGTAATAAAAAATACAATATGCAAGAATCTATACCTTATGATGGTGCTAAACCTATGTATTTAGCTCGTGATGTAGATAACAAAGAATTATTAAGAGAAATTGTTATTGAAACTTGTAAAGGCTTACCAATAAAAAAGTAAAGAGGTTTAAATTATATGAATAAAGAAATATTATTATCAAATATTGATAAAATTCATACTACTGAAATGGGTATTGATAGAATTAAAAAAAATCTAAAATTAGATACAAATGATGTAGTAGAATATTGTAAAAATAAAGTTTTAGAAAAAAATTGTAATATATTTAAACAAGGAAAGAATTGGTATTGTGAGATTGAAAATATAATAATAACTATTAACTCATATAGTTATACAATTATAACAGCACATACTATTCGCTAAACTACAATTTCTATTAGCAAAATCTATATGTGATTTGCTTTTTCTATGTATAAAAAAATAAATTTTTGAAACTTTTTTTTAAAAAATTGGGATTATTATATTGTAGGTGATGAATATGGCTAGCGAGTCTTACCTATATAAATTTAATTATATATATGATAAAACTTTTTATCAAAAGAAATATTATCACATTTGCATTTATTTGGAACATGTTTAACATCTATTTGCCATTTAATACCTAAATTTTTAGGTGTATCATACTTTTTAGGAGTATATTTAGAAGTATTTTTAATATTAATTTGTTTATAAAAACCAATTTTTTTAAGAAATCTATATAAACTAACTGGATGTCTAGAATAGCCTTTATTTATTTTAAGCTTATACCATAATTCACAGAGAGTAATATGGGGATTTCTTCTAATATAATTTTTAATCCATTTAATTTTTAAATCAGAATGCGAATTAGGATGTTTAGATAAAGGTTTATGAGACTTATCAATTAAAGATTCTTTAGTACCATCAAATTTTTTATTTCATCGTTATAAAGAAGATTTAGATATATGATATTTGCGACAAACATAGTTTGAACTATTGCCATTTCTATAAGAAGATACAGCATAAAATTTTGTATTCAAATCATGTGGTAAATATCTAACGTTTTGTGATATAATATTCATAGTGATTCAAGTCCTTTCGTATATTGTTTGTACAACTCAATTATACAACTTGAATCACTTTTTTATATATAAACGTTTTATATCAATTGTAATACAACAAGATAATGAAAGGGTTTAATTGAAATTGTTTGACTTATAAGTAAAATAATGTTAATATATATAACAATACATTTTATATTTGAATTAGATTTTTTGGAGGAGGCGGACCTTATTTTGTGTCCACTTTTTTAATTGTTTTGTAATTGAAAAGAGATGAGAAAATATTATGGATTTGAATTTGTATAAAACATTTTATATTGTAGCTAAGTGTAGTAGTTTTACAAAGGCAGCAGAACAATTATACATATCGCAACCTGCTGTAACACAAGCTGTAAAAAAATTAGAAGATCAGTTAAATGCAGAATTATTTAAACGTACATCTAATGGTATATCATTAACAACGGCAGGTAAGATGGTTTACTATTATGCTGAAGAATTGTATAATCTTATTGAAGCTAGTTTCAATCTCATAAACAAAGTAAAAGAAACTCAATTTAGTACAATCAAAATAGGAGTTCCAACACATATTGGTACATTTTATTTTGTAAAATATTTAAAAGAATTTAATCAAAAACATCCCAATGTTAGAGTCTGCATAATAAATAAAAAATCAGACGAAATGTTAAAAATGTTACAAAAAAGAGAACTGGATATAGTTATTGATACTGATATGGTTAATATCGACGATAAAACGATAAAAATTCATAAAATTTTAGAATTGGAGAGTTGTTTTGTTGGGAATGAACGATTTAAAAATATATCAGAAAAAGGAATCTTATCACCAATTGAGTTAATTAAATATCCGTTGATTTTACCTAGTATTACAACATCTAATAGAAAAATGATAGATTTATATTTTAAGAAACAAAATATAATATTAAAACCTTTAATCGAGGCAAATTCTTCTTCAATTTCTAAGGAAATAATAAATCAAGGAATAGGTATAGGATGGATGATTAAGGATTTTATAATAGACGATTTAAAGGCAGGTAATTTATATGAGATAAAGGTTGATATTGATCAAGTTTTAACTCCATTAAGTATTGCTTATCATGCTAAATTTACAAATGAAGTTATAAAAGAATTTATAGATATATTTAAACGTAAAATAAATTCATAATTATTGGATTTGTTTTTTTATTTATAACTAAAACTTATAATATATAAATAATTGATATTAGAATTATGTAATATTTGAATATATAATTAAATTAGGTGGCGTTGATATGTTTTTAAAAGGTTATATAGATTTGCATATTCATACTTTTAATTCTGATGGATATTTTTCTCCAACAAAAATTATTGATTTATCGAAAACAAATAATACTAATTTTATTGCAATAAGTGATCATGATACAATTAATGGATTAAATGAATTCCATAAAAATTTACAACCTGGAATGATAGGAGTTGATGGAATTGAATTTTCTTCATTTATTCAACTAGAAGATAAAAGGATAAAATTGCATATTTTAGGATATGGTTTTGAAAAAAATAATATTGAATTGTTAAAGTTATTGAATGAGCAAAAAGAAAAGAGATTAAAATCACATAAAAAGTTATTAGAATTTTTAAAACAACAATTAACTGAATTGCCAGAAAAAAGTATTTCGCAAATTGATATAGAAAGATATTGTTGGTTTGATAGAGAAGTTATTAAATGCATGGAACAAGAAAAATATTCTCCAGATATAGTTGAATATTATAGAGAATATTTTAAAAAGAATAAATTCAGTTATGGGAAAGAATATGATTTAGAAGCAAGTAGAGTTATAGATGGAATAAAATCTGCCAATGGACTAGTAGTATTAGCGCATCCAATGGACTACAAGTTATCAAGAGAAGATATTACAAAAATTATAAGAAAACTTACGGAATTAGGAATAGATGGAATAGAAGTTTATCAATCTGACTGTAGTTATGAAGATAGTTTGTATTTAAATGAAATAGCTAAAAAGTATAATTTACTTTGTTCTGTTGGAAGTGATTTTCATAGAATTATCAATTCTGATGGGAGATTAATAGGACGAGGTATAAATGATAATTTATGCATAGAAGAGATTTCGCTAACAAATAAAATATTAGAGAAAAAATTATATTTTAAAGGAGGCGAGTAAATGAAAGTTTTTATTTTGTGTCCATTTACAGGTTTATGTGATGAAACAAGGTATGAGGTTAAAGAAGAATATAAACCTTTTTTCACAAATCTTACAAATAAATTAGAAGAAATGGGATGTGATTACTATCTAGCAATAAAAAGAGAAAATTGGGGAATAGATCATAAAGGACCAGAAGAATGTACCAAAAGCGATTATGAAGGAGTAAAAAATAGCGATATATTGATAGTCATTCCAGGAAACAATGAATCAAATGGTATTTCTGGAGGTGTTCATGTAGAATTAGGTTGGGCATCTGCTTTAGGGAAAAAAATACATATATTGTTAGAAGATAATTTTTCATATTCTCCTGTATTATTAGGTCTTAATTCATTAACTTCTACTCAATATCATAAATGTAATGCATTTTTGAAAAAATCTATGTTAGATGAAATTGAAAAGATTGTTAAAGACGAATTAAAATTGAAAGTAGGAATGTAGTTATGTACTTAAAGTTAATAGATGAGGAGCCAAAAGAAATAATTAAATTTTATGAAAAACCATTTTACGTATATTTATCATTGTCTAATTTATGTAATGCAAATTGTGTTTTTTGTGAGGTTAGAACAAATAAAGAAAAAAAGTGCTGCATCAATATAAAACATGTAATTGATGAATTAGCAGAATTAGGTACACAATATATTCATTTTACTGGTGGTGGAGAACCATTTGTTAATGATGATATTTTTGAATATTTAGAATATTGTACTAAAAAAAATATTAAAATTATTTTAATATCTAATGGCCTTAATTTAACTGAAGAAAAAATAAAAAGGTTAATTAATTACAATATCAAAGCTATTTTTTTCTCAATAGATAGTCATAAATCTGAAATACATGATCAGTTAAGAAGAGTGAATGGAATTTGGAATAAGGCTACAACAAATATCAATTTAATCAAAAGATATGTGCCTAATGTGAAAATAGTATTAAACCATGTTTTAAATAAAAAAAATATAGATGATTTTGAAATGTTTATTAGAATGAAGGAAAATTACAATTTTGATTATATAAATCCAATTGTAATTAAAGATTATAATGAATTGTTCTTTGATGAATTGCAAATAGAAAATTATAATTTAAAATTAGACTACTATTATCATTTAGCAGAGAGTTTAAATGTAAAATTTTTATCTGATAATATAAATTTTTTTAATAGGAAAGTAAGTAATTTAGGAGATAGATTTAATAATATAGATTTAAAGTGCATATATCCTTCATACTGTGCATTTATTGATGCCCCTACTGGTTTTGTATATCCTTGTGATTGCAGTATTCATAGAGATAGAAAAGTATATAAAATTGGAGAATTAAAAAAACAATCTTTTAGAGAAATATGGGATGGAGAACTACGAAGAAATTTAAAAGATAAATTACTTAATAGTGAACTTGACTGTAAAACAAAATGTGATGAAGCAAATTGTCAATTTAATAAGTGTATATTAAAGTTAAAAGGAGAATAAGGATATGAGAATTTTGGTATCAGCAGAAAGTTTTGGATATGGACCAATAACCACAGGATTAAATGTTGTAAAAGAATTAAAAAAATATGACGACGTAACATTAGATTTTATAGGCTCTGGTATTGCTTTAGAACAAGCTAAATTAAGTGGTTACTTTGATAAATTTTATTTATGTGATACTTATGATTTTGATAGTTTAAATAAGAATATTGATGTATTTAAATCATATAACATATTTTTATCTGCTGAAAATGTAAATGGTGCAATTTTTGCCCTTAAAAATGGTCTAGTTAATACATATTATTTAGATAATTTAATGTGGATGTGGGATAAAATACCAGAGGATCTTAATGAGGTAAAAAAGTATTTTATTTCTGAAATTATCCCATGTCAAGAAAACTATAAACGAATTGGTAATAAAATAAAGAATCCTGTTTTTGTAGGACCTATTAGAAAAGTAGAAACAAAAAAGTGCAGGCCATTAAATCAGTTAATGATAAATATCGGTGGTGCAGAATCATTTTTGTTAGATCATTCACTAATAATAAATTTTTATAATAATTTAATTAATGATATTTTAGATACTAAAAGTATAAATCAATTTTCTTCTATAATAATTTGCGGTGGAAGTGGTGTAATCAATAACCTTAAAATAGAAAATAAAAGTCCTATTATTAAAAAATGTACTTTATCAAATGAAGATTACTTAAAAGAAATGGAAAAATCAAAATATTGTATTATGGCATCAGGTTTAGGAAACTTTATAGAGTCAATAGGAAAAGATAAAAATATTATGTATTTACCAGCGATAAATTATAGTCAATTACAACAGCTTGATTATTATAAGGAACAAAAATTTGGATTTAAAATTCTTAATTGGTCAGATTTTGATTTTTATAAAAAGATTCCTAAATATTTAGATGAAGAATCTGGTGTAAATTTAGTCGTTTCAAATATTAAAGAGTATTTATCTGGAGATTATAGAAAATTTGTTAATAAAATGGTTGATGAATTTTTTAATGAAGATCAAAGCCAATTTTATTCAATAAGAAATGATTATGTAGAACATTTTGAAAAAGATGCTGCAAAAAAAATTGCAAATATTATTTATGAGGAAAATAAATGAGGTGAAAGTATGATGATACCAAATGATCCATTTTTAGGTACACACTATATTGGAAGAGAAGAACAAAAAGCAGTAAGAAAAATTTTAAAGAGCAAAAGTTTATTTCGATATCATGGACCAGATCTTTTATATAAAACAGATGAATTTGAAAAGAATATGGCAAAATATCTTAATGTTAAATATGTATTAGCTTGTTCAAATGGGGCAGCAGCGATTAAACTAGCTTGTATTGCCAATGGAATTGGACCTGGAGATGAAGTTATTATGTCGCCATTTACCTTTATTGCTTCTGCAAGTAGTGTTTTATCTTGTGGTGCTGTTCCAAAATTTGTAGATGTTGATGATACAATGAATATTGATCCATCAAAGATTGAAGAAAATATTTCAACAAGAACGAAAGCTATTTTAGCGATTCATATGCAAGGACAACCCTGTGATATGAAAAGCATAATGAAAATAGCCAAAAAACATAATTTAATTGTAATTGAGGATGCTGCACAGGCTTTTGGTTCAGAAATAGATGGCAAGAAAACTGGAACAATAGGAGATGTTGGTGCTTTTAGTTTACAAGCAGGAAAGACGATTACTTGTGGTGAAGGCGGATTTATTGCTACAAATAATAGAAAAATATATCAAATAGCAAAAATGTATCACGATAATGGAGGATATAGAGTTGGCTGTGATTATCCTACATGGGAGAACGGAAAAACAATTTATGGAGAAAATTTTAAATTAACAGAAATCCAAAGTGCTATAGCAAATGAACAATTAAAAAAGATAAATAAAATATTAAATAAGCAAAAGAAAGTATATGAGTATATTGTAAATAATTTAGATACTGACTTTTATAAATTACGACCACATATTGATAATAGTATATTAGTTCATTCAAACATTGCAATAGAATTTTCTTCACAAAAAGAGTGTCAGCAGTTTATAAAATATATGAACAAATTTGGAATAGGTTTTAATATATATTGTAGTAATTTGATTAACCACTTTGATACATTTAAGTATAAGGTGTCATGGCATAGTTCCAATTTTCCATATAATGTTTCTAATTATGAGGATAAAGAATGTCCAAACACAGAAGATTTATTTAGAAGAGTTGCTTGGTTTAGTTTATCAGCTTCTTTAAAACCAAAGCATTTAAAATTTATCGTAAAAAAATTAGAGGATTTTAAAAATGAATTTTAGTACATCAGATGTTTGGAATAATTCTATTCTTTTGAGATATCCGATTGATAAAATTAAAAAAATTGGAGATCTTTATTTTGTCGAAAATGAAAACATATTAAAATGCCAACATTTTTTTGATTTTGATATTGGTCCTAATGTATTAGATTCGCTAAAAGTTCAAGTTTTGAATCATAAAAAGATTAAATTTAATTATATAAATGATTCAGAATTACTAAAAAAACTTGAAAATTGGGCGAATGAAAACCAATTTACTTATGAAATAATTGATAAATGGGAAGCACCTTTGTTATTTTTGGATACAGATATAAAAGACTATTTAAAAAATAATTTTCATTCTCAAATAAGAAAAAATTACAAAAATTATATAGCAAATAAAAGTAATTATAAATTTTATAATTCGTCTATTGCTGATGTGATACGTCTTTGGAATTATGTACTTGATATAGATTTTCATTCTTGGAAAAAAGAAGAACATTCTGATATGAAAAGTTTGGATAGAGAAGATTTGCAATATTTACCTTTTTTGTTAATAAATAATAAAAGCAGTAATTTAGTGGTAGTGTGTGATTTAAATGATAATCCGTTGGCTTATTCTTTAATGTTTAAAAATGGTAATGGATGTTGGTATGCAGTAAAGTGGGGAACCTCTACAATTGGACGGAAAAATTATATTGGTTTCTTTAGTTTATTCAATCATTTAGAGTATTTATATGAAAAAGAAAACCATATATTTTTAGATTTTTGGGGAAGAAGAAGTTCTGTATATGATTCTTTAAAAAATGAGAGTATTGTAAGAAGCCATATAGTCATTTATAAGAAGGAGGAGTAATATGCATATAGAAGTTGGGAGTATATATGAAATTCCTAACATAAACAATAAAATTGATGCAAGTTTTAATGGTACTTGTTTTGCTTATGATTGGTTTTTAAAACTTAAAAATAGTGAAAAAATATTGATAATATATGATGAAAAAAAAGAATTACAAGGATTTATGCCTATTTTTAATTCTAATAACCAAAATATTATTGCACAGAGTACAATGTATATTCCCTATGGGGGACCAGTTATTTTTAATCTTCCAAAGGATGAAAGAAATAAAATTAGATATATTAGAAATATAGAAAAAACATTATGTAAATATTTGCAAGCACATTATCAAGAAGTTCAATTTTCTACTGATAATAACATTATTGATATTATGCCATTTATTCGTGCAGGATTCACTCCAGAAGTACGCTATACATATAAATTAGACTTATCTGTTGGTCTTGAAAAATTATATGAAAATTTTGGGAGAGATAGAAAAAAAGATATTAGAAAAGCATTAAAAAGAAAAATAGAGTTTGAAGTTGATAAAGATATAAAATATTTTAATGTAGAAAAAGCTATGGTATGGGAATCAAAATATGGATTTGAATCTACAGCTCATTTTGTGAAAAAATATATTCATGAAACAATCTCAAATAATAGAGGTATGTGTTTTGTAGCGAGAGAGAATGATAAAACAATTGGTGGTGTTCATATTGCTTGGGATAGTAATGTTGCTTATATTTTGTATTCATTTTATGAAAGAGAAAAAGATGATGTTGCTATAGCGTACATATATTATAAAATATTTGAATATTTAATCGAAAATAACATAGTTCGTTATATTGATTTTGAAGGATCGGTATTTGAATCTATAGAGGACTTTAATATTTCATTTGGAGCATATCAAAGCAGATTTTATAATCTTCATTGGAATATCAATAATAAACCTTATATAGATGTTTATGATTATGGAGAAAAATGATATGGATAAGAAAAAAATAATAATATTGATACTATTTGTATAGACTTTTTAAATTTTAATTCTAACGAAGAATTTGATTTAATAATCATCCCATACTGATTATTGTTATGAAGTAGGTGATAATGTTGAAGTATATTATTGTAATAAAAAATCTGATGCTAATAATGGTAAAATATAATTATTTTGGAGTTGATAAAATATGAGAGAAGATAATTTATTATTAGGAAAAAAATTGGCGAATCTTTTTCACAAAAAATATGGAATAATAACATATTCTGGAACTCTTTCAATTGAAGTAGCCTTAACGAGTTTAAATCTAAAAGAAAATGCTAAAATTTTAGTATCATCTGAAGTTTGTTATTCTATCATTAACACTATTTTGAAAGAAAACTATATACCTGTGATAGTTGAACCTATAAATGGTTTATATTTGACAGATAAAGATATAATTAAAGTGTTAGAAACCGAAAACATTGATTGCATTTTATTAGTACATCAATATGGAATACTTAATGACATTGATATTAAAGAATATAAGAAAAAAGGAATCAAAATTATAGAGGATATTGCTCAGGCTTGGAATATCAAAGGAGAAAATTATTATATAGGAAAAGACAGCGATATTGTTGTAACTTCCTTTGGCAAGACAAAGCCGTTAAGTTATGGAATTGGAGGAGGCTTATTCTTCAATGATAAAACTATTCTCGAAAAAATAGATTTTTGTGATAATAAAAGTAGAGAAGAAAACTCAATATTATTATCTTATGCATATCCATTATGTAATGATATAAATTATAATACTTTAATACAGAAAGCAAATAATATTGTTCAAGAGCAAAGAGATAATGCTACTAAATATTATGAATTAATCAATAAATATGATGCAATAAAATGTATTCCTATAGATAAACATATTGAAAATGTTTGGCATCGTTATCCAATATGGGTAGATGATAAAAAGTTGTATAAAAGGTTGATTATTGAATTAGAAACAAGTGATTTATCGTTTCAATTACAACATCAAATAGAATTAATAAAATTAAAGAGAAATAGAAAATGTATTCAATATTGCTTTTCAAAGAAGAAATATAAATTCATATTATTAAGAACTAGAAATGTAGATATAGAAAAACAATTAGTAATATTAAAGGAAATTATAGAAAAATGTTTATTATATAATGATAAATAAGCAACTTTATGCTATAATATTGAAAATCTAATTATATAAGGAAGTGATTATTTTGATAGAAGTAAGTGTAAATAATGCCCAAAAAAGTTTCGGGTTTAAAAAGGTTTTGGACGGTTTTGATTTAGAAGCTACAACAGGTGAGAGAATTGCTTTAATAGGACCTAACGGCTGTGGAAAAACGACTTTATTTAAAATTATTTCTGGAGAAGAAAAATTAGATCAAGGTATGATTTCTATAAGAAAAACAGCAACTATTGGTTTATTATCACAAATTCCTCCAAAAGTTTCTGATGAAGTAACCGTTAGAGATATTTTACTAAATAGTTTTAAAGAGGTATTTGTTTTAGAAAAACGATTACATAGTTGTGAAGAACAATTGGCATCAGTTTCTCCAGAAAATATGAATTCATTACTTGCAACTTATGGTAGGTTGCAAGAACAATTTACGAATATGGGTGGTTATGAAATTGATGAGAAGGTAAGTAAAATATGTAATGGCTTTAAGATATCTGAAGAAATGTTAGATAGAAGTTTTAATACACTTTCTGGTGGTGAAAAAACTATTGTTAATTTAGCTTCATTAATTATTAGCAGTCCAGATATTTTGCTATTAGATGAACCAACTAATCATCTTGATATTGATACTTTGGAATGGTTTGAACAATTTTTATCTAATTATAGAGGAACAGTTATTATAAGTTCTCATGATCGATATTTTTTAGATAAAGTAGCAACAAAGACTATTTTGATTGATAGAGGAAGAGCAGATGTCTATCATGGGAACTATTCTTATTACTTGGAAGAAAGCGATAGAAGAGCATTGGCGGAATTTGAGGAATATAAGAATCAGCAAAAGCAGATAGAAGCAATGAAAAATGCAGTCAAAAAACTAAAAGAATGGGGAGAAAGAGGAGATAATCCAAGATTTTTTAGGAGAGCTGCTTGTATTGAAAGAAAATTAGAAAAAATGGAAGTATTGGATAGACCAGAGTCAAAAAAACAATTACCTCTTGATTTTGAAATAGATGGACGTTCTGGTAAAGATGTATTAGTGGTAGAGAATTTAGGAATAATTGTTGGAGATAAAGTAATTTTAGATGGTGCTGACTTGTATTTAAAATATGGAGAAAAAGTATGTTTAATGGGGAAAAACGGAGCAGGTAAATCTACATTTGTAAAATCCGTTTTGACAGGAGAAAATATTTGTCAGGGTGAAATCAAAATAGGTAGTAATGTAAAAATAGGCTATATTCCACAAGAAATAATATTTGAAGATGAAAATGCTACCATTTTAGAAACTGCAAGAAAGTCATATAATGGAACAGAAACTCATTTACGTTCTTCTTTAGCAAAATTTTTGTTTTATGGTGAAAATGTGTTTAAGAGAGTAGGAAAATTATCAGGAGGAGAAAAAGTAAGATTAAAATTATTTGGACTAATTCAACAAAAAGCAAATTTACTAATTTTAGATGAGCCAACTAATCATATTGATATTGATACAAAAGAAATATTAGAAGAAGCACTTGAAGAGTATCAAGGAACATTATTTTTTATTTCGCATGATCGATATTTTATTAATAAGTTGGCAAGACGAGTTGTCAATATAGAAGATGAAAAATTTCACCAATATTTAGGAAATTATGATTACTTTAAAGAACAAAAGGTAAGAAAGTTAGTTCAATCTCAGGGGAAAAAAAGATAGGAGAACAGGAATGAAATTTAATTACGATTTAACAAATAAAGTATCAAATTTTATTAAAAATAGTGATTTGGATAATATAGGTATAGGCTGCTCTGATTCACAAGTAATAAAAGTAAAAAAAACACAAGGTACCTATTATTTAAAAATATCTAAAAAAGGAATGCTCACTTCTGAATTTGAAAAACTGAAATGGTTACAAGGAAAATTAAATGTGCCAAAAATAATTTTATATGATATATCAGATAGTACTGAGTATTTAATTACTGAATCTGTTCAGGGTGAAATGGTATGTTCTGATTATTACATTAATCATCCAGATATTGGTATTAAAGTTATTGCAAATGCATTTAATAATATTTATTCTGTTGATATAGAATGTTGTCCATTTGATGTTGCTATTGATTATAAACTTTCAATAATAG
Organism: uncultured Bacilli bacterium; assembly: GCA_947630575.1. Lineage (GTDB taxonomy): Bacteria > Bacillota_I > Bacilli_A > RF39 > UBA660 > Caccenecus. Next base: position 77,436 of record CANRIB010000004.1, read on the forward strand.
AAAATAATGTTAAAAATAAATTGATAAAAGAAGAAGATTTAAAAAAAGAAACATTAGAAAAATATGGAACTTTAGACAATATTCTTAAATATTTAAAAGAAAATAAATTTTATGATGATTTATGCTTTTCGCATGGAGATACAAGTTTGCCTAATATTTTTGCATATAACAATAAGTTTTCAGGTTTTATTGATGTTGGAGAATGCGGTCTAGCTGATAAATGGTTTGATCTAGCTATATGTGAAAAGTCAATAAAAAGAAATTATGGTGAAGAATTTATTCCAAAATTCTATAATGAATTAAAAATAATACCTGATCGAAATAAAATTGATTACTATTTATTGATGATGGAATTGTATCTTTGATAAATAAAATTGATTATTAGTTAATAAATCAAAAAAATAAATATAAAAAATAGGAGATAATATTTATATGAATAAAATTAGGTAAGAAATATAGAATTAAGGAAGCTGAAACTTAGTTTAGATAAAATAGATATTAATCTAATTTTCAATAAAATTATTAGTGTTTGTAAATCAAGAATTATTAATGAGCAGAAAAAGTTATAGGATATACATAGATATTGTATTAACTAATATGAATAAAATATCTAAACTTTTTTATCGAAATATTAAACATATAGCACATCCTTTCTATAAGGATGATTTTTTCTACAAACAAAAAATTAATCCATTTAGAGTTGATATTTATATTAAGTTTGAACCTAAAAGTTCGAATAGATTCGTCAATGGAGCGAATGAAGTAGTTATCTACAACTTTTTTCCATAACGAAAGAATTTATATAATCTCCCGGTTAATATATTTTTGATATTTATTGAATAGTAAATTGATTTTTTATAAATTTTTTATCGTGCAAATTGCAATTTGAATTATTAAAATTCTATTTCTTTATTTTTTTTGAAATTTACTTTTACATCTAAAGTTATACTAACAAATTAATAATTTGCAACTTCATCAATTTACTAATCATTATTATACGTGCTATAATGTTAATTAGTAAATAGAAAGAAGTGATAATTATGATAGGAATTAGTGTTGCTGCAAAAAAAGAGTGGGAAGCAGTATTAGATAAATTTAATATTAATATAGAAAGTTGTGAAACTTTTCCTTTTGGAGAGTATTTTAAAATAAATTTATATGGAGAAGATGTTATGTTTTATAGATGTGGAGTCAGAAAAATGAATTGTTCTGCCTCTACACAATATATGATAGATCATTTTAATTTAAGTAAAATTATAGTAGTTGGAACTTGTGCTGGTATTGATGATAAATATAAAAATTTAGATATTTTCTTTCCAAATAAATTAGTTCAGTATGATTGTACAGTTAAGGAAACAGAACCGCTTATAAAAGATTCTTTTACTATTACAATTGATATGAGTAATTATAGTAATGTAAATACAGGTACACTTGGAACAGCAGATAAACCAGTTGTTATGTGGAAAGATTATTTAGAATTAAAAGAAAATAATATAACAATAGCTGATACTGAATCATCAGCAATAGCTTATGTTTGTAAAGCTAACAATGTTGAATGTGTAGTTATAAAGGGAATAAGTGATTTTCCTACTAATGAAAATGAATCTACAAAAGAATATTCACATGAAGAACAATTGAATGTATTTCTAACTAATATACCTATTATAATGAATATCATAATTGATAATTATTTAGAATTTGCTATAAAAAATCATTTTAATTATTCGGAATATAAGTTAGAAGAAGTTTCAATTAATAGGTAATTATTATTTGTTTTACTAAAAATGCCTGTTTTTTTTGTTCTTAAGATATCTATTCCATGTTTATCGTTTTTGTTTTTACTATCCCACTTAAATTCACCAATACTATTAACTTTTATTAATTTAATAAGATTTTTTTGTTCGAATTCAAATATACCAATTATTCGCCATAGCTCATTATTTAATAAAACATAGTTATTGTGGGAACTATCTTGAAAACGATAACCATTTTCTTTCATTATGCAATTATTGGTGGGGTTTTTATCAACACATATTTTATTTAATAAGTAATTATTAAAAAGAGAATTTTCATTTTTATTAATTTTTTCTTTAATGTAACCATATTTTTATAAATTATTGAACAATGTTTTTTTGATTATAGAGTTAATTAATAAAATTTAAGCAGTAAATCATCTATGTCTTTTTTCTTGCATAGAATAGTTAAAAATTGGCTCATTAATTAGTATTTTTTTGTTGTCATAGTCAATTGTAGTTTCTGCATTATAAGGTAATATACATCTAGGTACAGAATGCCCAAAATTAACATTATATAAAACAGGAGTTGTTAAATCAGCAAAAACACTTTTATAAACATTTTTATATTCCTCATAGTACAATTCATCAATAGGTTTCCCAACAATTACCCCTTTAACTAAACTTAAAATGCCTCTATTTTTAAATTCTAGCAACATAGTTTCTAACATATCTGGCGTAGGTCGTTCTTCCGAAGTTTCCAAAAATAATATTTTTTCTTGCCATTCTTCATTTGATGGAAATATTTGATATTTTTCGTATATTAATGGTTCATCGCTATATGTTGCCCCTGTCATAGCATCATATAAACTTTCTATGCATCCACCATATAATTTACCTGTAATTATACCGTTACCATTTAATGTTTCATATCCGTGAGTTTCATTATGAGCTATTCTTGGTTTTCCTACTTCACTAATACCATAACTTTCACGATCATTATACCATATAGGACTTGATGATATTTCAAAACTTTCTTCATTTTTAAAGAATTTTTCAAAATATTCCTGTGTATATGGCAACATTTCACTATCTAATTCTGCTATATCAACTAAAAAGCATGGACCATAAAAAGTTGATAATCCCAATCTATTTAACATTAAATGATTATTTGTTGTATCTGAAAATCCAGTAAATATTTTTGGATGATTTTTGACGGCTTCTTTAAACTCTTCATCTTCAATTAAGTAGGGGATTAATTTATAAGTGTCATTACCACCAATTGCTGTTATAATTCCTTTAATAGATGTATCCATAAATGCTTGTTTTAAATCTGAAGCTCTTTCTTCAGGGTGTTCTTCCAAATATTTTAAATCTTTTAAAGAATTAGGCATTATGACGGGTTCTAACCCAAATTCTTGTAATCTTTTAATTCCAATATCTAATTCATGTTTACAACTTGATTTTCCTAATATCCCTCTTGATAAACTAACTATTGCTATTTTATCTCCTTTTTTTAATGGTTCTGGCTTTATCATAATTATTATCTCTCTTTCTATGTTTTATTTTAGCATAATTTATTACTTTTTGGTAGTATTTTATACAAACGGTGAGCAATTTGTAAAAGTAATTTTATTTACTACTAACTGAAAATATTATAATTCAATTCACTATAATTTCTATTTTTGTGCTTATCATTTTCTTTATTCCTAGTATAGTCATCTTTAATTAATGCAATAGTGTCCTCACTAAATATCCCCATGTTTGGATAAATCACTTGAAAACTTCCAGTAATCTTCGCGTTCTTTGTCTTTACCAAACATCTTATTTTTAATGAATTTCACTAATCAATTAAATAAATTTTTAAGGTATTCTACCATTGTGTTAAATTTTTGTTTCCTTTTGTTAATTCTTTTATTTTCTTATCTTTATTTTCAATATTTTTTTATAGAGTATTGACTTTTAAAGAGAGTGCCTCATTATTTTCAGTTAGTATTGTTTATTTTTTTGATATTACCATTGATAATCTTTGGTGTAACGTGGCAAAATTCACAAACAAATTCTATTCTTTGCTTTAAGTTACTTTCCATTTCTAACTCTTGTGTCGTAAACTTTATCATAAAACACCGTCCT